>DATHWC010000407.1:0-17547 GCA_035460985.1 Lunatimonas sp.
CTGCGAATTGCATCGTCTGCCAGCCTTGGGTTTCTGTAAATGGAGTTCCATCCAGCTTTAAATAGGTGTTGACAAAGTCTCTGGTAAGGTTATAGCCTATCCCCGTGGTGGAACTGGAATAATGCCAGTTGGCTGCATGCATTACAGATAGGGATTCATTGGCTACCCAGGCTAGTATTACTTCTGAGGCTACAGGGGATTCACTAACAAACAAATCCCTATAGGACGCATTTTGACCCGAACCAGTATGGATCCTGTACACGCCGTTTTCCATCACCGCCTGGGCAGCGTTGGCAGCAATGGTAAGGAATGTATTGGCAGTAGATTCCAAACCATAATTGGTATGGTATTTCCTAAAGGTGCCCTCAAATAGGGCCACTCTGGATTGAAATGCGAAAGCCACATCCCTGGTGATCAAGCTCCTACTCGGATCTGCGGCGGGGTTAAGATGGGCGGTGGCGTAGTTTAAATCCACCATGATGGAATCCATAACCAAAGTTCTCGAGTCACGGGAATTGTACAAGGCGGGATCGTCAACATCTAGCTGTGATCCGATCCAGGGAACATCACCGAACCTTTGAACTTTATCAAAATAAAACCAGGCTCTGAAAAACCGTGCTAGTCCCAAATAATGCTGTCTAATTTCCAGGGGTACCCGCTCATCATTACAGTTGGCAATAAAATGATTGATATTTCTCAGTTGCCCCCAACTCCAACCGGAACTTTCATTGGCAGAAAAAGCCCCAGGTGTTAGAAAGAGAGTAACGTTTCTTCTGGAACCATAGTCAGCGATATCATCCCCATTAAAAATAGCCATGGCATCTGGGAGCCCATTATAAAAGGAATAGGAATACAGTTCCAAGCCACTTTCGCTACCGAAAACGGGGCCTGCTCCAACAGCATCTTTTGGGAATTCTTCTAGAAAATCCGAATTACATCCAAACACAACAAAGACGATAAAGGAAAGGTAAGAGATTATATTTTTCATGATTATTTCTATTAAAAGGTTACCGAAATTCCCACAGTTACAGAACCCAGGATAGGATAATTATACCCATCCCCTGCATTATAGTTAGCCGCTGGTCGAACTATGGAATCTGACCGTCTGACGTTTTCAGGATCAATATCCCTGGTTCTCTTGTAAAGAGGTGACCATGACCATAGATTTTCCCCACCTACAAATACTCTTGCTGCATCGGCATTGATTTTTGATGTCATAGCCTGGGGTAGGTTATAGCCTACCTGTAAGTTTTTTAACCTGACGTATGCTACATTTTGCATGTAACGTGTCTGGGGAGCCAAAGCGCTTCCGGGAACATCCGCACCCAAACGATTATGGCCACGGTATCTTGGAAAATAAGAATCCGGCATCTCCTCGGACCAGATTATACCGGGTTCCAAATGCCAGGTAGGTATATCATTATAGGTTCGGTTATACTGTCCCCAGAACAGGGATGCCCCTGCACTCGGATACCAGTCCTGTCTCCCGACTCCCTGAAAAAACACACTCACAAAGAAGTTGTTCCAATCGGCATTGAGCATAGCACCGTAGGTATATCTGGGTGATGCATTCCCAATTATTTCCCTGTCTCCCGGGTTGTTCAACGTATTGTCCCCTGCGTTAACCCTGCCGTCGCCATTAACATCTCTAAACTTAACATCACCCGGTAACAGGATTCTGCCGTCGGACTGGCGTATAAATGTTTGATCTGCATGACTTTCTATTTCCGACGTAGAGGTGAAAAGGCCTTCAGTAACATAACCCCAGATTTCGCCCAGAACCTGCCCTTCATAATAGTCTGTCAATCTTTTATCGGGATTGTTGTATTTGAGAATGGTCGAAACATTATCCGACATATTTAGGCGGACGGAATAATTTAATGGTTTATTTTTTACCCTGAAATTATCGGACCAATTGAGCATCATTTCCCAACCCTTGGTTTCTAGATCGGCGTAATTTCCCCTAGGTGGTGCAGCTCCAAACACAGCTGGCAATGTTGGCCCTGTCGTAAACATATCTGTGGTTTTGCGGATATAGGCATCACCGACAAATTGCATTTTATCAGAAAGAAATGAGATATCAACCCCAATATTTCGGGTGGTGGAAGTTTCCCAAGTAAGGCCTTCCGGTAAAATGGTAGGAAGGCTGGTAAAAGAAGGTCTAGTATTTCCAAGTACCCTGGGATGTTGGCCTGTCACAGAATACAATTCCTGGAATCGATAGGATGCAATATTACCATTACCAAGTGACCCATAGGATCCTCTGAATTTGATATCGGAGAATATCCTTTCCGATACATTCCACCATGGTTCCTGGGTAATTCTCCAACCCATCGAAACGGATGGAAAGAAGGCAAAACTTTCATAGGTAGGAAATTTGGAAGAACCATCATACCGGCCATTTACCTCTAAAAGGTACCTGTTGTCAAATATATAATTTAACCGAAAAAAGGTGCCCAAGGTCCTCCACTTTTCATACCCTCCACGTATAACCATATTTTCACCAATTGCTAGGTTCAGGTCTTGGGCATCCGGAAACAACAGGCCGTCCCTGCGTGCCGTCAGTTGGGTAAACTCAGAATTTTCATAATTGGCCCCAGCCATTATTTTGTAATAATGCCTGTCCTTATAATAGTTTTCAAATGCCGCAAAAAGGTTGGCAGCTATATAATTGGTAGTTGAGGCGATATCCTGCACATCGTTCTTGTTTGCACCAAGCATTTCGATTACCCCCGGCCTCACACTGTACGGTACTGGAACCCTTGTGGTCTTATTGTCATCGGAAACATAGGTATAGGTAAAATCTCCATTAACCAATAATTTCTTATCAAAAAAATTCGCTGCTGCTCCGGTAGTATTCCGGAATCTGTTGATATCCTGATCCATGGCATTTTTACCATACCAGAAATCCCCTACCCCATACGCCGCAGAATAAGTCAGGGTTCCGTCCGGATTGTGTAAAGGAGCCATCGGGAAATGCTCCAAAGCAATCATCGCCCATGGCCCGACTTGTTCTCCTGCCCCATCAATTGGATAGTGGTATTTTTTATTGGAGTATTCAAAATTATTGTTGATTTCCAACCAGGGCAATACCTGTGCAGACCCCTGTGCCCGTATATTACCGGTTTTGTAGTCATCGGAGTTATAACGAAATAAGCCTTCCTGCGAAAATAACCTTCCCGAAACAAAGAAGGAGGTGGTTTCAGACCCTCCGGTAAGAGATATATTATTTTCGAAGGTACCCAAAGAACTTTTTTGCAGTTCTTCATACCAATTGGTATTGTAGTAATACTGGTATTCCCCCGTAGTAGGGTTGACATCCACTCTGGGCAAACTAGGATCCTCGGATCTCCTTTTTAGCTCTGCTAGGTATTCCGGAGAAAACCGAATGGTTTTATTGACGCCGAGCGGCGGTGTGGCGTAATCCGTTCTTCCAAGGTGAGCTTCATTGAACATTTTGGCAAATAAGTATCCATCGGTAACATGGTCAAACACAGTGGTTGGACTTTTTCTGGAATAATTGGAGGAATAATTGATGACCATCCTGTCGGTTGGGGCTCTTTTGGTTTTAATAAGAATAACGCCAAAAGCACCCCTGGCTCCGTAAATAGAAGCAGAAGCGGCATCTTTCAAAACCGTAATACTCTCTATATCATTGGGATTGACCAGACTTGGATCTCCTTCCACATTATCAATTAAAACCAGGGCATTTCCACCTGCACCTATGGAAGTTGCCCCTCTGATATTTATGGCAGGCGCTCCGGAGGGATTTCCATCCATTAAGCGGATATTTACATTGGGCATCAAGCCCTGCATACCCTGTGTAAGATTGGTCATGGGTCTGTTTTCAAATACCTCCGAAGTAACCTGATCCACAGAACCGGTTATGTTGGCACGCTTTTGTGTGCCGTATCCGACCACAACAACTTCTTCAAGAGAAGAAACATCCTCTGCCAAAGTAACATCAATCAAACTCCGGTCACCCACAGAAATGGTCTGGGACACAAAGCCGATAAATGAAAACACCAAAGTGGCTCCGTCGGGTACTGATAGACTATATTTGCCATCCAAATCAGTCGCAGTTCCAATGCTAGTACCTGGGACCGAAACTGTCACGCCAGGAATAGGTACTCCATTTGTATCCACCACGGTCCCGCTTATTGTCACATCCATGCTATTCTCCATGGTGCTTAATAGATTAACAGGAAAATTAGCCATCAACTCCGATAGCCCAACCTCAAGATGGCTAGAATTACTTCCGGTTGGTAAATGAAGGCCCTTTGGGAAATTTCCATTCGAACTGGAGCTAATTCCAAAGGTGGGGTAAGTCCCCATCAATGCACTAAAACAAAGCAGGGTCCGAAGTCCCCCAGGACAGAATTTCCCAATTCCAATCCTTGCAAGTAGCATTCTTTTCATAAGGTATACCAATTAAATTAAGAATAATAACCAGAAAATATAGTGTTTTGAAGAATATAAATTTATTCCGTTCTAACAATAATAAGGATTTTATCCACAAAAATTAGCGTTTTATTTATTATTATTTTTAAACGTTAAAATATTTTATTGTGTCCCTAAATCCGAAGGCAGAGTAATAAAAAATATAGTCAAAAAACCTCAATAATTAATTGGATTAAGACTTCTCTTCTCATATTTACGAGTTGACAAACAACCTAATCACGGGGGGATGAAAGTTACAAAATCAAATCACTCCTTTCGGAGGGTTTAAGTGCTGACTGCCATCTTGCAGGTCGTTTTTTCAGATCTTTTTAGGAGTTTCTAAGAACACTATTGAAACGTTGATTGGTTAAAGCCTAAAAGGATCTATTCGTGTTCACGATAAAATATCCCTCACCACATGTCCACTTACATCCGTCAGCCGAAACCTTCTTCCCTGGTGTTTAAAAATAAGTTTTTCATGGTCTACCCCTAACAGGTGGAGTAACGTAGCCTGAAAATCATGTACATGTACGGGATCCTTGACAATATTGTATCCAAATTCACAGGTTTCGCCATGGATGTATCCTTTCTTGACACCACCTCCTGCCATCCACATGGTAAAGCACCTCGGGTGGTGATCGCGGCCGTAATTGTCTTTTGTCAATTTCCCCTGCGAATAATTGGTTCGGCCAAACTCCCCTCCCCAAATAACCAAAGTATCGTCCAAAAGCCCCCGTTGTTTTAAATCCATTACCAAAGCAGCACCCGCCTGATCCACGCTCTTGCTCATGATCCGTATATCTCTCGGCAAATTGCCGTGCTGATCCCAACCCTGATGATAGAGTTGTATGAATTTCACGTCCTTTTCCGCCAGCCTCCTCGCCAAAAGACAGTTTGCGGCGAAGGTGCCCGGTACCCTGGAATCAGGTCCATACATGTCATAGATGTAATCAGGCTCTTTGGATATGTCCATGGTTTCGGGAACAGAAGCCTGCATCCGGTACGCCATTTCATATTGGGCAATGCGGGAATTAATTTCCGTATCCATTACCTTCTCGTATTTCATCTCATGAAGCTCCTTCAGCGCATCCAACATCCTTCTACGGCTTCCTTTGTTTATCCCCTCCGGGTCATTCAGATATAGGACCGGGTCCTTACCGGACCGAAACTGCACTCCCTGGTGTAGTGATGGCAAAAAGCCGGACCCCCAAAGTTTGGCGTACAGCGGCTGGTCACCCTCTCTTCCTTTGGAAAGCAACACGGAGAAATCCGGTAAATTTTTGTTTTCACTGCCCAACCCATAACTAATCCAAGAACCCATAGAAGGCCGACCGCTGAGTTGGGATCCTGATTGAAAAAAGGTAATTGCCGGGTCGTGATTGATCGCTTCTGTATGCATGGATTTGATAAAGCACAACTCATCCGCAATCTTTGCTGTATATGGCATCAATTCACTAACCCATGCACCGCTTTGACCATGTTGGGCAAAATCAAAAACTGACCCTGCCAATGGAAAAGAATTCTGATTGGAGGTCATACCTGTGAGCCGCTGCCCCGCCCGTATAGACTCCGGTAACTCCTGGCCAAAGCGCTCGTTAAGCAGCGGTTTATAATCAAAAAGCTCCATCTGGGAAGGACCTCCACTTTGGAAAAGATAAATTACGCGCTTGGCCTTAGGGACTAAGTGCAGAGAACCGCCACCTTCATTGCTGGTGCCCGGAGCCAGTTTGGCCATCAGTTGGCTGGGACCCAACAGAGAGCCAAGGGCTAAACTGCCCAAACCCAAACTGGTTTTTGTTAAAAACTGACGGCGGTCCATATGTAGATTGTGCAAAATGCTCATTTCAAGGGTAATTTTAATTCTATAATCCATTTTTGATTTCAAACCGAAGCCTATCGGCAAACGTCATCATCTTTTATATACAGCTTCATCATAATTCACCAACGTAGATGCCACTAAGGTCATGGCAGCCACTGTTTCCCTGGGAAGATTTGGATCCGACGTAAATTCTCCGAGGCTCAAAAGGCCCTCCACTGTTTCGGGAGATGCCGTAAAATCCTCCAATTCCATCGAATAAAGTCTCATTAATACTCCCAATTCGTCCGAATCGGGACTTCTGCTAGTCATGGCCTTGAATCCGTAAGTGATTTGTCTTTGGATATCATCCCCGCCAATTTTAATCATTTTTTCCGCCAATGCCCTTGATGCTTCCAAGTACTGAGGATCATTCATGAGTACCAATGCCTGTAAAGGGGTATTGGTCTTTTGCCTTTCCACCGTGCATGTATATTTGTCAGATGCATCAAAACTGATCATCGATGGTGGCGGGGAACTTCGTTTCCAAATGGTATACAGGCCACGGCGGTAAAGGTTTTTCCCAGTATCCTGCACATACTCCCGTACATTGGCAGTAGCGAGTTCCTTCCACAACCCCTTTGGCTGGTAGGGCTTAACACTTCTACCACCAATTTCCTTCTCCAACAGACCACTGGCAGCAAGGGCATTGTCCCTGATCATTTCCACAGGCATGCGGTAGCTTGGCCCCCGGGCCAACCAAACATTTTCGGGATCCTTTTCCCTTAAGGTGTCATTCCAATCAGATGACTGCTTATAGGTTGCTGAGGTGACCATTAGTTTAAGCAGTTCCTTGAGGTTCCAGCCCGAATCCCTAAAATATACCGCCAGCCAATCCAGCAATTCCGGGTGGGAAGGAAATGCACCCTGATTCCCGAAATCATCCGTTGTGGAAACAATTCCGTTTCCAAAAACAAGTTGCCAATAGCGGTTTACCGCCACTCTAGCGGTAAGGGGGTTATTCTCATGAGTCACCCACGAGGCTAGTCCCAGCCGGTTTCTTGGGAATTCATCCGGGAATTCCAAAACGGATGTTGGTGTGCCCGGAAATACCTGTTCAGTAGGCGCATCGTAAGTACCCCTGGCCAAAATAAATGTGGGACGGGGGTCTTTCTGCTCTTCCATTACCATCACTTCAGGCTGTGCACTGAGAACGGCATTCTCTTCACCACGCAGGCGGGTGAGGTTTTTTTGACGGGTTTGGAAATCCGGGTCAACGGTTAACAGGTAATAGTCAAACAGTTCCTTTTCCTTGCCCAATTCGATATAGGAATTTATCGGATTGGACATCGAATACAAGGCATCAATTTCCAAGGCCGAAAGCCTGCGGTCAAATACACTAAATTCATCCACCAGGGATTGGTCAAGTGTTTCGGCAAAGTTTGTTCCCCGCTTGCCGATTTGTAGGTTTCCCGGATGACCGGTACTAAGCTTGTCTTTTCCGTAGGATAAAATGCTTCTTTTCAGTTTATCTGTTTTAATCTCCAGTGTCATCAATTTTCCATTGATATATAGCCTAAGCCCCGCTACGCTACTTGATCCATCATATACCATGGCCAGGTGAACCCATTCGCCTTTGGGTATTTTTTCCTCGGTTTGCACTTCGATCGCGTTGGCGGGCCAGGTATGGGAAATTAGACCTTTCAGGCTACCATCCCCTGCTGCCAATAATTCATACCCCCGGAAACCGTTGGCAAACCCACCGGTTTTGGAGAAAATCGGCCCGTCCAAACTATCCGCTAAAGCTTTGTACCACAAGCTGATCGTAAAAGGGTCATTTCGTTCAAAATAGCCTACGTTATTCCCCAAATCCACATAACTGTCTCCCACCAACTTTACAGCATTACCAAACTTGCCTTCCACCATTTGAAGTTCCTTGTCCTTTTGGATCACCACCATGCTGGCAGGATTGGACGGATCAGCGAGGTTTTTAAATTTTTCATTGGATGGCGCATCCAAGGGATAGTGTCCAACTCTTCCTTTAGAGACTAGCTTGGGCTCAGATTTTGTTTTTATACCGGACAACCATTTTTCAAATCCTTTCCGGTATTTATCCTGTAGGGAGTCCAATTCCCGCTCTTGCTGCTGAATGTGTAAATTGACAAAGGCTAGTTTTTTATCTACCTCCTCATCGGTGAGAATGAGGGTTGGACTTGCTTCTCCCATGTAGGGTACCTGACCGGTTTCTTTTACACTGTTAAAAAATGCATACAGTTGGAAATATTCTTTTTGGGAAATAGGATCATATTTGTGATCATGACAGCGGGCACATTCCGTACTCAAGCCCAAAAATGCTTTCCCCAGGGTATTGGTCCGGTCGGCAACATATTCTACCCTGTATTCCTCAGCTATGACCCCACCTTCCTGACTTTGGGGATGGTTTCGGTTGAATCCGGTAGCCAAAATTTGGTCATTGGAGGCATCCGGCAACATGTCGCCTGCCAACTGCCATGTAATAAAATCATCATATGGAAGGTTTTCGTTGAAGGAACGGATTACCCAGTCACGCCAGGGCCACATATTTCGCATGCCGTCATCCTGATAACCGTGGGAATCCGCATATCTGGCCACATCCAGCCACTCGGACGCCATGCGCTCGCCATAATGAGGGGATTCCAACAATCTGTCTACCAGTTTTTCATACGCATCCGGCGCTTGGTCTTCCAAAAAATCATCCACTTCCTGTACAGTGGGTGGCAATCCGGTAAGGTCAAAGGATACCCGTCGAACCAGAGTCTCTTTTGTGGCCATTTCGGATGGCTCCAAACCCACCTGCGATAATTTGTCATAAACGAAATGATCAATTTCATTTTGGGCCCAACCTTCCTTTTCGATTGAAGGAACTTCCGGCTTTTCTGGAATTATAAAGGACCAATGGGGTTTAAAGGCTGCACCCTGCTCTATCCATTTTGTAATAAGGGCTATTTCTGTTTCGGATAATGCCAGATTGGATGTCGGCGGCGGCATTACCAGTTCCGGGTCAGAGGAGATAATTCGCTTGTAAACCGCACTTTTATGAGGATGCCCTGGGACAAGGGCATAATTATTATTTTCTTCTCCAAATGCCGCCAAGGCAAACTCTTCCAAATCCAACCTCAAGCCCGCTTCCCTTTTGTTTTCATCCGGCCCGTGGCAGGCAAAACAACGGTCTGATAAAATCGGTTTGATATGGAAATTGAAATCAATTTCGGTAGGTAAGGAAGCCTCGATTTCATCAGGGAACTTTATTTCAGATTCATACTGCACCACCCAAACGACAACGAGAACAATAGCCACCGAAATCAAAATTTTTATTACCTGATTTTGGCTCATTTTACATTTACTTTTTCTTCTAAAACATTAACAAGATATAAAAAAAAGCTTAAATAAAAGAAGATGAAACGACCGAAGCCATTCTGAGCAGACCCACTTTAGGGATCCTACCAGAATTCCGCCAGCCATTTCATCTCCTTCATGTTAAATATGCTATCCACAGCGTCACCTAAAACGTTTCCCAGATTTATTTCAAAGGGAAATAGTTACTCAAGTTTTAGTGGTCATCGGTAGGACAACAATCAAGCGGAATTACCAACCTGGATTTTGTTCCAAATTTTCATTAAAGGAAATTTCATTATCCGGGATAGGCAATAAATTGTCTTTATCCTCATATCCAGTAGGGAATTTCACCTCCACCAAACCTCCGTCAGCCGCTCTTACTTCAACGGGGTAAAGGTCTTGACCGATATTCCACCGTTTAATATCCGCCCACAATATGCCTTCTCCAAAAAACTCCACCACCCGCTCATGTCTTAATGCGTCTCTCGCTTCCTCTTGGGACAAATCGGTTGGTAGACTAGTAATGGTGACATCCGTTCTTTCGGTTCTGATCCTATTGATAAGACCTATTGCTTCCTCCAAATTTTGATTGGTTTCGATCAGGGCTTCTGCTTTGGCCATCAGGACGTCCGCATAGCGCAATACAATAAAGTTCAAGGGAGATACCCGAGGCGCCAGCAATGCAATTCCTTCGCCAACGTTTTTTCTAAGGTTATACCCTACCCTTTGACCAGTATGGTTGGATACTTCTGTTGGATAGACCATACCTTCAAAGGTAGCTCCCGGCCGAAGAATGGTAAAATCCAACCGGGGATCTCTACCTTCAAAGGGATTGTTGGGATTCACTTCAGAGCCATCAATCATCTCATATTTATCGACGATATGTTGGGTGGGTGCGGGATCACTTGCCCCTGCGGCGGCTACACTTCCCGGAAGGGCCAGCCAGGCAAAGAAATTTCCCTGACCTTGTTCCCCTACCATATATTGGATATCAAAAAGGACTTCTTCGTTGTTTTCATTATCCAACTGAAAGAGCCCTTCATAACTTGGGAAAAGGGAATACATGCCCAAAGCATCAATTTGATCAACAATGTCCAATACTTCGTTGTATTTATTCTGGTACAATAAGGCCCTCATTTTCATTCCCAAAGCGGCTCCTTTAGTGGCCCTTCCTACTTCATAGGAAACAGGAGCGAGTCTTTGTATGGCCTCATCATAATCCGAAATGGCCTGATTCCAAGTCTCTGCAAGGGTATTTCGGCTTACCAAAGTCACTTCCGCGGTGCTCAACACAGTGGTAATTACCGGTACCCCACCGTAGGTTTCCGCCAATAGTGCGAAGGCAAGGCCCCGAAGGAAATACACTTCTCCCAAATAGGTCGATTTTGAAGCTTCATCCAATTCGACCCTATCAATATTAGCCAAAAAATCATTGGAGAAGTTGATGATGCGGTAACACATCGTCCATCGCTCATTAAGCATTCCGCCCGAAGTAGCAGCAGTGATAGACCCATTCCCAATTTGCATCTGCATACCGTTCCAATGGGCCCATTGGAAAGCGTACGGAGTAATGGCATCCATAGTAGGCCCTGCCCCATAAACACCGCGATGCTTTAATACGCTGTAAATACCATTTAAAGCTAGCTTTACGTCATTTTCATTCTGCCAGAAAGAAACAGTAGTAATCCTGTCCTGCGGATATACTTCCAGAAAATCTTCACTACATCCACTAAAGGAAAACATGCCCAATAGCAGTATAATTATATTAATATTCTTTATCGTTTTCATAATGCTTATAGACTAATATTAACACCAACAGTAAATATTTTTGGAAGGGGATAGAAGTTTTCTCCAGAATCGAACGTATTTCTTTCAGGATCGAACCCTTCATAATCTTTGCTGACTAGAGCACCCACGTTTTGGGCGTTGCCATACAAATAAAGCTTTTGGACACCTAGCCTTCTAGTGAATTCAGGATCAAAGGTATACCCGAGTTGAACATTTCTCAGCTTTACGAAAGACACATCATTCACCCAAAAAGAAGATGGTTCACTTCTCCATGTATCACTGATGGAGATCCGGGGTACATCGGTATCCATATTTTCCGGGGTCCAGGCATCTCTCCAGCGTTTGGTAATTGTTCCGCCGGATATCCCCAATGGCTGGGTCCATGCGTTTTGTGTATATACACTGGCACCTGCAATACCCATCACCAAAACACTTAAGTCAAAACCCTTATAATTAACACTTGGGGTAAAACCAAAAGTGTATTTTGGGATAGTGTTTCCCAGGGCCATCTTATCTTCAAAACCTAGTCGGCCGTCATTATTGACGTCTTCATATTTCAATTCACCTGCTTTGGGCACATACCCATTGGCATACATGTGCTCACTGGCTTCCTGGTCAGATTGGTAGATGCCGACAGCATTATATCCGTACAATTCCCTGTAGGAAAACCCTTCACGGATAAGGTACAACTGATCAGGTGCATTTTCTCTGAATTTGGTTACCTGATTCATAATATAGGTCATATTTACCCCCAGATTATATCCAACTTTACTTCTGTCCGGTGACATTTTGGAATAATTGATATTGAATTCGAACCCATTATTGATCATTGCACCCACATTTTCGAAAGGCGCACTTACTCCACCAAGAATGGCTGGTATAGGCAATTGCACGATGATATTGTTAGTTGTTTTTCGGAAATAATCCGCCTCAACAAACACCCTGTTATCCAATAAGCCGAACTCGATACCGAGGTCAGTGGTAACGGAGGTTTCCCATCCAATCGTTTCATCTACCAATGCGGTGACACCGGCTCCAGGAGCAAAACTTCCCCCAAAATTGTAACTTAGCGCATTGGTTTGGTTAACAGCCGCAAGATATGGCCAATACGAAGCGATGTTTTGGTTACCCAATTTTCCCCAAGAGGCCCGCAATTTCAGATCGGAGAAAATATTCAAATTTTGCATGAATGCTTCTTCACCCAATCTCCATCCCGCTGAAAATGCCGGGAATATTCCCCATCGGTAGCCCTCTTTAAATCTGGAAGAACCATCGGCCCTTAGGTTCATTTCAAATAGATATTTGTCTGACAGGGCGTAATTTACCCGTCCGAAATAAGACATCATCCTCAATTCACTCAGATTTCCGTTTGCCTGGAACCCCGATGTCCCTGCGTTTATCTGAGTCAGACCTTCTTTCGGAGGGTCAGATCTTCTACCATATACATCTTTTATAACTGTGCTTTCTACCTGGGTACCTAGTATGGCAGACACGCTATGGATTTCATTGAAAGTCTTGTTGAAATTCAACGTAGAAAACAGGATGTTATAATCACTTTGAACGTTGGTTCTGCTGGCTTCCAATATGGTAAGATAATCCAGGTTTCTTCCCTCCCGTCCGGTATGGGTGTATCCAAATTCCAGACTGTTATGTCTGTCCCTGAGGTTACTGTTATACTGGGAGGTGAAATTAGTTGTTAACGTCAGATAATCCGTAAAAGCAATATTGGCATAAACATTCATTTTAAAAAAATTATTTTCCGTCAATGTCAGTCCGTTTGCTGTTTCGATTAAAGGGTTCCTGTTGCCGACAATAGTATTCCCATTGGCGTGCAATGCCTGAACAGATCCAAATCGCCCGTCTTCTGTGTAGGGTGCTGTAAAAGGATATCCACCATTGGCAAATATGTACATCATCCTGCCCAAATTAAAAGGTTCCTCAGAAGCTTTTTTTATACCGTTCAGTCTTCCTCCTATTGTCAGCCATTTATTAAGTTTGGATTCCAGATTAACTGTCAAACCATAGCGGCTGGATTTTGAGTTCTGCATGATTCCATCCTGGTCTAAGTAGTTCATTGAAATGTAGAATTTCGTCTGCTCAGAGCCACCATTGATGGATAAATTGTGTTCCGTAATAGGTGCCGTTTTGAATACCTCATCAAAAAAATTGGTATTGGGATATCGGTAGGGATCATCATTGTTTCTAAACTCATTAATAACAGATTCGGGAAAAAGGGCACCCCCGCCCTGATTTATTAGGGCCTGATTCCATAATCCCATGTATTCCGCACTATTATCTATGATGTCATACCTTCTTCCCAAAGATTGTTGACCTACATAACTTCCAATGTTTACTCTGGTCTGTTCCCCAAATTTACCCGATTTCAGGGTAATTAGAACCACGCCATTGGCAGCTCTGGATCCATAAATGGCAGCACTGGCAGCATCCTTTAGGACGGTCATGCTTTCGATATCATTGGGGTTAATTTCGTTGATGGAGGCTTCCACCCCGTCAACCAGAATAAGAGGATTTGAATTATTTAAAGTCCCCCAACCTCTTACACGGATTTGCGCGCCATCATTTCCGGGCTGTCCAGAGTTTTGGCTTATCCACACCCCAGGAACCTGTCCGCTAAGTGCCTGTGAAGCATTGGTCAATGGTCTGTTTTGAAGTTCATCATCAAAGGTAACAGTGGATACCGCACCCGTTAAATTTTCCCTTTTTTGAGTACCGTAACCAACAACAATTACTTCTGCCAGGGAGGATGTATCCTCATTTAAAGTTACATTGATCACACTTTGTGTACCTACCACAACCCGCTGCGATTCGAAACCAATAAAAGAAAAAACCAAAGTCACTCCTTCGTCCACAGTCAGCGAATATTTTCCGTCAATGTCAGTAGCTGTCCCTTTAGCCGTTCCTAGAACTGAAATGGTAACACCTGGTATAGGTTCCCCATTGGCATCCTGCACTGTGCCAGTAATGGTAACTTCAAACTCAGGTACGTTCTCATAAATAAGGCTTTTATTTGCTTCGGCACCGTTTACATTTGATGAAGCAAAAAACCCAATGATAAATAGCAGATGGACAATAAAGCCACCTAAGTGGAATGGATATATCCCACTTCTAACTGGTAGTGTTTTTTTCATTTGTCTAAAATTTTTAAATTAATAATTGATAAAATTATACTATTCGGAAAATAAAATTTTTATTATGTCACATATAATTATTTTAAGTTGGCTTCTTAATGATAAATATTAAAATACCAAATACATAATTTTTTAATATAATTTCATAATTTATACTATATAAAAAAATCAATATTAAAATAATCTAAATTTATAGTTAATGGTTTGAAAAGCTATTAAAATTTTTAATATAAATCAAGGATTTCAGGGTGGTAAACCAATTATTTTTTGAAGAATAATTGCTTGTCCGATAAAATATCCCATTAAAACCCTTTTAATCAGATTTTTATGTGTACGTTACCGGAAAGAAATATTTTAAAAATTTAACCATGCTTTTGCCTTCTCACTTTTCTGGACCTTTTTAGCTCATGGCGCTGTATTTCTTATCTACATTAACTGGAGGAAGATTGCTCCACAAAGGACCCCATAGCATTTTTAAAAAATACTCCAATAATAATATCTCATCAATAAATAGGCTAATTTAGAATTTTCACTTATTAATATTTACTTAAACTAAGTATAATCTCTTGTCTTTTTTAATTAACATTCCTTGAGATAATTCTCACATAATATTTTTAACTTTCATTATGAAAAACTTCCAATCAACGCTGGAAAACTTTAATACCCGTCTATGGCAGTTTCATGTTCCCGTGCCCGATGAACTGGCTGCATTATTTATTGAAGGAGACAACAAACGGGTGATCTGTAAAATAAATAATGCGGCCCCTTACCCTGCCGCGCTTATAAAAAATCAAGACTACTGGTTTATCCTTGTCAACAAACAGCTCCGTCAAAGGCTTAATCTTTCAGAGGGAGATAAGGTAAATGTGACACTGGAGAAAGACTACTCTGAATATGGACACGAAATGCCGGAAGAGCTGCAAGTATTGATGGATCAGGACGAGGAGGGAAATCAGTTTTTCCAAGAACTAACGAAAGGCAAACAAAGAGCCTTGATTTATCTGGTCAATAAGGTAAAAAATCCGAATAGCCGACTGAATAAATCCCTGGCCATTATTTCCCACCTCAAGGAGGTAAATGGAGCCTTGGACTTCAAAGCTTTAAATGAGAAAATCAAGTATTATAACAACTTGGGTAAGAATTGGTAACATTTAGCCCCGTCAATTTTCCAAACAAACAACTCAGTATTTAAGTCCGAAGGGCTTTAACCCGGATTATGCATTAGAATTTCTGCGGCAGAACTAAAACGCTTTAAAATCAGCCGCTTCGCTTCACTTTTCGAGTTCACCGTAGGGGTGGCTACGCCTCACTCTCCAAAGTGACTGATTTTCTTGCGTTGTAACCCCTAGCAACGAACCCTAATACATAATCCGGGTTTAACAACAATAACCCCGGGCGAAACCCGGGGTTATAGTGCCAATACAGCCTCCCCTCAACCCAAAAGTGGGTTGAACAAATTCCAACGAATCATAGGTTCAATCCGGAAATAGTGTTCCCTCTGTATACCATGGATCGTGGTTATAGTATAATTACCATACCTTAGCTTGGCTATGCCTTTTCATTTTATCCTCCGGGTAAATATTAGTCCACATCCCACCAAACTTTAGTGTTAATCACATCAGCACCTTGTCTGCTGACTGCCTCTTTGTAATTATCCCCATTGAGAGCCTGTACGCTGGTAGGGTAAATAAAACGGCTTGGGACTACATCGAAGAAAGCCGCAGGACCTGGTGTAATAGCCGGAATACCCGTTCTCCTCCAGTCATACCATGCCTCCAGTCCGGAGAAAAATAGAGCAAGCCACTTTTGAGTGCCTATTTTTTCCAAACGCTCTTGGGGAGACCCACTGAAAGCAATGCTGGTCTGTGTATAGTATGCCGGGTCCGGCTGCACCGCGTCTGCAATAACGCCCAAATTGGCAACCCGAAGTCGATCCTCATAATAGTCAAAAGATGCTTTGATACCGTTCAAATAATAGGTTTCAGCATCCCCAGTGGAAATATATCCACGCTCTCTAGCCTCCGCTAAAATAAACTGAACTTCGGAATAACTTATAAGCATGGTCTGAAACCCTATCGGAGAAGCATTGGGGGAACATGCCAGGCAAGAAAACAACATCCCCACTCTAGAAATATAGTTGGAACCCCCTTTGCTGGGATCTCCTGTGGGAGAATATCCGTAGGCCTCCTCATCCGCTAGTCCGTTGGGAACCCCCGAATAATCCTCAGGATCACCAATCAAACCCGCACCCGAATCAGTGGTAGGCTGCGCATACACAAACAAACGGGGATCATTGTATGCCTTAAGCACGCCCTCCAATCTTTTGCTCAACCGATATTCGTCAAAGGATCCTGACCGGGTGGTAAACAAATAGTGTTGATTGGGCACATCTTGAAGATGCTGCAAAGCCGCATTGTCTTCATTGCTTTCGATTATCGGTGAAGTAGAAAGATTGGATACAATGGCCTGCATAGCCGCTGACGGATCTTGGCGCTTGGACAACCTCATCAATGCCCGCAAACGCAGCGAGTTTGCCATTTTTTTCCATTTCATCACATTTCCCTGAAAGAGAATATCTCCCTCCATGGTTTCAGTAGAACTTCCCAGCAGCTGATTGGCCTGCGTCAAATCCGCCAAAATCCCCTGATAGATTACTTCCTGCCGGTCAAATTTTGGGTAATTGATGCCTTCTTTTGCTTGTATAGCCTCACTATACGGAAGATCCCCGTAAGCGTCGGTCATAAAGGCATACATCATCGCTTTAATGACCAATGCAGCTCCAACATAGTTGTTCTGGCCTGCTTCACCGGAAAGATTGATGATGTTAGTCACATCGCGCATGGTGTTATAAAACACATTGTACGGATTACCCTGGGGGCCCCAGTTGTAACGGTCCTCGTTGGTGAACTGGATTTTTGCGGAATGCTGAATAACCACATTTCCAATTCCCCAGGATTTTCCAACTATTTCATTGGAGGCATTTCGGATTATATGGGGCAA
>DATHWC010000408.1:0-22796 GCA_035460985.1 Lunatimonas sp.
TGCCGTAGGACAGCAGGTACAGCGGAATAGCTGGAACTATTCTTTTAACGTTAACAGTAGCTTGGATTTGGGAAGTGATTGGGACTTAGTCTTTAACTTGAATTACCTTTCACGAATCATCACAGTACAGGGGGAAGACAGCCGCTTTTTCTCACCAAATATGACGGTAAAAAAATCGCTGATGGATAACCGCCTATCCTTTGCGTTGCAATGGAGAAATATTGGAATGGGCGTCTTGGACTCTAACCGCCAGCGGATTAGCGGTCGTGGAGAAGGATTCTTTACATCCACCCATTATATCTACGAGCGGGATGTTATACTGCTGACGGCTTCCTTCCGCATTAATCAACTAAATAAAAAGCTCAACTTTACAAAAAGCGAATTTGGGGATAGGGAGTTTTAGGTTCACTTTCGTGTGTTCTTATATGGTATATGGTTAGAGATTTTAGATTTACGATTTCAGATTGGTGATTTCTGATTTTAGATTTTTGAATTCATAACTCACAACTCATCACCCATAACTCATAACAACCAAACTGGGGGGCAAACTTTCATTATTTTTGACCCTTAGAGGTGTCATTTATAGACAAAATTTGTACCTTTGAAAGGTCAAATGGAACAGTTACAAACTATATCTTATGAAAGAATAGAAAGAGTCGATACCAGGCTCAAAAGATATTTATACCACAATATCGACTGGAATGACAGGCTTATAGCCATCTTGGGGTCGAGAGGGTCGGGTAAAACCACCTTGATTCTACAATATGCAAGGGAAAACAGAGACCTGAGTAAGACCTTATACCTAAGTCTTGATCACATTCTATTTCAAAATCAACGCCTATTGGATGTAGTTGACTTTTATTATAAACTTGGCATCAGATACCTTTTTCTTGATGAGGTGCATAAGTATCCCTCTTGGTCAATTGAAATTAAAAATATATATGATCAATATGATGATGTTAAAGTTGTATTTACAGGCTCATCCCTGATTGAACTATGCAAAGGTCAGGCTGATTTGAGCAGGAGGATGGTCTATTACTATTTGAATGGCTTGTCTTTCAGAGAGTTTCTCCATTTTGATCAAAGCATTGAAATTCCGTCACATTCTTTAGTCGAGATACTTGAAAATCATATCCCGATTGCACGTGGGATAAAACGAAAAGTGGAAGCTCCTATCCTTCATTTTGAAAAATACCTTCGAATAGGATACTATCCTTATTTCCGGGAAAATGAAAATAACTATTATCAACGGCTTCTGGGTACTTTAAATATTGCATTGGACACTGATATTTTCGCTATTGAACCTATTACCTATCCCTCTATTCGGAAATTAAAAAACCTACTCTATATTATTTCTCAATCTGTACCATTCAAGCCCAATATTTCAGAACTAAGCCAAAAGGTCGAAACCAAAAGAGAGAAACTCATTCAATATTTGGATTTGCTGGAAAGGGCACAAATAATCCACCAACTTCGTAGTGAAACTAAGGGCATGTCCTACATTGGCAAACCGGATAAAATATATCTGAATAACCCTAACCTCATATATGCTCTTTCGCAAGGCGTCATGGATAGAGGCAGTGAGCGTGAAACCTTTTTTTTAAATCAACTTTCGGCAAATTATCAGGTATCCTATCCCAAACAGGGAGACTTTTTGGTGGATAAAAAATATACCTTTGAGGTAGGGGGAAAGGGGAAGATAAGTAGGCAAATCTCACACCTGCCAAATTCCTTTATAGCGGCTGATGGAATAGAATTGGGTATAGCAACTAAGATTCCGATCTGGCTCTTTGGGTTTTTATATTGAGGGATCTTAAGCACTTGCCCATTCAGGTATAATAAGCTTAAAGTTCATACTAAATCTTTTGCCTAAGCGTTTTCTTACTGCAAAATGAGGCAGCAATGGTCAGATATTCTACATTTTTCATTTTAATTATACTACTTTTTTCGTGTTCGGAAGATCTTCCTATACCTGAAGAGATTGAGGAAATTGAAGAGCTGGAGGAAATAGAGGAAGAAGTCAAGGATAACCCTATTGAACGCATTTGCGAGTTTGACTTGAGTCAGGTAGGGGATGATTTGCCCTTGTTTGGTGACTGGGAGTTTGCCGGTTTTCAACATTTGGAAACTGGGGATTTTCACCATTATACCTGCTTTGCAAGATGGGCTCACCTTACCCACTATCAGGGTGGCTTTAACGAAAATATGGATGAATATTATTTTCCACTTTATTTGAAATTAATTGAGGAAAAATGGCAGGAGGAAGGAGACAACTGCAGTGGAAAGTTTAAATTGGAAACCCGGACACATCAGGGAGTCCTACGCTCATGTTTTTCGGTTGGTGAACAGGGAGAAATTAAGTTTGAAGTAGAGCTACCCTATTGGGAATTTGGGAATAGTACTGTAATCTTTCCAGAGGAAAACCACCATATTCAGTACAGCCATGGGTTGGAAACCGCCACTTCCTATGAAATTGAAGCCAATAGACTGTATGTGAATTATGACAGTGAAGTTTACTGGATGGTTTTTGTGGAGCTCGTTAAGGAAGAAGAATAGCAAATCAATTCCACATGATACTGGCTACTTTCACCTTGCTGGAAGTGACGCCAAACATAATTTCAAATTCCCGGGACTAGGTGTAGTATTCACTACATCTTATTATCATCCGCTTATTTTGAGAACCGAAATTTTCGTAGAGCCATTTGCAATGGCTTAGACATTATCAAAGTGTTGAGAGAATTAGACAACGACCGGATACACACAAAAACCCTATTCCCACTTTACACTCGCCACCTTCACCTCACTCGAATTGCCACCGATCATAATTTCAAATTCACCCGGTTCCCAAACATAATCAATGTCGTAATTGTAAAATTTTAGGTCTTCGGTAGAGATTTCAAAACTGATCGTCTTAGTTTCTCCGGCCTTAAGAGTTACTTTTTGAAAACCTTTTAGTTCCCGCATAGGACGGGTAATGCTGGCAACTACATCCCGAATGTACAACTGCACTACTTCGGCACCGTCAAAATCACCCGTATTGCTTAGTTCTACACTTGCGTTAAGTTTCTGGTCACCTTCTAGCTGCTCACTGCTTAACTTGATATCCCCATAGCTAAACGATGTATAGCTCAATCCATACCCAAAGGGATATAATGGCTCATTGGTCACGTCAAGGTAGTTGGAGCGGAATTTTTCAAACCAGGCTCCCTCAGGCAAGGGGCGGCCAGTGTTTTTGTGGTTATAATAAATCGGAATTTGCCCTGTGGTTTGCGGGAAAGTCATGGTAAGTTTTCCGGACGGATTGACTTCACCGAAAAGTACATCAGCTATGGCATCACCGGCTTCACTACCGGCAAACCATACATTAAGTATGGCATCCAGATTTTCATTTTCCCAAGTCATGGCTCTTGGCCTGCCTGTAAATAGGATCAGAACTATTGGTTTCCCAGTTTCTTTTAACGCTTTTAAAAGATCACGCTGGCTTTCCGGAAATTCGATATCGCTCAGACTGGAAGCTTCCCCGCTCATCTCTGCAGCCTCACCCAAAGCGGCTACAATCACATCCGCCCGACTGGCAATTTCCACCGCCTCCTGAATCATTTCTTCCGCACTCCGCTCATCCCTGAGCGTTGGCTTTCCGAAAATGCTTACCCGGGCTTCAAGGTCAGCATCGTTTACTATATTGGCACCACGGGCATGCAGTATGCTCACTTGATCGCCCAGTGCTTTTTCAAGGCCATCCTTTAAAGAAACCGCTTCGTCGAACCGTCCGGCCACACTCCAAGTTCCGGCCATATTTTCGCGGTTATCAGCCAACGGGCCAATAAGTGCAATGGTGCCGTTGTTCTTCAAAGGGAGCGTTTGGTTATCGTTTTTCAACAATACAAAACTCTGAGCCGCTACTTCACGGGCAAACCTTCGGTTATCAGCGGTAAATACTTCTGTATTTGCTCTTTCCGTATCGCAATATTTATAAGGGTCGTCAAATAAGCCGAGTTGAAATTTGGCAACCAATATCCGCCGACAAGCGGCATCAATTTGTGGTTCAGTGATCTTGCCTTCTTCCAGCGATTTTTTCAAGGTCGTAAGAAAGCCTTCACCCACCATATCCATATCCACACCTGCCTTAAGTGCAAGTACGGACACATTTTGCAAGTCACCAAGACCGTGATCGACCATTTCATTGATGGCCGTATAGTCCGTGACCACAAATCCATCAAATCCCCACTGATTGCGCAACACCTCGGTCATCAGCCATTTATTTCCACTGGCAGGAATACCATCCACATCATTAAAAGCAGTCATAACCGTTCCCACGCCGGCTTCGACAGCTGCTTTGTAGGGAGGAAAATACTCATTGTACATGCGGTTGCGGCTCATATCTACGGTATGATAATCCCTTCCAGCCTCGGGGGCACCGTAGAGCGCAAAGTGTTTGACACAGGCCAAGATGGTGTGGGTTTCTGAGAGGTCATCTCCCTGATACCCTTTTATCATTGCTTCAGCAATTCTTGCTCCCAAGTAGGGATCTTCACCATTGCCTTCCGAGACTCTGCCCCAGCGGGGATCTCTGGAAATGTCGGTCATCGGAGAAAAGGTCCAGTTGATTCCATCGGCAGTTGCTTCTTTGGCGGCCATTTGGGCAGTTTTTTCAATCAGCTCCATATCCCAGGTTGTCGACACACCAAGAGGAATAGGAAAAAGGGTTTCATAGCCGTGAATGACATCCATCCCAAAAATAAGAGGTATACCCAAGCGGCTTTCCTCGACGGCGATTCGTTGCGCTTCTCGGATTTTTTCAACCCCTTTTAGGTTAAACAAACCACCTGTTTTACCATCCTTGATCTTTTGGCCTAGGTCTGTACTTGTTGCCTGACCTGTGGTAATATCCCCACCCGCCGGTAGGTTTAACTGGCCTATCTTTTCTTCCAGCGTCATTAGGGCAAGGACGGAATCCGCCCGTCGAATATATTCCTCGTCTCCGGTGAAATAGTTTTCTGAACGGTCGACTGAAAAGGTCAATATGGATATGCCTACTAGAACAAAGGGTATATATTTATTCAACATAGCGTCATTATTTGATTGAAAAAAGATGTGATAGTATAGGTACGGATTTCAGTCATAAAATGCAATTTTTTCGTACTATTTATCAATAATTAATAGTTTAACTGTAGAGTAAAACAACGGAACACTTTAAAAATATAGTTCGTGTAAATTTTCGCCTATGAAAGGGAAAATCTCGACTTACAATTCAAAAAGGAAAGCCATCTATTATTGGGGATGCATTATCGATTCCATGCACTATGATGTTTAATTCACCGCATTCGATTTTTTTTTTGTTATCAGCAAAAATTGAATACCTTTCGAAACCTTAACCATTATCCGATTGAAGCCTTTTTTCCACAGTCCAGACCACAAGATTAGTTTTATCCGCAGGTTTTTTTTAACTAATGCTCAGGCAATACAGGCTATAAGTTTTTTAATTTTTGCCTTATTGATTTATGATTTGGGCTATAATGATAATTTACTACAGGGAATTTTTGGAATGGTAATCTCCATACTTTTATTAGCCTTAGTCGTAGGTTATACTTTTAAGCTCTTTTCCAAATTCGAAAAATATACCAAGGTCAGGTTTATAAGCGAGCTGGGCATTATTCTACTTCTTTTAGTTGCATCACTTTATCAGTTGGAAGTGTTTTCCTTTTCAGGAAAAGAATCATTCACTAATATTGAATCCAAGGATTTGATAGTAATTCTCGTGATTTTTTTGATATTTTTAATTGAACTGAGCAAGGTGAGTCTTACCGTAAATCGGCTAAAAATTCATCCGGCAATGATATTCGTTCTTAGCTTTTTCATCGTCATCCTAATTGGAATGTTATTGTTGTCACTTCCAAATGCTACTATAAATGGTATTTCCGCCGTTGATGCGCTCTTTACTTCCACGTCAGCCGTCTGCGTTACCGGATTGATAGTATTGGACACTTCATCTGATTTCACCTTCCTTGGGCAGGTTATTATTCTGATTTTGTTTCAGGTTGGAGGATTGGGCATGATGACGTTTACCAGCTTTTTTGGGTTCTTTTTCAAAGGAAGTTATTCGTTGCAAAACCAACTCTTTCTGAGAGATTTTATAAATGAGGAAAATATCAACGCGGTCAATTCCACCGTGGTAAAAATCATACTTTTTACACTGATAGTTGAAGGTAGCGCTGCTATTTTGATTTTTCTATCAGTAGACACCAATTTGTTTCAGACATCTGGAGATCAGGTATTCTATTCCATCTTCCATGCTGTCTCAGGATTTTGCAATGCCGGATTTAGCACCTTGAGTGACGGCCTATATCAAAGTGGATTCAGACATCTCTATAATATGCAGTTGGTCATTGCTGCCGCCATTATTTTGGGAGGAATAGGCTTTCCGGTGGTTGTGGCGTATTATGGATATTTGAGACATGTATGGGTAGGTACAAAAAGAGTGGTTACAGGAGTAGAAGCTTATAGGCATGCGCCAAGAGTAGTCAATGTGAATGTAAGGCTAATCACTTACACAACCGTTATACTTTTGGTTGTTGGGTTCGTCACTTATCTGATCTTTGAGCAGGATAGCACCTTGAAGGGACTTAGCCTTTATGGCAAATTTGTAACGGCGGTATTCGGATCAGTGACACCAAGAACGGCGGGTTTTAATACGGTGGATATGGGAGCATTAGCTATGCCCACAATACTAATTTACCTTATTTTAATGTGGATAGGAGCATCTCCCGGCTCTACGGGAGGAGGTCTCAAAACTAGTACCTTTGCAGTGGCTGTTCTAAACACCATTAGCATTTCAAAAGGAAAAGATAGAGTGGAAGTATTTAACCGCCAAATCGAAAACCAGACCCTTCGAAAAGCATTTGCTGTCATCCTGCTTTCCTTTTTGATTATTGGTTTAGGAGTATTCTTTGTGGTCTTAATGAATCCAGAATTGGAGTTGATTGCTGTGGCCTTCGAAATATTTTCAGCCTTTTCTACAGTGGGGCTTAGCCTGGGAATCACCGGTGATCTGTCTACCGGAAGCAAACTGGTTGTTACCGTCATTATGTTTTTGGGTAGAGTTGGAACACTTACAGTATTGGTGGCCTTTGTCCGAAAAACTAGAAACCTTCGGTACAAGTTGCCTGAGGAAACTGTATTTATCACCTAATATTAATCAAAAAAGCTATGAAATATATCATCGTAGGATTGGGAAATTTCGGAGGATACCTCGCAAAAAGACTTACAGACTTGGGTCATGAAGTAACAGGGGTGGATTCAAAAGAAGAGAAGGTCGAATTGTTCAAAGATTCCATTACAAACGCCATTACACTGGATGCTACGGATGCTCAAGCTGTCAAAACGTTGCCATTGAAGGATTGCCATGTAGCCATCATTGCTATAGGGGAGGATTTCGGTGCATCTATCATGGTCACTGCCATTTTCAAACAGATGAACGTGAAGCGCTTGATTAGTAGGTCAATCAATAAAATTCATGAAACAGTCATACAAGCAATAGGAGTGGATGAGATAATCCATCCGGAGGAGGAATCGGCGGAGAGGATGGCGAAACGCCTGCAAATGAAAGGGGTGCTTGATTCACTGGATGTTACAGATGATTACAATATTATTGAAGTAAAAGCTCCGGCAAGATATGTGGGACTAACTATTGCCCAAACAAAAATCCGACAAGATCACAATATCAACATTTTGACGTTGATTAAAATGGAAGAGACACTAAATATATTTGGCATAAAGGCTAAATCCAAAAAAGTCAGTGGAGTAGTAACGGCTGAAACTAAAATAGAAGATGGTGATATTCTCCTACTTTTTGGACATGTGAAAGATATTCAAACCATCCTCAATTTGGATAATTAGCTCCGTTAACGAAAACAAAATGGATTTACCCATCTAACTGCGCTCCACAAGACTTGCAAAATCTCGCATCCAAGTCATGATCTTGTAGCGAACAGTTGTGGCAGATTTTATGCCGTAGCTTCGCTTCATTTCGGTTTTTTGCAGCAGTTAGCTCAGAAGTTACAATGCCTGTAGGAACCGCTATTATGGCATATCCGAGTAACATTATTATGGCGGCAACGAACTGTCCAAAATTTGATGTTGGGGCTATATCCCCGTATCCTACCGTAGTAAGGGTCACAATGGCCCAATACATGGATCGAGGTATGGATGAAAATCCGCTTTCCGGTCCCTCAATTATGTACATAAAGGACCCCATCACCAAGACAATAGTCAAGACAGATCCTAAAAAAATCTGAATTTTCAAACGGCTATGTCTAAGAGCACTTGTCAAAATTTGCGCTTCTCTAACATGTTCGGTCAGTTTCAAAATCCGCAAGATCCGCAAAAAACGCAGGGCACGGATCACTGTCAAGTACTGACTTTGAAAGAAAAAAAGGCTAAAATAAGTTGGCAGTATAGCTAATAAATCAACTATCCCGTAAAAACTCAATATATATCCTACCTTTTTGTTGCTTAGCCAAATCCTTAATAGATACTCCAAGGTAAAAGCAGCCGTAAAAAACCACTCAGCAGCATACAGGAATGTACCGAATTTTTCGTGATATTCGGAAACGGAATCCAGAATCACTACCAAAACACTAAGAAGGATCAGCACCAGCAACACCACGTCAAAGCGTTTGGAAGCCTTGTCGTCTGATTCAAATACGATATGGGCCAATCGGGATTTCTTAGGAAATAGCGGCATAGGCTGGGAGTTTGCCCTAAATTAATCTTCAATTTGTTACTTTCCTAAAAATCCTCCAATCATGTGAGTTGTCACGCAATGTTTCGCAAAAATTCAACTATCAGTAAGCGACTAGGGTCATGTCAACTGTTTGTTGCCCAAATTTTCCCCGCGGATATCGCAGATACACACGAAATTCATAAGCGCAGATCTGCGCAATCAGCGGGAAATAAATCGTTATTAGATTCCTGATCCGACACTAGTTACCTCTATCCCAAACCCCACCAAAAAGATACAGCATAAAGACTTTGGAGTAGCGAAGATTCCAGGGTGCGGTAACAACAGCGGGAATCGATATAGACCAATAATACACCCATAGCGGGGGATCATTGAGTAGCCAATAAGTTGCCACCCAAAACACGATAAAAATAGCAACTCCAACGGCATAGGTAAAGAAAAGTGAAATCTGATAAAACCCGGGCTCCGGCATAAACATAAATCCACATACATCACAGGATGTCTTTAATTCATTAAAATGCTTCAGGTTTGTTGCAGGTGTTTTGAACATATCACCCTCCGTACAAATTGGACATTTACATAAAACCATGGCTTTCAACATGGGCATTTTTTGTGATTCGGTCATTATTCTTCAAGGGGGGAATTTTAAATACAACTATACTATTGCAGGAAACGTGCGTTAAATTTTAGGTTTTATCTATAATTTCCACCTAAATCTACTATGGGCAATCGTAGGCAAAGGTCTGATATATCCGGAAACCTAACGATGGCGTATTGTGCAAAATTAAGGTCTTTTGGGACATAGTTTTTAGATTGTAACGTGGATAACCTTCCTATTTTACAAATTGACCAGCGTCAAAAATTGCAAGTGAAATGGCTATTCTATATATTGATGCCTATACTAGGAAAATTGAACGATGATATGCGCTCATCAACCTAAACATCGAATTCAGAATTGCTTCAAAACTTTTTATTACCTTTCGCCCATTGCTGATCAATTTTCATTGCTTTGCCCAACGAAACCTATGAAAATATTACTGATTGAAGATAATGCGGAATTGATGCAAAATATACTGCTTTATCTCTCTAATGAAGGTATTCGCTGTGAAACAGCCCAAACACTCTATGAAGCAGAAGATAAATTGTTGGGGTATGCCTATGACTGCATTTTACTTGACCTAATGCTTCCCGACGGAAATGGACTCACCATTTTCCAGATTATAAACAATCTTAATCCGCGCCCAAATGTGCTAATAATTTCAGCCAAAGATTCCCTTGATGATAAGTTAGAGGGGTTGGATTTGGGCGCTGACGATTACCTTCCCAAGCCCTTTCATCTCGCAGAGCTGCTAGCTAGAGTAAAAGCACTCTATAGGAGATCAAAACTTGGTGGCAAAGATGAGTTGCATTTCAACGAAATCACTATAGAGCACCAAAATTTGTTGGTTACCATTTACGAAAAGCCAATAGAACTCACGAAAAAGGAATTTGACCTGCTTGTCTTTTTTATCACAAACAAAAATAGGGTGTTAGGCAAACAGGTGATTGCCCAACACCTGTGGGGTGACTATACCGATGATCTGGCGAATTTTGATTTTGTCTACCAACACATCAAAAACCTTCGGAAAAAAATATGCGCTGCAGGTGGAAGGGATTACTTGACCACCGTATATGGAATCGGCTATAAATTTGACGAAAACGCCCTATGAAGCTTCTCAACCACTTGACTATCCTATACCTGATACTTACCCTCCTGGCATTGGTTATAGGCGGCTTTTTCATTTTCCGCAAATTGGAATCCGAAATTAATTTCGAGCTCGGTATGGAGCTGAATAGGCAAGTGGATGCTTTTGCGGAAAGAATCAGGCAGGGGGTTCCTCCGGAGGGATTGACCAGTGACCGTTTAGAAATTTTCGAATTGAACTATTCATTGCCGGAAGAAGAACTTACGCTACGTGATACGCTAGCCTATCACGATCCCATGAATCAGAATGAGGTTCAGCTCAAGGCAAGCAAGTCCTATAAAATCGGTGACAAACACTATAGGATTTCGTACTACAATCTAGTCGTGGAAACCGAGGATATTACCGAAACGGTCGTTTATACTATGCTGATTGTTCTCTTGGTTCAGTTGCTTTTCATAGGTTTTTTCTTCCGGGGTGTTTCCAACCGGATACTTAAGCCGTTTTACCACACCTTGGATCAAATCCAACAATTCAATTTTCAACAAAATGTACCCCTGAATTTGGATAGAAGCCAAATTAGAGAGTTTAATGAGCTTAATGATTTTTTGGAAAGGATGTCTCATAAATTGCTAAAGGACTATAGGCAGATCAAAGAATTTTCAGAAAATATATCCCACGAAATCCAAACGCCTGCGGCTGTTGTCAGAGGCAAGCTGGAACATCTGATGAATTTGGAGATTAACCGGGAGCAGGCGGAGCTTATTCATGCAGCTTACCAAAACAACGAGCGCATTCACCGGATAGTTCGGTCACTGAGCCTGTTGGCCAAATTGGAAAATGAGGAATTCGAAGCACCGGCTCCCATCGATCTTACAGAAATTTTACAAAAGAACCTCGAAATGCTTGAAGAGTTAATTCATCTTAGTGAATTGACCTTGGAAACAAACCTTGACCCTAGTGTGAAGGTCAATATGCATCCATTTATTGCTGAAATAATGATGCATAATTTGCTTAGCAACGCCATCAAACATAATCAAAAGGGTGGTTGGATTAGGGTTACACTCACACATAACCACTTGCAAATTGAAAATTCGGGATTACCGCTAAGACAAAATCCGCAGGAACTGCTTCATCGGTTTAAAAAAGAAAGCGCACATCCAGAATCTGTGGGGCTTGGGCTTTCTATTGTTAATCAGATCTGCAAAACATATCGATTCACTTTTAGTTATACTTCGGTAAAAGAAACTCATTCCGCAAGTATAGGCTTTCGATAACAACTTCAAAATTGGTACAGATTGTTTATCTAAACTTGTAACGAAAACCAATAAACTGTACTACCCCGATGAAGCTTACCTCAATTGGATTTTTGACAATGCTGGCCTTTTGGATTGTCTCCGAAGGAAACGCCCAATCGTACCCTGTAACGGGCACCTTGGAAGATTCGGAATCCGGAGAACCTTTGGGATTTGTGCAGGTAGCACTTTTTTCCACATCCGATCAATCTAACCCCTCCGCCTATGGAGACACTGATGAATCCGGAAAATTTATAGTAGACACCCCTCCCGGTCAATATACTTTCAAAGCCTTTTTTATTGGCTATGCAGACTTGGAGGTCACCGGAATACAGGTCAATGGCCCTAAAAACTTGGGGAAATTAGCTTTGAAAGGTGAAAGTCAAAATCTCGATGAAGTTGTAATAGAAACCAACAAACTTCCTATCCGAACCAATATGGAGGGCATGGTAATTACCCCAGAAAATAATATCGCCAATATTGGAGGGACCTTATTGGATATCCTCAGGAATACGCCTTCAATCTCGGTTTCAGAAGATGGGGGCATTGCTCTGCGTGGAAGTACAGGCATCAATATCCTGATTAATGGAAGAAACTCATCCCTGACTCAAAACCTAGACCAACTTCCGGCAAGTGCTGTGGAGGAAATTAGAATAATAAACAATCCCAATGCCCGGTTTGATGCTGAAGCCGAAGGAGGAGTGATTGATATTATTTTGAAAAAAGGGCAAAACATGGGCACGCATGGTGGCGCTGAAGCCACGCTTGGAACTAGGTATAGAACTAATCTAGGAGCGAGAATCAATCATCGAAGTGTCAAATTAAACACTTATGCGGGCTATAATTACCGGGATTGGAAAAACGTAGGAACAAGAAGGACCACAAGGCTAATTTTTGAAGATGATGAAAGGCTACAACAGACTACCAACAATACGAATCGAAATGCAGGGCATAACGCAAATTACGGAGCGGATTATTACTTTGGAAAGAACGTTTTGAGTTATGAGGGGGTACTCCAGTATAGCGAGGATTGGCAAACCAACACTCTTTTTGCCCAACTTAGCAGGGGGCCTGAAAATGTAGACAATTTCAACTATGTTCGGAGAAACAATGAAACCGAAACGGATCTGAGTAATGACAATGCGCTGATTTTTGAGCGAGCCTTTGAAGGCAAAGGACATTTATTGCGGGCATCAGCCAGTCACTCCTATACCAACCAATATAAAACGCAAAATATCGAGATTTTCAATGAGACCCTGGATCCTATTCAGGAAAATCTGACAGGGAGGGAGCTGGCCTATACGGATGAGGTTCGGAATATTAGTGTCGTTCAAGCAGACTATATCCGCCCGTTGGAATCTGGGAAATTCGAAACTGGACTAAAATCAAACATTCGAAGATTTGACAATGATTATCAATATCTCCGATTTAGTGAGACGGAGCAGGAATTTGTCAGAGACGACCAAATAAGCAACCGCTTTGATTACAAAGATCAGATTCATGCAGCATATGCCGTATTTTCCCGGACAAACCCGAAATTTGAATATGCTCTTGGGCTAAGGGGAGAAGTAACACGGGTAGATACCTACCTGCACAATACCGACGAAAGAAACAAACAAACCTATACCAACTTATTTCCCAGCGTGCAGGGACTTTATAACCTAACCGATGCCCATGCACTAAAGTTTACCTATAGCCGAAGGATAGATCGGCCTACCGCATGGAGGTTAAATCCCTTTCCGAATATTACGGACAGTCTTAGTGTAAGGCGGGGAAATCCCAACCTCCAACCGGAGCTGATCAATTCCTTCGAGCTAGGTCACTTGGCTAATTTCAATAGGTCCAGTTTGACAACCAACTTATTTTACCGCAAAGTAAATGGTCAGCTCGATATGATAACTACAGTCGAAAATGGTATATCTTATTCACAGCCGGACAACCTGCTTTCGGCACAATCCTACGGGATCGAATGGATCGGTACGGGAGAAATTACTCCTTGGTATACCGTAAACGGCAGTATTACCGCCTTTCGGATTTCGGTAGACGGATCAAATATCAGCGAAGAATTTACCAATTCAGGATTTGCATGGAACACCAAGTTTACCCAGGATTTTAAGTTGCCATTGGCGCTCAATTTTCAGCTTGTGGGCAACTACGATTCTCCTGAAATCGAAGCGCAGGGCAGAGATAGGGCGCAGTATTATATTGACGCCAGTTTGCAGCGGTCTTTTTTGTCTGACAAGGGAAACCTTTCCCTAAGCGTTACAGATATTTTCGACACTAGAAGATTTGCGGGAAATGCCTTGACGAATAGTTTTTCCCAAGAATTCTATTCCAAACGGGAAACACGGATTGTCTTACTTTCCGCCAGGTTCAATTTTTAATACATTTCATGTAAGTTGCTAAACCACCCCTTTTACATAAGATGTTTGATTAGAGTAATAGATTTGATAAAACCCGGACTCCCTAGATCCGGGCTTTTTTTTGTTAATGAATGTCAATGATAGAATCGGCACCCAATTTTTGTTTATTTATCAAATTTTTCACACTTTACGGGTAATGATAGAAGAAAGTATATGGAAATCAAACGGATAAACCGGGAAGCAAAGGGATTTTTTAAAGCAATAGCTGAAGAAAAGGAAGCCGGGAGAATGACCTATTCCTGGGCGGGTAACGATAAGTTTATCATCGACCATACCGAAGTTAACCCTGAATTTAAAGGGCAAAAGGTAGGCAATAAATTGGTAATGGCTGCCATAGCCTTTGCGAGGGAAGAGGCTGTCAAAATAATTCCGCTTTGCCCGTTCGCAAAAAGTGTGTTTGAGAAAACTCCTGAATTCAGGGATGTTTTGTAAAGAAAATTTGAAGCGTAAAAATCAACATAATAGGAAAATTAGACCCCATTATCTCTACCCACATGACCTCTAGAAAATCTACCCAAAAGAATCAATTTAGCTTATTTGTATTATTTTTTCTGACCATTTTATCTTGTCAGTCTTCCAGACAGCCGTCAAATTCGATGGATGGGTTTGAGGCTATTTTTGACGGTCAAACCCTCAGTGGATGGGAAGGTGATTCTACTTATTGGAGGGTGGAGGATGGAACGTTAGTGGGAGAGGTAACGCCTTCAACGCTGTTGCAGCGAAATACCTTTATCATTTGGAGGGGAGGAATCACCAAAGATTTTGAATTTAGGGCGGAATATATGATTACAGAAGACGGTAATAGCGGGATCAATTACCGAAGTGAGGAAGTAGCCGGAGTACCATTTGCGTTGGGTGGATATCAGTGTGACATTGATGGGAAAAACAGGTATACGGGAATGAATTATGAGGAACGAAAGCGAACCACCCTTGCCAATCCCGGAAAAATAGTGGTACTGGAAGGTTTGCCAGAGGCTGGGAAGGCACTCAGTGAAAACATCACCCAAAATCAATGGAAGCCCGCCAAAATAACTGGAGAAACAGGAGATATCGATGGATTTAAAGCTCAGATCAAGCCGGATGTCTGGAATCGGGTACATATTATTGTCCGAGGAAATCGCATGCGGCATTACGTCAATGGGAATTTGATGAGTGATGTTACGGACAATGATCATGAGCATAGGAAGCTCTCCGGATTATTGGGTGTGCAGGTACATGTGGGACCACCCATGCGGATCGCATATAGGAACATGATGATTAAGCATTTTTAGCTAGTTGGGAAAATTATTTTGGTATATTAATTGAGTTATTTTTCACATGAAAACTAACCAACACAGAAAATTGCACAGACAGACGGCGATTGTAACGGGAGCGAGCTCCGGGATAGGACAGGCTATCGCTGTCGCCTTGGCCGAAGCCGGAGCGAATGTGGCTGTAAATTATCATTCAGATGTAGAAGGAGCCGAGGAGACCCAGTCACAAATAGAGGCTGTAAATGGAAACTGCATTCTTGTAAAGGCAGATATTAGCAAGGAGCACGATGTGAAACGCCTTTTTTATCTAACCAAAGAAGCCTATGGTGATCTCCACATTTTAATCAGCAATGCGGGTATCCAAAAAGACAGTCCCTTCTTGGAAATGGCCTACGAGGACTGGGATGTCGTGATCAAAACTAATCTATACGGTGCTTTCATGTCGGCAAATGCGGCAGCCAAAGCGTTTGTTTCTCAATTCCATGATGCGGAGGTTTCCGCGGCTGCCGGTAAGATCGTATTTATAAGTTCCGTACACGACACAATTCCTTGGTCAGGTAGGGTAAACTATGCCACAAGCAAGGGAGGAACGAAGATGCTGATGCAATCTATTGCCCAGGAGTTGGCACCCCACAAAATCCGGGTAAACAGCATCTCACCGGGAGCTATAAAAACGCCCATCAATGAAGATCAACGGGATGATGAGGAAGAAGTCAAGCAGATGCTGGCCAAAATTCCCTATGGAAGGATTGGAAAACCGGAAGAAATCGGAAAAGCGGTCTGTTGGCTGGTATCCGATGAGGCCGATTACGTAACAGGCGCAACGCTTTATATTGATGGTGGCATGACACTTTATCCTTCATTTGGTGAAGGGTGAACAATTTGACCAAAGAGGATTTATAGGTTCTCCACGGTTTTATTTCTACTTAAAATTGTATAATAACTAAAATTTTGCTTGGTTTTTGACCGATTTTATAATTGACTCCATGCTTATATACCATAAGGTACCTAACAGATACCTATTAAACACCGTCAAATACAAGCTAGCCTAAGCACCACAGCGGTAGGTGATAAGCATGATTTGATGGAAATTTTAGAATTAAAGCATAAATCAAGGTTTAGAGAAAATTACCTTGAGCCGGCAATGAAAAACGGATGGATAGAAAGGACTATTCCCGATAAACCTCAAAATAAAAACAAAGCTCTCGCTTTGTTAAATCCGGAATGGCAGAAAAATTAAAGATATGGCAACAATATCGAAATTGGCTTTGGAAATAAAATCCCCCTTTGGCTATTTGGGTTTTTGTACTGAAGAGTTTACAGTTAAATCTAGTTAATCTCTCTAATTTCGTATTTCCCCGTAGGGCTGGTTTCGATCCATTTACCCAGAATTTTTTTGGATTCACCGGTGCTATTGCTAATCAAGGTCAATTTGTAGGAAACCGTGCGGTGCCGAAATTCCACATCTGTACCAAATCTATATACCCCAGCAGGGACGGGAACCGCTGCCATTACTTCAGGTTTGTAGGGGTCGTCGATGATCCCTCCATAGATTTGCTTTCGATCCGCAAGTAAGATGTCCCCCGCATCAATCTCCGATGGTACCGATACGTCGACAGAATCCTTAGCTAGCCATATAAATGCATCTGGATTATCGCTCTTGAAATAGGAGTTGGTGACGATGTTGGGTCCGTTGTATGGAGAGATTTCTACCTCTCTGGGCGAGGTTAAATTGGACTGATAAGTTGCAACCTTATTTCTAATATACAAAGAATCCCGATCGTCGGTATCCAAAAAGTATTCAATTCCTTGCAGGCTGTAACCCGCCGAAATCGCTTGGTCTACAATGAGTTCTCTGGTTTGATCGCCGTTTCGAAGTATAATTGTAAAGCTAAACTGATTTTCAGACCCATCTGCGGGAAGCGTTCTAGGTGGAAAATCTGTGGAAATGGTGGCCACGTCTGTTTAGGTCCAGCGGGCACGGTTAATCTAGCCTTTTTCTATCGTCCGTCCCTACGGGACTTGGGAATTGGGTGGTGCACTGTGGTCCGTAGGTTGAAACCTACGGATACTATATTGGTCGTGCCTACGGCACTGGTATGCCCAAGACAGGTTAATCTGCCGATTACCGTATATCAGCCTGCTGACTATAGACTATAGACCATTTGAAATTCAAGCCTCTCCTCGGAGGCTCAGCTCCATAGGAGCGTCCGACATAGTAGCCATGGGTTTCACCCATGGTCCCCGATAGCCAGCCACGTAGCCAATAAGTGCCGTAGGCACGGCCGATCTTATTTGCCGGGAAGTAAATAAAAATTATACCTCATCGGTGAGAAAGGCTATCATGCTTTGAGAGCTGTCAGGAAAAAATCTGACCTTAGCTTTTACCATTAAAACTTTTCTCCAAAGATTTTGAACCATCGGAGAAAATCATCACTTTAACTATATGGACTATCAGAATTTAATTGAAGAAGTATACCATGAGGTAACAAGAAAGGATCCACGGGGAAAGGTCGCAAACTACATTCCAGAACTTGAAAGGGTGGAGGGGAAAAAATTTGGGATTGCCTTGGTGGATCTGGAAGGAAATGTGTTTGGGGTGGGGGACTATCAAGACCCTTTCTCCATTCAAAGTATTTCCAAAGTTCATACACTCACCATGGTGGCGCATATTTTCCATGATAAATTATGGTCGAGAGTCAACGTGGAACCGAGTGGCAACCCTTTTAATTCAATTGCCCAGTTGGAATTCGAAAAAGGGATACCCAGAAACCCGTTTATCAACGCCGGCGCCTTGGTAGTAACAGATGCGCTGACCTCCAAGTTACAAAATCCCATTGAAGAGATTACCCAATTTATTAACGAGGTATCAGGTAAGGAATGTGTCAATATCAATCAGGATGTGATGGATTCCGAGTTGGAGCATTCGGAGCGGAACACCGCACTTGCCTATTTTTTAAAGGCCTATAAAAATTTTGACAATAAGGTAGAGGATGTTATAAAAACCTATGTGGCGCATTGTTCCATGGAACTGTGTTGCGTGGATTTGGCAAGGTCTATTTCCTTTTTGGCAAATGATGGTTATTCTATTTATGCAAAGCGGGAAATTGTCACCGAAAGCGTAGCAAGACGGATTAATGCGCTGATGCTAACCTGCGGGTTTTATGACGAGTCGGGGGAATTTGCGTTCAGGGTAGGCTTGCCGGGGAAAAGTGGCGTAGGCGGAGGAGTGGCAGCGGTGATGCCCCACAAGTTTAGTATAGCTGTCTGGAGTCCGGAACTGAATGAAAAAGGAAACTCCGTAAAGTCCATTCTGGCGTTGGAGCTGTTGACGGATAAGTTGAAGTTTTCTTTATTCTAAAGTGAAGGTTTAGGCTCATCGGGGAATGAGAGTATTTGGATTACTTCATGTCCCGTAATGTCGTCCTTTAACGACGGCGGAATGTTAGCCTCCAACAGAAAGATCATGCTGCTGGAACTTTGAACTCTTTAAAATCCAAGGCCTTAGCTGCGTATGCGAGGCAAGCTAAAATATCATCTCTTTCCAAATCTTTGAATTCGTGCAGTAAATCCTCCAAGGAATCCCCTCCTGCTAAATATTCCAAAATATAAACCACAGCATACCTTGTATCCCGTATGGTTGGTTTACCTTGTGCAATTTCCGGATTGATTGTGATCCTCTCAGGTGGATGGTTTTGTGACTGAAGAAGAAGGATTTAAATTAGGCCTTTAAAAAACCGAAATACAGAAGGTATTTTGGAACGGGGTGAGTGATCTATAAATATGAGCAAATCAACGTTTTGAAAACTGATAACTTTCTGTGCATTTACTCTTTAGGTTGCCTTTAAACATGAAACCCTAATTTCATTTAGAATGCGTTAACTTTTTGTACTTTTGAGGAAATCCTTTTTCTGAAAGACCCTGCTAAGCATGTGATTAGATGGTACCGTGGCTTAAAACATTTCGAAACCCCTATCCTTATTACTATAAGGAAATCCCGGTTGGTTACCTTGCTGCCATAATCTTTCTAATGAGCATGGGCTTCAATTACCTGTTTGAACCCTTTGAGGTTTATCGACCCGAACACCGGATCGGGTATTTTTGGATTTCTTTGGTCCACTCCCTGAATGCGATGATAATTGCCTTGGTTTGGTTTGGACTGTGGAATCATCAAGTCAATGAAGAAAAATGGAACATTGGAAGAGAAATGGTCCTGATCGCCGGTTATCTACTTTTGGTGGGGATAAGTCAATTTCTGGTGCGGGATTTAATTTATGACAATCCGTTCAACTGGACATTACGCTATCTGTATGAAGAGATTCGAAATACCTTTCTGGTGGGAACACTGTTTGTCTGCATCTTGATACCGCTTAACTTTTTGCGCCTGCAGCGCAATCACCGCCATCAAGCAGATCATTTCCATCCAATTCCCGCTGGGAACCAAGGTAATTCTAATTTAATTTTAATAGAAACCCGCCAGAAGAGCGACGAATTTTTGGTCAAACCAACCGATATCCTTTTGGCGAAAGCTGAAGGAAATTACTTGGAAATTTACATTGCTTCTGGAACAAAAATAGAAAAACTTATCAAAAGAATGACACTGAAGGATCTGGAAAACCAACTTGAGCATCTGCCTAATTTCTGCAAAACACACCGATCCTATTTGGTAAATCTAGGTGTGGTAGAACAAGTAAAAGGAAATGCCCAAGGGCTACAGCTTGTTATTCCGGGTTTAGGTTTTACCGTCCCGGTCTCCAGAACCATGATTCCAGTATTTGAACAACAGTTTACAGATAAATAACCTCAGCATTTACCAATAAATTTCCGCCATTACGGGAAAATGGTCGGACGGGTAGCGGTTGTGATAGGTATCCGTCAAAACCCCATACCGGCTTACTTTGATTTTGTCGTTCACGAATATATGGTCTATCCTTCGGTCGGTGCTTTTGGTAAGATCAAAGCTGTTAAATGTTCCATTATTCGCATACTTGATCCGTGCTATATCATAGGTGTCAGAAAATCCAGGGGCATCCCGCATTACTTTGTATGGATCTGAATCCTGATCCACATTGAAGTCTCCCGTTACGATTACCGGATTGTTGGAATCTGAGAGTTCAGCTACCTTTTTCAGGATAAGTTGGGCACTCTGCACGCGGGCTTCCCATCCCACGTGGTCAAAGTGGGTATTGAAATGAAAAAAAATATCGCCGCTAATCTTATCCTTAAATTTGGCCCAGGTGACAATACGGGGAAGAGCGGCATCCCAGCCCTTTACAGGCTGCGTGGTATCTTCGCCGAGCCAGAAGGTATTACTTTCCAGCACCTCAAATTTATTTTTGTTATAGAAAATGCAGGAATATTCCCCCTTTTCCTTTCCATCATCCCGGCCAACTCCAACAAATGCAAAATCATCCAGTGCGTTGTCTAAATCCATAACCTGATTGTGTAAGCCTTCCTGAATTCCAAAGAGGTCAAATTGGTGAAATTTGATTAAATCGAATGCCGCTTGCTTTCTATTTGCCCAGGTGTCAGGAGCATCGCCCGGATTGTCGTAGCGAATGTTGAATGTGGCTACACGTAAGTTCACAGATTGGGCAGAAAGGGCGGATATAAAAGCCAAAGTGAAAATGGCTAAAAAGATGGTTCTTTTCATTGGGTAGTTGTTGTATATATTGGTTGCCACGAAAGTAAGGTCATTGCGGCAAATAATCAATCGTTTTGGTTTAGGTATAGGCTAATACTTGCGGTTCATCCCAAAAAGTTGACAGTCATCACAAGGCGATTTACAAAACAAAAACCCGCTTTAAATTTGCCAAAAAGAAAAATTTATGCGCAGATACGATCTAGATTGGCTAAGGGTCATCGTTTTTGGTTTACTGATTTTCTATCATGTAGGAATGTTTTTTGTTCCCTGGGGATGGCACATCAAAAACGACATAATTTATCCCGAACTCCGCTGGCCCATGTTGTTTGTCAACCAATGGCGGCTGTCCATCCTTTTTGTGATATCTGGTATGGGAACCTACTATGCCCTCTCAAAAAGAAGCGGCCTTCAGTTTTCCGGAGAGCGAATCAAACGCCTTTTCATTCCTTTGGTCTTTGGAATGGCGTTTATCGTGCCTCCGCAGGTTTATTTTGAACGTTTGGACAGGGGCCAGTTTATTGGAGGTTACCTGGATTTTTGGCCAGCCCATGCCTTTAACGGAGTATACCCAGAGGGAAACTTATCTTGGCACCACTTGTGGTTTTTGCCTTACTTGCTTGCCTTTTCGCTGGTGCTGGTTCCTGTATTTATTCACCTGCGGAATTATCCTCAAGCAAGGCTGCTAAGTTGGGTTCAGAGCTGGGCAAGACGTCCGTTCGGATTGTTTTGGATGGTGATCCCGCTGTATTTTTGGGAAAGTTTGGTGGAGCCCTTTTTCGAGAGCACCCATGCCTTTGTTGGCGACTGGTTTAATTTGATTAATTATGGTACTTTATTCTTTTATGGATTTTTGTTGATTTCCGTGCGTGAGACATTTTGGAGAACTGTGGAATCCAATCGGAGGAAATACCTGTATCTTGGGATAGTTGCCTTTTCGCTAATGGTTGGGTTAAGGCAAATTTATGCTGATTCGACAGTTATCCATTTTATTGAAGCGGCGTTCAAAGTTATAAATACTTGGGCCTGGATCATGACGCTTTTTGGCTATGCAGCAGCCTACCTTAATCGCCCGAGTGGCGCTTTAAGCTATGCCAATGAAGCGGTTTACCCATTTTACATCCTACATCAGACCATCACCGTTGCGTTGGGGTATTTAGTGATGCATTGGGATTGGGGCTTGGGTGCAAAGTTTGTATTTATGTCGTGGGGTACATTTGGCTTGGCATGGGTAATTTATGAACTGGGAATTAGAAGGTGGAACTGGGTAAGGCCATTATTTGGGATGAAAGGAAAAAGCTCGGCAAAGCAGCTTTTTCAGCGGAGTGTAAAAATAGAGACAGTCGAATAGCAGGAAAGTCCTGCCGATCGTGTCCGTCTCTTACCTAGCCAAGACGTACCACGGCAAGACCCCGCAGTGGTTTTACCAACGCTTAAACGGAAATATTGTAGACGGGAAGCAGGCGGCATGTTCGACCGATGAACTGAAAAAGCTGACTTTTTCCCTGGAAGACATCGGAAACAAACTAAAATAATCAGCTTCTCTTATTTAGTGATATTGGTGTGATTTGTCGGTCATTTCGCAACGTCGATTAATCCGTTTCCAAAAGAAGATGTGAGAAATTTTTTTAGACCGATTAATAAGCCAAAGTTTTGGATCAAAAAACAGTGAATAGCGGCTGGTTGTCCGCTGCCCTCAGGTGATTTCTGGGTCTGGGTGTAGTATCAACTACACCCGTTTATCACACATTTAATTGAGAAA
>DATHWC010000409.1:0-4195 GCA_035460985.1 Lunatimonas sp.
ATTCCCACCCAGGGCAATTAGAAACCATGGAGGCTGACTTCGAGACTGGAACCGGGTCCATTGCCTTACGCGTAAGATTCCCAAACCCTGACGCACTGCTCAAGCATGGGGCAAGCGGCAAAGTTCAGATGACAAAACCGCAGGATAATGTTTTCTTAATCCCTCAAAAAGCTACTTTCGAAATCCAAGATTATACCTATGTGTATTTGGTTGATGAAGAAAATAAAGTAACTGTTCGGAGCTTCCGTCCACTTGGAAGGTATGGTCTCTTTTATATCGTAGAAGATTTTAATGCTGGAGACAGAATTGTATTTGAAGGCATACAACTGGTTCAAGACGGCATTAACATATCTCCGATTGAAGCTGAAGAGCAAGATGTTTATGGTTCATTGGCAGACAATTCTACCGATATAAACTAAATTCTAAGACCCTTTCTAACATGTTTGACATATTTATAAAGCGGCCGATACTATCGACCGTTATATCCATACTAATTACACTTTTGGGATTGCTTTCACTGTTGAACCTGCCAGTGACTCAATTTCCGGAAATCGTCCCTCCTTCCGTGACGGTAACAGCCAAATACACGGGGGCAAACGCCGATGTTCTCACTAAAGCCGTAGCCACTCCCCTTGAGCGGGCGATAAATGGCGTACCAAATATGACGTATATGACTTCGGTCAATACCAATGATGGAATTTGTCTGATAACTGTCAACTTCCAAGTCGGAACAGACCCTGATTTGGCTGCTGTGAACGTCCAGAACAGAGTCTTAACCGTATTGGATGAATTACCCGAAGAAGTTATCCGAGCGGGGGTAATGACAGAAAAGGAGGTTAATTCCATGCTTCTTTATCTAAATTTAATGACCACGGACACTTCCCAAGATGAAAAATTTGTTTACAATTTCGCTGATATTAACGTCCTCACCGAACTGAAACGAATTGATGGGGTGGGATTTGTGGAAATTATGGGATCCAGAGATTATGCCATGCGTATTTGGTTAAACCCAGACAGACTGGTAGCATACGATCTAACCCCCCAAGATGTAGACGAGGCCATCCGGAGACAAAATGTCGAAGCAGCCCCGGGAAAATCAGGGATCAGTTCAGACAAGGATCCTCAAGCACTGCAGTATGTATTGAAATACACCGGCAAATTCAATCAGGAGGTTGATTTTGAAAACATCACTCTAAAAGCCCTTCCGGATGGATCTCTTTTAAAAATCAGGGACGTGGCCGAGGTGGAGTTTGGATCCCAGGATTATAATATGGTATCCACTACGGACGGTCGGCCATCCGCTTCCATCATGATGAAACAGCGTCCGGGCTCCAATGCACGGGAAGTCATCCAAAACGTAAAAGACAAAATGGAGGAATTAAAACTTAGCTCCTTTCCTCCTGGCATGGAGTACAATGTTTCTTATGACGTTTCCCGTTTTTTGGACGCATCCATCACTGAGGTAATCAAGACTTTAATCGAGGCGTTTTTATTGGTATCAATAGTGGTATTCATCTTCCTTCAGGATTTCCGCTCCACCCTGATACCTGCTATTGCGGTTCCTGTATCACTGATCGGAACATTTTTCTTTATGGACTTATTTGGCTTTTCTCTGAATCTATTAACCCTATTTGCAATGGTTTTGGCCATAGGCATTGTAGTGGATAATGCCATTGTGGTAGTCGAAGCCGTCCATGTAAAGATGCACAAAGATGGGTTAAATGCGAAAGATGCCACCTTTGCTGCGATGAAAGAAATTGGCGGTGCAATTATAGCCATAACCTTGGTAATGTCAGCCGTTTTTGTGCCAGCAGGCTTTTTAACTGGACCTGTTGGAATTTTTTACAAGCAGTTTTCACTCACACTGGCTATTGCCATTGTCATTTCGGGAATTAATGCGCTAACCCTTTCTCCGGCATTATGTAGTCTTTTGTTGAAACCTGTGCATCACGAAGATAAAAAAGGGTTGCTATCCAGGTTTTTTAACTGGTTCAATACAAACTATGAGCGATTCTCAAACAGATATGCTTGGCTTATCGGAAGAACAGCAGGTAGAAAATCTCTGACCTTTGGCCTATTGATGCTGTTTTTTGTATTGGTTTATGGGGTGTCGGCCATTCTTCCCACAGGATTTATCCCCAATGAAGACCAAGGAATGATCTATGTGAATGTCACGACACCTCCGGGTTCAACAGTAGAGCGGACCCAGCAGATTATGGATGACGTACAAGCCACACTTCTCCCCTTCGATGAGGTGGAAACAATTTCTACTTTAGCAGGATACAGCTTATTAACCGAAACAGCGGGCGCCTCCTATGGCATGGGTATGATTAATTTGGTAGACTGGGCCGATAGGGATCAGCGCGTTAATGATTTGATCTCAGAGTACCAGGAAAGAACGGCGCATATTACCGGAGCTGAAATACAGTTCTTTGCCCCTCCTCCGGTACCCGGCTTTGGAAACGCGTCTGGCTTTGAATTGCGGCTTCAGGATAAAACGGGGGGATCACTGGATTTAACCGCTCAAACGATTACTGAATTCACCTCTGCCCTGAATCAACGCGAGGAATTGAAAGATGTGTTTACCGGGTTTGACCCAAGTTTTCCCCAATACCTTCTTCGCGTAGACCATGACAAGGCAGCTAAACTGGGTGTATCCGTAGAGGCTTCTATGGAAACCCTACAAAGCTATATAGGCAGTTTTTATTCGTCAAATTTTATACGATTCGGCCAGATGTACAAAGTGATGATTCAAGCTCTTCCAGAATACCGAACCAATCCGGAATCGCTTTTGAAACTGTATACGAAAAACAATCAGGGAGAAATGGTTCCGTATTCAAACTTTGTTACGCTGGAGAGAACCTATGGACCGGAGCAAGTAACAAGGTACAACATGTTCACCTCTGCCATGATAAACGGAGAAGCAGCTGATGGATATTCAAGTGGTGATGCCATTCAGGCTGTAGAAGAAACTGCCCTGTCCATGCTGCCCCGTGGATTTGATATAGACTGGTCTGGGATCACTAGAGAACAAATCGAGTCGGGAAACCAAGCCATCTATATCTTTATGATATGCCTGTTGTTTGTGTATCTCTTGCTGGCTGCCCAATATGAAAGCTATCTCCTTCCTTTTCCAGTAATTTTATCATTACCAGCAGGTATCTTTGGTTCATTCTTGTTGTTGAAATTGACGGGACTGGAGAACAACATCTATGCACAGGTTTCGCTGATTATGCTAATTGGTCTATTAGGTAAAAATGCCATTCTAATCATTGAAATAGCTGTTCAGTCTCGACAGAAAGGGATGGGGATATTGGAATCAGCCGTAAATGGCGCGGTGGAAAGGCTTCGTCCCATATTAATGACCTCTTTTGCGTTTATCAGCGGGTTGATTCCTCTTACGATCGCCAGTGGCGCGGGTGCTTTAGGTAACCGAACTATAGGAACAGCTGCCGCTGGGGGGATGTTCATTGGCACCTTCGTCGGAATTATCCTTATTCCGGGACTTTATTATGTGTTTGAATCTTGGGCCAGTTCATTAAGTAAAAAGAAAGAAAAGACGTCCAACGAAAAACTGATTCCCGAACTTAACGAAGCCTAATATTTTGTACCCTCGATGAAGGTATTAATAATCCATTATTTTCTTTATGAATAATTACACGATCTATATACTCGTCGCAATTGCATTTGCCTTTAGCTGCAATACTGCTGAGCAGGTTTTGACACATCCTGCCATACCGGCCACGTACGTCAATGATGAATTGAAACAGGATTCCGCAAATTGGGCTATGACGTCCTGGGAGTCCTTTTTCAGAGATGAAGCCTTGAAAGGACTAATTCAGGAGGGGCTTTCCCAAAATCAGGATGTATTAAAAACACTTTATAGAATACAAATTTCCCAAGCAAGTCTGCGCCAGGCAAGGTTGGGGAGGTTACCGGAATTGAATCTTCAGGCTAGTGCAGGGGTACGCCGATTCGGCGAATACACCATGGATGGAGTAGGCAACACGGATTCAAATTTATCTCCAACAGTACCCGAAGACAAAATGATTCCAGATCCCTACAGGGATTTTTTGATAGGTCTGGATTTTAGCTGGGAAGTGGATATCTGGGGCAAGCTTAAAATGAGAAAAAGGCAGGCCCTAATGCGGTATTTGGAATCCGAGGAGATGCTCCGCTTTACCCAAACCAACCT
>DATHWC010000410.1:0-8852 GCA_035460985.1 Lunatimonas sp.
ATTTTATCAAAAACCTGGATGACATTGTTTTATGGGGCGCTGACCTTTTATTCTATTTTGTTGGGTTTGGTATTGATATTTTAAATTTAGAGTAAGCAGAAATTTTATCTATTGAAACCAATATCTTTTGAAATTCGAGCTAAATAAGTTCTCTTAAAGTATTCCACTTAGGGTATGAATATGAAAATATGTTATTTATTTTTTATGGCATTTTATATTCCAACAAGACTTGCAGCCCAATCTGAAGTAGAGACTAATAATGAACTAGCTAAACCACCGCAGGAAATTACCACCAACTGGAATAATATTACATTTTTAAATGCTTCAAATTTTGATTTCAATAATAATTTGCAGGGAAGTTACTTGGGTAAAATTAATATTTTCGCTCCAGATATTTTGGGTTCACCCTTTGGATTTAATTCCGGTATTATGAGAATTAAATTCGATTATACGGATACCACAAATAACCCCTTGTATTTCGAAAATATATTAGTCAATCCTCTACAGACCAAAAATCAAGGGGAAAAATACCTACGACAACTAAATCAACATGCAACAAGCCGATCCAATATCGCTTGGAGCTTCTATTTGCAGCCGATGTTAAGAATTGTCTCTTATCCTTGGCCAAAAAATAAAAATGGAGGAGACAACACTGAAAGAATCCGAAATAGAAAGCCAATACCAAATTCAATAGTTCCAAACGGAATCTATTTTCATCTACATGGGGAATTATTGGTGAATAATACCAGTGTAAGGACCAATATTTCAACCCTTTACCAAGACACCTTAACTATAGACACTTCGCAAAACCTAACATATTTATCCTACCAAAAAAACCCTTTAATCTTCGATAGAGCATTTTTAAATGGGTATTTCGGAGCGGGATTAACATTTAATATAGATCCATTTTCGAACGGAAATTCCCGCTTCTTTTTTCAATTTACACTGGGCAAAACAACTAATTATCCGAACTGGTCATCTCAGGAAATTTCAACAACGCCAATTAATGTTGCTCCTGATTCTACCGGAATCATAACTCAAGAATATGAGAAAATTACAACAGGTTCATTCTATTTGGTTCGAGCAGAATTTGCACAAATGTTATCCGACAATTCCCAAATAATTATCGGAGCGGACATAAGAGGCCTATTTCCTAGATATAGCCCTTTATATGCAACTTATCTTGGCCTAAATGTTAATTTAGATGCGTTAGTCAAGGTGTTTTCTGACAAAGAATAGTCAATAATTGTTTACATTTGGTATGGGGGAAAACCAGATAATTACAACCTCGTTGAATAGTAAATGTGAGTACAGTTTACAATAATATTTAAAATGAATCAAAAAATTGTTAAAGATTAACGACGGACCAGAAAAGAAATGGTTTTTGCTGGAAACTCAACATAGAAATGCGACCAATAGGTATGAGGAAGTGAAAGACGCGGATAGAGGGTAGGAATTGAATAGGGAAAAGTTGCTTTTGGTTCATCTGATTGCTGAATACGGAAAAAAGTTTTGGGTTTTACCTGAAGTGGACCCTATGGAAATGATCAAGGCCCGAATGGAGGATTTTGGATAAAACGCATCCACGCTGGCAAAAGTCTATGGTGACGGAGGTAGAGTAAGCAAGGTATTGAATTACAAACAATTTCTCTCCTTAAGCATGATCAGAAAATTCAGCCACTTGCTTAAAATACCGATAGCCTCGTTGATTAAAGAATATTCACTAAAAAAGGAAGTCTAAACTGCATGCGACTGTTATTTTCAGTTAGATAAAACAAACTCCACTTTTATTCTTAATCCACAAGGCTTAACAGAAATTATCAAATAGTTAAAGCGTTAAAAAAAACTTTTCTACCTTCCAAAAATGAACTTATATGTCTTATACGGTTCAAAAAAAATTTTAACTAAATAAGGCATATGAGAACATATAAGTTTTTGAGGAAATTTTACTTCCCCACGCAGAACTTACTAAAAATATTCGCCAACAAATCATCCGTTGTAATCTCACCAGTGATCTCGCCGAGATAGTGCAGCGACCGACGGATATCCATGGCGACAAAGTCGTTGGTCACCTCATTGTCCAAACCCGTCAGTACATCCAACAGGGATTCCCGGGTGCGGGTGAGGGAATCGTAGTGGCGGATATTGGTTACCACCGTATTTCCGGTTCGGAATTTATCCAAATTCACCAATTCCATAATGCGTTCTTTCAGCAAGTCCAAATTCTCCTTCCTTCCGGCGGAAATAAAAATTGTATCTGGATGAATATATCTTAACTCTTTAATAAATTGCTCATTAGCCTTATCCACTTTATTCGCTACTTTAAGGAAAGGAACGCCAAGATTTTCCAATTTGTTGATATCGCGGTTGATCTCCACCATATCCGTATCACCCAAATCGAAAAGATATAAGATAAGTGAAGCGGTTCTCATTTTTTCTTGGGTACGGCTGACGCCAATCGCTTCTATGGTGTCGGTCGTTTCCCGCAATCCAGCTGTATCTATAAAGCGAAAAATAACCCCACCTATATTGATTTCATCTTCAATAAAATCTCTGGTAGTTCCGGCAATCTCAGAGACGATGGCTTTTTCCTCGTTAAGCAGTGCGTTGAGTAGGGTGGACTTGCCTGCGTTGGGTTTGCCCGCGATAACGGTTGGCACCCCGTTTTTGATAACATTCCCCAAATCAAAGCTGCTGATAAGCTGCTCAATCACCCGGAGTAACTTTTCCACCAAAATCCGCAAATCGTCCCGGCTGGCAAACTCCACGTCCTCTTCCGTAAAATCCAGTTCGAGTTCTATCATGGATGCAAAATGGACTAGCTGATCCCTGAGGGTTTTGATCTCCTGGCTAAATCCTCCCCGCATCTGATTCATGGCTGCCTGATGGGAAACTTCGGAATCGGAGTTTATCAGGTCAGCAACAGCTTCAGCTTGGGCAAGGTCAAACTGCCCGTTTAAAAAAGCCCGCAGTGTAAACTCTCCAGGCTTGGCAGGGCGTGCACCCTTTCGGACCAATAATTTGATTACCCGGTTAACGATATAGGAAGAACCGTGCGTGGAAATTTCCACCACATTTTCTTTGGTAAAGGATTTCGGCGCTTTGAAGATCGAAACCAATACTTCGTCCACGACCTGATCCCCATCCCGAATCGTACCGAAATGGATTGTATGCGAATCTTGTTTCTGCAAGTCCTTTCCAAAAAACACCCCGTTGGCCAGTTCAATTGCATCGGGACCTGAAAGGCGGATAACGGCAATGGCACCGACCCCCTGAGGTGTGGCCAAGGCCACGATGGTTTCGGTTTTTTCACCGTAGGAATAATTCATTTATTTGCCAAAAGTGTCCATTAATTTGTCCAGAGAAGCCACAAAATCGTTGGCTTCACGATAGCCGGGGAGCTGTGTGATATTCTCCATTGCTGCATCCATGATCACAAAATTGGGATAGGAGCTAACCCGCATGGTACGAGCCATGGTCTCCTCACTATATTCCTTACCCCGAAAAGTAAACTTCTTCTTTTTGTCCTCGGCATTGAGTTTTACGGCGTAAAAGTTGGCATTCACATAATCTACAACAACTTTCTCAGTAAAGGTATCCTTGTCCATTTTTTTGCACCACCCGCACCAGTCGGTGTACACATCGATCAAAATCATCTTAGGATTTTCTTCTGTAAGCTTCACAACTTCTTCGAAACTATACCAGTTAATTTTATCCTGGGCCATTAGCCAGGAAGTCTGCAAGAACAACAATGCAAGAACAACAGTCTTTTTCATGAATTTTTCGGATCAGTAATCTCTCTAGCAACAAAGTTACATCTTTTTTTAACAGGAGGGAACCTAGTGTTAATCGAAAATGTCACCTTCAATCTAATTTTGTAAATTAACGAAAGATCTCAAACGTTAGTTCTTACTCTACGTTTTTTCGGACAAACGGCGGGACTTGTAAAAGAGGTCCAAGTGTTACTTTATACCCAGGATATACTTAGGATTTTTCATCTAAACAAATAATTCAGAGCTTTTTACTTATATTTAAAGTATTGAATTATATATAATTAACATATTTCAGTTAAAGTTATTGTTTATTACATGTACCCCAAACCTGGAAAATTCATAAATTCTGACCATTGGTCAACACTCTTCTATTTTGACAATTTTCCATCTCCCAAGAAATCATCCATCCCAAAAGATTAAAAACTATGTAACCTAATTGACCTCCTATGCTGGTAAAAAAATCTCTAGAATTAGGCTTTTGTTAAATACTACATACCACAAAATGACCCCAACAAAAACTCAACGATTAATCCATCTCACTTAAATTAACCTCCAAATAATGTTTCTTTGAATGTCATTTTTAAATAGAACCACAGAGAACACAGAGAATTTTCTAAAAAAAAACTCTGTGCCCTTTGTGCCTTCTCCGTGCCCTTCGTGGTTATTTTTTAAACCGAAGCTAAGGGATCCCCGCTGCAAAAAAAAACAGAACCACAGAGGTCACAAAGGTTACGCAGAGAACACGGAGGGTTTTTTTCTAAAATTTGGCGCTCTTTGTTTGTGCCGTGACGTTAGAGAAAGACTGAAGTTCTTTAACATGCTGTAATAGTGATGATTGATTTTGAAAAATAAGGACGTGCCTAAATCTAAACATTTACAGTGGCTGCACCAATATGTTTGCTGCGACTTCCCTTGATACAAATACTTTGCGCTGATTGTCAATCATCAGCTCCAATGAACCGTCAAATTCAACTTTTTCCAGTACTACCATCCGGGCACCTATATAGATTCCCATCTTGTCCAAATAGCGGAGAAAGGATGCGGTGTTGTCTTTTACGGCGGCAATTTTCCCTGTCATATCTACCGGCATATCCTGCAAGGGAACCCTCGCCTTGGTCTGGAAATCCCCAAATTCATCCGGAATGGGATCCCCATAAGGGTCAAATTTAGGGTATCCTAAGTACTCATCCAGCTTTTGAATCAGTAGGGGATGGTCCAGCTGCTCCAATTCATCGGCTATTTGGGAGATCTCCTCCCATTGAAACCTCAGTTTATCCACCAAAAAAACCTCCCATAATCTATGTTTTCGCAGGATACCCAAGGCTGTTTTATGGCCTTTTTCCGTCAGGTGAACCCCGTAATATTTCCGGTAACTGATCATTTCCTTCTCCGCCAACTTCCCCAACATGTCGCTAACAGAAGCTGCTTTAGTCCCCATTTGAGCGGCGATAGCATTGGTGGAGACGGACTCTTTCCCTGCAGATGAGAGGGTATAAATAGCTTTAAGGTATTTGCCTTCAGAGGAAGTTAATAAGGGCATATATAGAGGGTTTTACGCAAATATAGATATTTAGGCATAACTAAAAAAAATGTTTTTTCACCCTAAATCAACTGTGGATAAGTCGTAAAATTGCGGTGGATTAAAAGTTATACTGTGTTAAACTTTTATTTTAGACAAGTCTAAAAATATATTATGCATTGATATTTAGGTATTTATATTAAATTTGTTTGAGTTTATTGAATACTGAACGACAATTTCACCGTATTGGAAAAGTGCAATTTGCGATAAAGAAGGAATTACCTCAAAGAGATATGGACGGCATCTTTCTTGAAAAGGAAAAATATATGTAATTATAAGTGCGGGGTAGACTTTTAGAAATTTACTTCCCAATCAAGGATTCTATGACCGTTAAAAGTTTGGAAGCTTCCCCTGACCAGCGTACGGCTCCATCCGGTTTTGCGGTATAAAAAGTATGCCCGTAAAGCGATTCCATCTCGGACTTGGTCCAGGCTCCTTTATGGAAGTCTATGGATAGACCGGCGGAATGTGTTAAAACCAATTTGTCCCAGACGGGGTTTTTTGTGATCAACACAACCTTCCTGCGGGCGATACCTTCATAGAGTTTGGTAGGCATCTTTGGGGCAATGCTCGGTAATAGTTGATAGGGCATCAACCAACAGTCGGCTTTGGAAATAGCCTCTTGAATTCTCTCAAAAGGTAATGGAGTATCAGAAAGCTCCAAGTTGATTTGAGGGATACCTTTAGCTATGGCCTCCAGGTTTTTCCGGTATAGTTTCATAGGGCAATGCCCTATCACATGCAAGGTTTGAGGTGGAAAGTGAGTATTAAATTGGATAAACCATTTCATGCCCTCAGCTATCCCATATACCTCAGTGAGTGTACCGGCAAGTATAAAATGAATGGTATCTTCCGGATCAAAAGAAATTGGGTCTCCATGGAGGCTAGGGCCATTGTATTTGTTTTCCACCACGGTTGCTTTCGAAACGTGTGGGAATTCTTCCTGATAACATTGCTCCGCAAACAAATAGTTGTCTACATAGGGATCAACCCGTCTCTCCCACGACCTTATCCATCCTACCGCAAGGCGTTGAAGCCCTTTTGGCAATGTTTCATTGGAAAGTACATTCAAGCTGAAATTTTCCTGTATATCGTAGATTAGCTTAAATTTTAAAAAGCGTTTGGTAAAAATCACAGCAGGTGCTAATTCATAAGTAGTTAAAATTACGACGTCTGGTTTTATTTTGAAAATATGCCTTATCAAACGTAACGGAGCCAACACTCGGCTTGGGTGGGATCTAGATTTGGAAAGGCGGGAGTATAAACGGATGTTGTTGATTTTCCGATATTTTTTTTCCGAGAATCCTAGGATGTATACCTCGTATTTATTTGTTTCACGCAGCGAAAACCCAAACTTATAAAGCATTCGGCTGTCCTCGGTGGGCTTGAGTACAGAAGCGATGATTATTCTTTTCTTGTCTCGCATAGAGAAAAAGGTTAGGAATCGAATTTAGTTGCCACCTTGGTTTCAAAATTGAAAATAATACATACTTTTACCGGGATAACGGAAGAGCAAATCAATTTTCGTGAAAAACATTTAAATAAACCACAATAAGCTACTTATTTTAATCATTTATGGATTTACAGCACATCATTGAAAAAGCCTGGGATGACAGGGATTTATTGAACGACAAAGCCGTTCAGATAGCAATTAAGTCAGTAATTGCGGATTTGGATAATGGAACTTTACGGGTGGCGGAGCCTTTATCAGATAACTCATGGAAAGTAAATGATTGGATAAAAAAAGCAGTAATTCTGTATTTTCCGATTCAAAAAATGCGGACGATTGAGGTCGGACCCTTTGAGTTTCACGACAAAATGGCTCTCAAAACGAACTATGCCAAGCAGGGAGTTCGGGTAGTTCCCCACGCAATCGCCAGATATGGCTCGTTTCTTGCTAAAGGGGTAGTGATGATGCCCTCCTATGTAAACATCGGGGCGTATGTGGACAGCGGGACCATGGTGGATACCTGGGCCACAGTTGGCTCTTGTGCGCAGATTGGAAAAAATGTCCATTTGAGTGGTGGTGTGGGAATAGGAGGAGTATTAGAACCTATTCAGGCAGCACCTGTTATTGTAGAGGATGGGGCGTTTATAGGTTCGCGGGCCATCATAGTAGAAGGAGTCAGAATCGGAAAAGAGGCTGTAATCGGTGCTGGGGTTACCCTTACCGCAAGCTCAAAAATAATTGACGTGACATCGGAACAACCAAAGGAATACCGGGGTTACGTTCCAGACCGATCGGTAGTCATACCGGGGAGCATCCCCAAAAACTTCGCGGCAGGACAATATCAGGTCCCCTGTGCGTTGATTATAGGAACCAGAAAAGCTTCTACCGATCTTAAAACCTCCCTAAACGATGCCCTTAGAGAAAATAGTGTGGCAGTTTAATTAAATAATTATGCGTGTAGTGAAATACCTTTCTTTTAGTATCCTTTGTTCACTAATTTTGTTTTCATGCGGTGGTGGTAGCTCATCTCAGGGTGATGTATATTATCAAAACGAACAATTTGAAGAGGCAATAGTTGCCTATGAAAAATTTCTGGAAACAAAACCAAAAAACCTAAAAGCCTTATATAATAAAGGCCGGGCACACGAGGAATTGGAAGATTATGATAAGGCCGAAGATAGCTTTAAAAAGGCTCTTCAGGTTGACCCGAAAAATTCACAAATCCTTTTGAGTTTAGCCAACCTTTATCATAAGAAAAAAAGCTATGAATTATCTCTAATGTATGCTGACAACGCAGTGACTGTTTCGGGAGCTACCTCAGTGGCTTATTTTATGAAAGCTAGAGCATTGCATCAATTGGGAAATGTGGATGAAGCCATGAGGGAATATAATGCGGCTATCAAAATGAACCCCAGTTATGGTCAGGCATATTATTACAGGGGAATGCTGAATCGGTTGGTGGAAAAAAATTCCCAAGCTTGTGCTGATTTTAGAAAAGCTGTGGAAAATGATTTTGCTTTAGGTCAGGATGCACTCGATAGTTATTGTCAATAAATTTTCAACAACACCTGTAAAAAAGCAACCTTTCAGTTTAAAGGTTGCTTTTTTTATTATCCGATTCCTACCTTTATAATATGAACATCTTTATAGTCCTAGACTGAATTATCATGAGAGACCAAATACTTATTTCTTTTATTGCCCTTTTCCTTTTTTCTTCCTGTGGACCGGACAAACGGGAAGGCATCGACTTTGACAAGTGGGGAAGTTACTGGTATAACGGAGAGGCTGAAATAAGTGCCTTTGATCTGACGCAGTACCGGTATGGGGAATCAAGAGAAGGTGAAGCTGTATTAATTTTTGTGACAGAAGATCTCTCAAAAAAGAAGCAGGTAAAGCTTGACAATCCCCAAGATGCTGGAAGGGACGCTGTCAAAGTCTTGAAGCTGAATATGACCAAATCATTTACAACCGGTATCTACCCCTATAACATGATGCTGTCCGTGTTTTCACCGGTCTATTTGCAGTCTTCTGCATTAAAACTTACAGCCTC
>DATHWC010000411.1:0-8104 GCA_035460985.1 Lunatimonas sp.
TCTTCTATAGTTTCTAACTTACTAGCTGCATTCACCCGTTTGATCAAATCTCTTCTAAACGCGGAAAACAAATAAAATTTTATAGATTTTTGAATCGAAAGCACATTTTTACATTCCCATATACGGACATAAACGTCCTGAATAACATCCTTGATCAACTCGGAGTCATGGGTGAAACGAAAACCGTACTTATAAAGCTCTTTAGCATGAAAGATGTAAATGTGATCAAAAGCACTTTGATCACACTTAGCTATAAGTTGCCAAAGTTCAAGATCTTTTAAGGTGTGGTATTCCATTAAACTTTAGATTATTTGGGGTGGTATTGATAACTGCAAACCGATAGGTATAGGACATACGATATTATGAAAAATAATCTTCTTTCAAAAGAAAATATTTTGAAATTTAAAAGTGGCCCCTTATAAGTTCACCCCTCTCCCATTCTATAAAAAAAACAATCTCTGTATAGGAATTCCAGTTTAATAATTTTAGGCACAATCCATAGATCTATTACTGTGAATTTGTGAGCAAAAATGTTACTTCCTCATGCTTCTCAAGCCATCTTAAACTCAAGGCTCCACCACCTTCATCACTCCGTTCATCATTCTCCAATGCCCCGGAAAGGTGCAAGCAAAAGGATAGTCGCCCGGTACACTGGGAGCGGTAAATCGAAGTATAAATCGCTGCCCTGAAAGTATCAGGGGACTTGAAAATAACACCTTATCGGAATCGGGTATAAATTGCCTCTCATATCCGTCGGGCAACTTTGCCATCTCATCAGCCAACGCACCGACAAATTCAAGGCTATTGGGTTTTAAAACCAATAAATTGTGGGGCATATCGTCCGGATTTTCAAAATAAATCTCCACAGCCTTGCCCACTTCAACCGTGAATTGCTTCTTGTCAAAAACCATTTCTCCGGGGAGTGTCTTCAGTTCTACTTTCTGGATTCCGGCATCTTCCAACAAAGAACTGTTGGATTCCTCATCTTTTTCAGCCAAGCCTCTTGTATCATTTTCACCTGCATCAGTAAGGGTAGCTCTACTGCTTTTCAAGAATTGCATTGCCGCTGGTGAAACTCTGAGGTTTTCAAGCTCTTCCGGTGACAACGGAGGCCAGGTATAATTCACCCAATTAGGATCTGTTTTTAAAAACCCCGGCAATTTTAATTTATCAGGAGCCACTAACGTACCCAAAAGGAGTTCAGTTTTGAAAGGTTCATCCTCCAAAAAATTAGGGTCTCCAGCGAACATTTCCATCCAAACCGGTCTAACGGTTTTAAACGCTTCTTTAACAGCATATTCTAAGTAATCATCCATGGGCAATTCGGAAGCTCTTAGCAACGCATCCACTGAACTCTTTGACTTAAAATGGCTCAGTCCTGCGATTGCCTCCAACCTGACTTTTGGGGAAGGATCCACGGCTCTCTGGGCAAGCAGCTGTTCTGTGTTTGGGATTTTTTCCTTCCAGTAAAATAACACCCGGGTAGCTGCCGTCCGGATATCCTCATGGTCTGCAGCCAGCAATTTATCCAACAATACTTTATTGGGTGCGTGGAACTGCTGGTAAACCCACAGCCCTTCCAATAGATTTTGTTCATAACCAGCATCCTCTTGGCTTAACGCCTGAACCCATTTATCCACGGCAGGTAGGATTTCCTCTGAGGAATACTCCCTTAATTGCATCCGTGCCCTATATCGAACCCGGTCCTCATACACTTTCAGTTGGTCGAGCAACTCATCCACCGATAAACTGGTCAAGTCCAACACAGGGCTCAGGTTTTTGTCTTTGTGGGTGATTTTCCAAATCCTTCCATGTGATTGATCCCTGAGGGAATCACGGAATCCCTGCTCGCCATGTTGGATGATAGGATTGTACCAGTCGACGACGTACAATGCACCATCTGGGCCAAACTTCAAATCTACAGGGCGAAAATTCAGATCGGTTGATTGAAGAAGCGGTTCTATCTCCTCTGCCACTATACCGCTTCCCTGACTTTTAATCCGATGCTGCCGTATACCTTGAAATCCCACAAACGTATTAAAAAGTATATTTCCCTGGGCTTCCTTCGGGAAATTGTTGCTTGAAACAATTTCCATCCCACAGGTTTTTGGCTTGTAGGCACTCGACAGGAAATCTTTCATCTCCACATGTTTTTTCGGGTATTCAGTGGCTACAGTTAATGGCGTAGCCAAATAATTCATCCCTGTAGAAACATCCCCGATTAGGTGGGTGCCATTTCGCATAAAAATATTTCCCCAGGGATTCGCATAAGGATAAGAAACGTAAGGCTCCAACTTCATCGAGCGGGGTTCATATCTCCATGTATTTCCATATGCGCCCCGGATAGGCCCGTATGGTGTTTCTACTTGGGAATGAAGAAAAGTCCCCTCGTGCATATATAATGCCCCATCAGGACCCCAGGTATATGCGGAGATAGCGTGATGGGCATCTTCCGTTCCAAAACCATGCAGCAAACTCTGGCGAAAGTCAGCTTTTCCGTCACTATCCGTGTCTTTCAAAAAAATCAAATCTGGTGCTTGGGTAAGGTAAACACCACCATCTCCCAGTTCAAATCCTAAGGGCAAATACAGGCTATCTGCAAATACCGTATGATCATCTGCTAATCCATCACCATCTTTATCCTCCAAGATGATCAATTTATCATTAGGCAGTTGTCCCGGCAATATGTGCGGATAGGATGGCATGGTGGCTACCCAAAGCCGCCCTTTGGGATCAAAAGAAATAGAAACCGGATTGGCGAGAGGGAAATCCTGCTCGGAAGCAAAAAGCTCAATCTGATAGCCGTCTTGTAGGATAAACTGGTCTGTGGATGGCGGGGAATTGGCAATGGAAGGTCTATCAAACTTCGTTGTCAGGAAGATTTGTTGGGCTTTTTGCAAGGCCTGGGATTCCTCTTCCTGGGTGCCTAGCCAGACTAGAGAATCCAACCGGAGGATTAATGAATCCAATTCCGCAAGTTCCAAGGGAAGGGTTTGGCCGCCATCCCAATTTTTTCGACTGCCAGAAATATATTCTCCATTCTGAGATCGGAATCTGAAAAAAAACTGTCTGTTTTTGATACCTATCAGCTCTCTCAAGGATTCTAATTTATTTTCCCACGTATCCTGTTGAAAACCCAACGCCGACGCCATCAATTCTCCGACCGATTTGTAACCATCTTCCGTCAAGTGGATGCCGTTATTTGTCAAATTTTCTTCAGATCGTTCCATCAGCCCTTTTGATAGATTGTAAAGATTGATAAATGGAATTTGAAGTTCTTTCGCAACCTCCTCCATCCTATGGGTATAGGATATCAATTGCTGATTATGGGTTTTCGGATTTGGCAAAAGGCCGCCAACCTCCTCATGAAAAATGGGCGAAAACAAAAATACCTGGGCCGGAGCTTTACCGTTAAATGATTTTTGTGATAGTTGGATTAATAAAGAGGTAAGATTTTTTTCAAACTCTTCCAATCCCCCCTCTCCTTGAAAGGCTTCATTCAACCCAAAGAATGCGAAGATATAATCCGGTTGGTGGGATTGCAAGTTGTCTTCCAACGACCCGAAGTCCAATGGTCTCGGTTGAAGATCAACTTCATCACCGCTCCAACCCAAGTTGCGCACTACCAGATTTTTATTCGGGAAACTTTTATGTAACAAGGTTTCAAAATAATTAGTAGTCTGCAGCTGCTCGGCAAAAGTATTTCCCAGAATTATTATGCGGCTATCGGTTGTTGGATTAAAGTCTACTGCTTTCGGTTTGTTGGAGCATGAAAAAATCGAAAGTCCAACAAAGAAGGCAAAAAACGCCTGAGATAATGGCTTCAAGAAACTTTTGGATCGCATCAGGTCAATTGGGCTAGAAGTTAGATTTCCTGAAAGTAATCGAATTATCTGCTGAATTCAAAGAAAATGGTTTAAGACCGTTAATTTTGGACATTATCGGTTAACAATTCTTTTTATAATAAAACTAAAGGATTTTAATAAATTCCGTTACAATTCCTATAGTTTATAGTTTACACCAAGCGTATCTTATAAAGAATGAAAAATCAGAAAAACCCAGACCAACCTGTTCGCACGGCCTTGCTAATTCTTGGTGCCGGAAATTCCTCCCGCTTGGGAAGGCCTAAACAGCTCTTAGGACTGAAAGACACTACCTTGCTAAATCATACGCTGACAGAGGCCTTGAAGGTATCCTGTCAAGTCCGAGTGCTGGTACTTGGTGCTTATCAAAAGGAAATACAGGCAAAAATTACGCCTACAGATATAGAAATTTTGTTTAACAAAAACTGGGAAAAGGGAATGGCATCATCCATTCAAGTGGGTTTGAACTGGCTGATTGACCATCATGACCCGGACCAGGTATTGATTTTACTTTGCGACCAACCATTTATTGACCATAAGTTAATGGAGTTACTAATAGCCCAAAAGCGCGAGGAAAAAAAGGGAATAATAGGCTCGGCCTATGGAGGAACGGTTGGAGTCCCGGCACTTTTTGACAAAAAATACTTTCCCGCTTTATTAAGTTTGAAAGGAAAAGAGGGAGCTAGAAGCCTTTTGAGGAAGTTTGATGATGATGCGGGCAGTATCAAATTTCCCAAAGGAAATATAGACATCGATACTGAAAATGATTTCAACGCCTATTTGAAAGAAGACTGGTTATATTTTGAAGATAAAAAAGACTAGCAAAATCTCTTTTACTCCAGCCACATCCAGCGGATCAATGCGATTACAAGTCCTACTAACCCTCCTACCACCGCTCCGTTGAGGCGGATATATTGTAGGTCATCACCTACTTTATCTTTTATCTGCTCCATCATTCCTTTATCATCCAGCTTACCAAGGCTTGTCCGTACCATATTTCCGATCTCAGGATGGTACTTGTCCACTAGCTGGGTTAGGGTGTTTTTAATCCAATTATCTATGCTTTCTTGAGTTTCCTTATCATTTTTCAGAAATGTGATTAAATCGATCACATTTCCCTTGACCAGTCGCATAAAAACCGTATTGTTATTTTCAAGTGATTCATGAATACTTATTTTAAGGCTGTTTAAAACCTGCTGTATAATCCTTCTTGTTCCCGAATTTACAAGCAAATTAGCTTTAAGATCTTCTATATATTTGGTGGATTCGTCCTCGCCGGAAGCCAAGCTTTGGGCAAATTCCATAAAATATCCATCCAGCTTCATTCGAATTGGATGTTGCCTGTCCCCCTCTATTTCCTCCCCCAGCAGTTGTACAATATCCAGTATTCTATCCGTTAGTAGTTCAAGGTCAATTCCGCCTGTTTTTCTCCCGATCCAGATGGTGGATTTTTTTATCCAATCCTGCTTTTCATACGCGGCAAGGGTAGCCTTCAATTTTTCAAAGACCACACTTCTGGTAGTCGGTTGCTGTATTGTTTTACTAATCTCATGAATCATTATGTCTACCACAGGTTGATGCTTGCCGGCAGTAACTGCTTCAACCAACCAATTTCCAAGTGGCTTGCCAAGCTCTACGTCATTCATCTGGTCTTTGAGCAATTTCTGCATCCATATGGCCAATTTGGGATGGTCGAGATTATCCGCAAACCTTCCTGCAACAAGTCTTAGAATATCAAGGGTTCGATTGAGATTGGCCGGTTCCTCCATAAGCCTAATCATGTTGTCAGCCAAATTGACATCAGCCAGTTTTTCTTGAATAATTTCAGGAGAAAGCCATTTGGTCGTCACCATATCCACAATTCCTTCGGTAAGCTTTTCTCTGTTTTTAACAATTATGTTGGTATGTCGGCGAATGATCGGTATGGGGATTTCATAAAAAAGGGCACTTACAGCAAACCAGTCGGCTAATGCACCTATGGTTGCCGCTTCAAAACCTGTCAATATAATACGCCAAAAATCTCCCAGCAACCATTCCTGATAGAGGCCAACTTCCAGAAGGATAAAACCGCACACGGCGGTTATCAGTGAATAATGTCCTATTTTACTTTTCAATTTGCAAGGCTTAAACTCAATCTTTGTTTTACTTAAACAATTTACGGAGGCAGGATAAATTTCTACGGTAAACGCTTAATTTTTCAATAAATTGCCTTAATGGTACTATAACTAACACCTCTGTTATTTATCTAACTCTTCTTTTATTGGTTTACTTTAAAATATCTTGATAAGATTTTGAAAAAAAACTCTATTTTTGACCCATAATCCTTATTTTTCGGGTTCTATTTGGTGAATTTTAAAACGATTATCATATGCCTTTTTTAATGGAAAGTTTTTAGTCATGCGTTTCAAGTCGTTTTTTCAAAAGTATTCACCTTTAAGATTGGTTTTTATAATTGCAATAATATTCTCATTGCCAATTATTTCAGATGTATTGAGTAAACCGTCAATCCTGTTCGCTCCCATTACAATAACAAGTCAAAATAGTGTACAAACATTATACAGAGGGGAGTTTGAAATTACCCTTGGGGACCTGCAAATTGACTATGAGGGAGACCTTGATGACTTGGTTCTTACCGTATTGCCGGGAGTAGATTACGAAATTGTCAATGGCACCACCATTGTTCCTAGCATCAATTATGCCAATAACTGGCCTGCTGCTGGCGAAATTTTACCAGTCGACATTCAACTTTCCGACGGGACTGACCAGAGTGAGGTCTATCCGTTTAAAATATTGGTAATTCCCCCGAACAGGTCAGGCATCCTACGTCATGAGAAACGCAGCGCTAGACCACCTAGTCTTTGGGGACCAGATTAACCTGTTTGATCGATCAATCGCTCCAGTGACTCTTGACGCATTACCGCTTCAAGAACCTGTGAATTACTTTGACGTTTCGTTTGGAACATTGTTGGTTACGGATGATTTTTGGCTTGGAGGAAGTGCTCATCATGTTACAAGGCCACAAATTACCTTTTTTGAAGACAATGTTGATAGCCGATTACCGATTAGATGGAGTGTTCATGGCGGTTACATGTTCGACCTTTATAGTTGGAATACAAGAAGTAACCTTCCAGAAAATTATTTAACCGTTTCCGCCAACTACAAGCAACAAGGTCCATTTAAGCAAATAGACCTTAACTCCCAATGGCAATACACCCAATTTATACTAGGGCTTGGATATCGTGGAATAAGCAGTTTTTCGGATTTACCCTACCAAGCTACCCTGGTAGGTTTACTTGGGGTGGCGCTTGATTCTGGCGTGACCATCGGGTATAGTTACGATACGATTCTTTCGCGGTTTGGAAGCAGCACGCAGGGTGCACATGAGATTTCGGTTCGATATTCTTGGTTTACCGGGGATCCGCGAAGAAAAAACAACCGGGATACAATATTAAAATGTGTATTCCACTAAAAATCAAAAGGCATTTTTAGACACATTCCATTTTTATTGTAGCTTTGCACTTTTAAAAAAAGAAAAAATAATCCAGAAATGCGCTTACAGATTTTCAAAAAAGTACTTTTTATCCTTTTGATAGGCTTTTTCCCTTTCTTAGGAATAGCCCAAACAGAAAATGACACCACAATAAGGCTGGACAATATTTACCTTGACAGTGTATTCATCGGTGAAATTGAAAACCGACCCGGCTTAAAAGCCAAGGTACTTCATGCGGAACCTCTTTATATTGACTTGATCCGGGACTTGGGAGCAAGAAAAGGTGAAAAAGAGTGGAACTATGGATTCGGCATGAAAACTGACCAGAATTTTGATGAGTACGAAGCTTTAGTCGAGTATGAATGGGCGCCCATAGACAGGTTGGGATTGGAAATTGAACTTCCGTTGACTTTCTACGGGCCTTCCTCAGCGGATCCGACTGAAAAAAGACAATCCAGCCGTTTGGAAAGCATAAAAGTCGCTGCCCAGTGGTCATTCTTTGTGTCTGAAAAATTGAATACCAGCATGGCTCTAGGTTATATTCATGAATTTGAATTGGTGGATTTAAATATGATGCGTAGTGATGACTTATTTAAAGGCAATAGCTACAATCCATTTTTTGTCTTAGCGAAGCGATGGGGGCTCAATTATCATACACTGATTTATACCGGCCCCCGGCTAATAAAGGAGTTTGATTCACCCAATTGGGAACATGTCTATGAAATCAACACCAACTTTCATTATATGATCT
>DATHWC010000412.1:0-11768 GCA_035460985.1 Lunatimonas sp.
TGTGCCTGGCATTTTGATAGACCAGCATATATTTTTCCGCATTCCCTATTCCATCATAAATGGCCTTCACCCCATCCTCATAGCCGGATACGTCATCCTGATCACCTGCAATTATAAAAGTGGGTATCCTAATTCCTTTTAGTCCTTCTACATCCCATGCACCACGTTGCATCCCCCAAGGGGCGAAAGCAACAATAGCCTTTATCCGCTTGTCCAATGAGGCCTGAAAAGCTGCATTACCGCTAATTCTTGATTCAATAGCGTTGTTGCCTCCTGAGAGTTGTCCAAACATTTGCAACATTTGGGGACTATATCCTGCGCCGGCTGCATTTAGCACCCCGTATCCGCCCATAGAATAGCCAATTAATCCGGTGTTATCCACGTTTATCAAACCCGATAAAAAACTATCCGAATCGTTCATTCCCAAGGCAGCCATTTGATTCAAAACAAAGAGATCGTCCAGTGCCCGAAAATACAGGGTACTTGTAAATTTTCCCGGATCGCTGTGAGTGGATTCCGGATGGTCTATGGCTACTACCACATATCCTTTGGACGCTAAATTTTCCGTCAAATAGCTCATTAGAAACCTAGACCCCAGAAAGCCATGGGAAACGATCAACAAAGGGTATGGGCCTTCTGCCAGATCAGGTTCCGCATCTCGGGTAGCTCGCCCATAAAATGAAAAAGGAACCACCGGCCTATTCGGATTTCCTGGTATGCCCAGCACATCGGAATAAATTGCCAAGCTATCCTCCCCGGTTGACTTTGCCGGATACCAAACTTCCACCACCATTTTTCGATCGTAAAGGGGTGCTGTTCCCTGTTCTATATTATTAATATCCAATTGGTCCTTATTTACCAACTCCAGCGTCTTGACCCCTACAGCCAAATCACCCCTCATTGCCAACTCCGGAGCATCCGGCAAAGCATCTCCATAAATAAAAGTTGACTCTTGAGCCTTTACCACAAAATTACCAAGCAGGGACGCAATCAGAATCAAGTAAAGGGGCAAATAGCTATTTCTCATAAAAAAAGAAGAATATTTAAGATGGTAAATTGTTATGAAAAGCAAATAAAAGGATTTTATAACGGTTTCCGAAATAACTGTAATATTGAAAACAGAATTTTAAGCGCATTGGGGAGAATAGTTGTAAATTTAACGCGGTACTATAATTATCTTTCATATTAATCTTGGCATGACAGCTGTTTAAGCTCGTTAAACAAAGGTCAATTTTAAGCAATAGTCAATATGATTAAACGGTATTTAAAAATAAAAGAGTTAAATCAAATTTAATACTATTGACCTTTATTTAAAATTTCTATTATCTTAAATTACAATACCTTACAAATATGAAAAGTTTACGAAATCTTCTTTTATCCATCGGAATGCTTCTGGTTACCACTTATGTTTTAGCCCAATCGGCCGAAAAGCCTACTATGGAATCTACCCCTGAAAAAGCGGGGTATAACCTGCTGTGGGCAGATGAATTTAATATAGATGGGAAACCAAGCGAAAGGTATTGGTCACATGAACAGGGATTTCAGCGAAATCAGGAACTGCAATGGTATCAACCGCAGAATGCTCAAATTAAAGAGGGCAGGTTAGTCATTTCCGGAAAACGGGAAAAGGTAAAAAACCCCAATTACGAAGCCAACAGTTCCGATTGGAGAAAGAGCAGGGAATTTGCTGGATATACGGCATCCAGTATACATACCCGTGAAAAAGTGACATTCCAATACGGTTGGGTGGACGTAAGAGCTAAAATTGACACCGCTAAAGGCATGTGGCCCGCTATTTGGACGCTGGGAATCAGCAGGGGCTGGCCGGCGAACGGGGAAATAGATATTATGGAATACTACCTTGTAGCCGGTGTACCTACTATTTTGGCCAATGCAGCATGGGCCCATGAGAATCGGCGTGCAGCTTGGGATGAGGTCAAAATTCCTTTTGCAGACTTTTTGAAAAAAGATCCTGAGTGGCCCAACAAGTATCATATCTGGTCCATGGATTGGACGGAGAATTACATCAAACTCTATATAGATGGGGAATTGGTAAACGAGGTGGATTTGTCCAAGACCTTAAACCCCGATGGGTTCAACCCTTTTCACCAACCCCATTATTTGTTGTTAAATTTGGCCATCGGCGGCAATGGAGGAGATCCATCACAAACTCCTTTTCCGAGAGTCTACGAAGTAGACTACGTAAGAATATACCAACGGGAATAAAACCTTCGCCCTATTCCCGCCGTGACTTCCTCTTAAAAAAAATCATCCAAATATATATTTTAAAACTAATTGCTAGAGTATATTGCGTGTTCGACATATCAGATCGCTTTGTGAAATCTTTGGTAAAATAGGTGGATTAACACCGAAATAATTAGCTAAAATTGGATCAGTGATTTGCAAATTGAAAAAAACATGTTTTAAAGTTATATCCGTGAAGCAAACCCTTAACCCAAAATTCCACCTAGGACTGGCTACATATCAATGGTTCAGTTTGATACGGTTTTTCCAACTGATTTGCATTTTCTTCTTTTTTCTTCCCCATATCACACACGCACAAACCCGGGGTGATTTACCGTTTGAACTTAAAAGTGGGGACCGGGTAGTGTTTTTGGGGAATGCCCTGATGGAAAACGAGCAGATGTATAATTATCTGGAATTTAGATTAAGCAGACATTGGCCGGAACGAAACATTACATTCAGAAATCTGGGCTGGTCAGGCGACAATGTATACGGTGAGGCCAGAAGCTATTATACAAGCCCTCCCAGTGCCTATGACCTATTAATTTCCCAATTGACGGATTCAAAACCCACTCATGTATTGGTTGCCTATGGGAGTGTTGAAGCGCAGGAAGGTGAAGGTGGACTTGAAACGTTCGCCAAGGGTCTGGAAAAATTACTTACGAAGATCCAGGAACTTGGAGCAGAGGCAATTCTCCTGTCTCCTATTCCACAGTTCGCGGGAGGAACCCCATCCCTTTTGGTGGAAAGAAACAATAATCTAAAACTTTATGCAAAGAAGATTGCTCAGATCGCACAAGGGAATCAAAAACGCTATATAGATCTCTTTAGTCCGTTCGAAAAATTGGCTGAAAGCGAATTGATTTCGGAGAATGGCTTGCACTTAACAGAATATGGGTATTATAAGCTAGCGGAGTTCGTGGAAAATGCTTTGGGACTGAATACTGACCCATGGATGATTTCGGTTGACGCCAGATCCGGGAAAATCGAAAGTAAGCTCATCACCAACATGGTGATAAGTGATCCCAAAAATAAAAAACTCGAATTTACTGTAGATGAGAAAATTCTTCCCGTTGCAATACCAAATTCTTTAAACAGGGAAAGTGACCGACCCATTGCCATACAGGGGTTGAAAAAGGGCTTTTATTCCTTAGAAATTAACGGAAAACTGGTAGCCAGTGCATCAGCCAAGGCCTGGGCTGAGGGAGTTTCCCTTCAACAGGGAGGTACATTGGACCAAGCCGACCACCTAAGCAGCCTGCTAAAAAAGAAAGATGAAGTGTTTTTTTACCAATACAGGCCTTTAAACAGAACCTATATTATTGGGTTTAGAGAATACGAGCAGGGGAGACATGCTAGTGATTTACGCGATTTCGATATTGTGTTGACCTGGCTTCAAGGTCAGATCACAGCGACTAAATTACCGGTAAGGACTCACTATAAATTATATCCTACGCCCTAATTAAACCGTGGAAATTAATCACACCTTACCCCATTTGAAAGACAAGCCCAAAATAAATTAATGGTAATGGATTCAACACATAACAAATACCGTTCGCTACGGACGCTAATTTTAATCGTTTTATGGCTGGTGTATTTACCATCTTGGTCACAAAACAGCCTCAGGGATATTCCCTCTCCTGATGTACAGCGCCAACTGGAATCCTTTCAGGTGGCTGAGGGGTTCGAGGTAAGTTTATATGCGGCTGATCCACTCGTCATTAAACCTATCCAAATGAACTGGGATGCCGAGGGAAGACTATGGGTGGTAAGCAGTACCGTATATCCCCACTTAAAGCCAGGCGAAACCGCCAACGATAAAATTTTTGTCTTGGAGGACACCAATGGAGATGGAAAAGTGGATAAATCTACCGTTTTTGCCGAAGGGCTGATCACGCCTACTGGAATACTTCCCGGTGACGGAGGGGTATATGTGGCGAACTCAACCGAGATTTTACACTTTAAAGATACAAACGGAGATGGAAAAGGTGACCAGCGTAGGAGAATCCTTACCGGATTTGGTACCGGTGATACGCACCACTTAATCCATACCTTCCGATGGGGCCCAGATGGGTTGATGTATTTTGCGCAGTCTATTTATATCTATAGTCATGTGGAAACTCCATGGGGCATACGGAGGCTTGAAGGAGGCGGTGTTTGGCAATTGCGGCCCAGCACATTACAGCTTGAAGTATATGCCAGGGGATTGATCAATCCGTGGGGGTTGCAGTTTGACCAATGGGGCCAGTCCTTCCTGACAGACGGTGCGGGTGGCGAAGGGATCAACTTTGCATTTCCGGGAGCGACTTTCGTCACGGCTCCGGGAGCGGAGCGGATCGTTCGGGGCTTGAATCCTGGTCAGCCCAAACATAGCGGATTGGACAGAGTTTCGGGAAGGCATCTGCCTGCTTCATGGGAAGGAAGTCTGATCACCAATGATTTCCGGGCAAATAGAGTAAACCGTTTTGTACTTGAGGATCAGGGAAGTGGATTTGTATCCAAGCAGGCGGAAGACCTACTTTGGACCGACCACATCGCATTTCGTCCTGTGGATATCACCGTCGGTCCCGATGGTGCGATCTATGTGGCTGATTGGTACAACCCCATCATACAGCACGGTGAAGTTGATTTTCATGATCCCAGAAGGGATCAACAGCACGGAAGAATCTGGCGCATAGCGGCTAAAAACAGCCCCACCGTCAGCATTCCCAAGCTGACCCAATTATCAGTGATGGAACTATTGAATACACTTAAGTTGCCCGAGGATTGGACGAGAATTCAGGCCAAACAAATATTGAAAAACAAGGGTGCCTCCCAAGTCATTCCAGTTCTGAACACATGGGTTCAATCCTTGGATAAAAACGACCCCAACTTCGAACACCAGCTACTTGAAGGCCTTTGGGTCGTGCAGGCTTTAGGTGAAACGAATGATGAGTTGCTCCGACAAATACTTGCAGGCAAAAATCCCAACGCTAGGGCGGCTGCGGTGCGGGTATTGGGGCATTGGGTCAAAGAAATATCAGAACCGATGGGTTTATTGACCACAGCCGCTCAGGACCCAAATCCAAGGGTCCGATTGGAAGCTGTAATAGCTTTGGGGGCAATACCGGAAGCGGCCGCATCACGTGCAGCACTGAATGTTCTGGATCAGACCATGGATGAATTTTTGGACTATGCCCTTTGGCAGTCGGTTAAAGGGCAAGAATCACTTTGGATGAAAGAAGTAGCAGCCAACCCCTCCTACCTCGGTGATGCCAAGAAAACTTCTTTTGCGCTAAAATCAGTGAGTAACCCATCGGCAATTGAGCTGTTGGTAGATTTATACCGGAATGGAGAGGTTCCCGATTCCTATCATACAGATGTATTGAGTGCTATTGCGAAGTATGGGTCAGTCTCATCATTTAATACACTCTTAGATTTAGCCGTAGACGGTAGAGGTAATGCCGCAGAGAAAACAGCCCAGCTATTGGCACTACGGACGGGCGCAGCACAGCGGGGTCTAATACCCGATAAAAATCCGGGTAGAATCGCATCGTTCATAGACCACGAGGACGAAAGACTGGCTATTGCGGCTTTGCAACTGGCGGGAATATGGAATCGTACCGAGTTAACCCCCCGTCTGATTGCGTTGATTCAAGAAGGGGATCGTCCCATCAAGCGGGCGGCACTTGGAACCCTTGCGCGCATGGACGACTCCAAAAGCCATCGTTTGCTACTGGAAATGACGGCTAAAACCCAATCGCCGGAAATTCAGTTGCTGGCCACTTCTGAACTTGCCCGCCTAGACGCTGGAAAAGCGTCCGAGCTGGCAGTATTCCTATTGCGACAACCCCTCGAATCGGAGGATGCCGAAGAGTTGTTTGGAGCATTTTTGGGTAATGATGAATCTGTTACCGTATTGGCGAACACCCTAATGGAAAATCAAATCCCGGAAGAAAAAGCTAAAATCGGAAGGCAATCCATGAGGCAAATTTCATGGTTCAGACAAAATAACCATGCTTCTCAGGCCTTGAAAAAAGCTTTAGAAGCTTCGGGAGGCATCTTACCTCCTGAGCGGATGCCACAGCAGTTGTCTGATAACCAAATATATGCCTTGGTGCAGGAAGTCAAAAATAGTGGGGATCCGGTATTGGGTGAAGCCATTTACCGTAGATCTTCTTTGATGTGTCAAACCTGTCACGCTCTTGGAGGAGCTGGAGGATTGATCGGCCCTGACATGAGTAGCTTGGGTACCAGTTCACCAATTGACAACATCATCAAATCCGTGGTGGATCCTACGGAGTCCATAAAGGAGGGCTACGAACTCCAAAAAATCACAAAGTCCGACGGAAGTGTGATTATGGGATATATGGTCGGTGACGGTGCAAATGAATTGGTTTTGCGAAATGTAGCAGGTATGGAAGAGTCCATACCGAAAAGCCAGATCTCTTCACACGAAAATGTACCGGGATCTCTGATGCCCCCCGGCTTGACGGCAAGTTTGGATAAGAAGGAATTTGTTAATCTGATCAGCTATCTATCCAAATTGGGTGAATCGGGTAATTTCCGGGTACCTAATCAGCGCTTAGTCCGAAGGTGGAGAGCAGTATCCGGCAATGCGGAACTTATACAAAAAATCAACGAGGAAGGATTGGATGCCGTGGTTAAAGCCAATAACAGACTTCGCCTCCAACCAGTCTACAGCCAAGTGGCGGGAGATTTACCCTTAAGCGAAATCGCTGCCATCGAACTCGATAACGGAAAATCAGTCAGCGTGGTACAGTTCGAAATTGAGGTGTTGACTCCTGGAGAGGTTCAGTTTACATTTAACAGCAGTCAGGGCATACAGGCTTGGGCTGGGGATAAATCCCTGTCACTTGTAGAACAGTCTGCAAATTCCAGTTTGACCCAAGGCAAGCATCAGATAACTGTTGCCGTGGACAGAGAAATCCATCCGGAAAGTGGGTTAAAAATTGAACTTATTGACTTACCCGAATCCCCGGCCCAAACCCGTCTTATCATGGGTCGTTGAAGGTTTAATGGTTTCGTTTATAAATAATGCATAAATGAATCATTTTAAGTGCTTTATATATAGTAAATTAAAAAAATTATTAAGCCAAATTCAGTTTTAAAAATTGCTTTTTCCTCTTTGGAACAACTAAATATGAGGGTTGCTTTAGTTTCAATATATGTAATTTAATCTCTTAGTTCATTTAGTAATTAACTATCCAAAATGACAGTAAAAAATCTGCTGGTAATACCTGTTTCAATTTGTCTTCTTGCCGCCTTTAGTTCCTGTACTTCTACCAGTTCAAAAAATGACGAGGAATGGCAAATACTTTTTAATGGCCAAAATCTGGATGGGTGGATACCTAAGATTCACCACCACGAGGTGGGTGAAAATTACGGCAATACGTTTAGGGTTGAAAATGGTGTCATTCAAGTCAATTACGACGAATACGAAAGCTTTGAAGAGCGGTATGGGCATTTATTTTACGAGCAACCCTTCTCCTTTTACCACTTGAAATTTGAATATCGCTTTACAGATCAATGGATGAAAGATGCCCCAAGCTATACTTACCGCAACAGTGGCGTAATGTTTCATTCCCAAGCCCCTGAAACAATTCTGAAAGAACAAGATTGGCCCATTTCGGTAGAATATCAGATGCTCGCGGAGGAGGAACCGGGAAAGGCACGTCCTACTGGTAACATGTGTTCGCCAGGGACAGAGGTTTTTTACAAAGGGGAAATGGATCCACGGCATTGCATTAATTCCTCCTCCCCTACCTTTCATTGGAATGAGTGGGTTAAGGCAGACTTGATCGTCTATGGAGATTCCTTAGTAATCCACAAGGTAAACGGAGAAAACGTATTGGAATACACGAAGCCGCAAATCGGTGGAGGTGTTGCCAATGGATATGATCCTGCCATCAAAATAGACGGAAAGGCACTGACGGAAGGGTATATCGGACTGCAGGCAGAGGGTCAGGGTGTGGAGTTTCGGGAGATTCGGATTAAGGGGCTTAAGAGGTGAGTTTGTTGATGGGTTGTTTTTTAAGTTATGAGTTAGGGGTTATGGGTTTTGAGTTATGGGTTGAGATTTTTGATTTTAGATTGGTTAATTATGGGTTATGAGTTCGTAATTCGTAATTTTTAATTCGTAATTTGAATGATGGGCTATGGGTTGAGATTGATGATTTTAGATTTCAGACAAACGTAAACACATTGCTATGAAATATTTTGGACGCTAGGCCATATTTCTACAATATTTCAATTTCAACTATCGAAAAACGTATCCATACCCTAATATCCATAAATATCGAATATCAACCAATATCAAAAAAAACTAAAAACCCATCAACCCATCGACTTATAAACCCATCGACATATAATCTTCGACCAATCAAAAAATTCGCCCAATCCGTGTCATCCGTGTTCTACCCAGCAACCAACCTACCCAATACCTTTAACTTACTCTCCAATGCCTCGTTCCATTCCAATCCATAACTCAGCCGCATACAGTGGTGAAATTGATCCTGTAAGGTAAACATTCTTCCAGGAGCAATGCTAATTCCCTTGGCCATGGCTTTTTCATAGAGTTCTGCTGTGTTTGTTTTGTTACCCAATTCCACCCAAAGCACAAATCCTCCCTGTGGGCGACTGACCTTGGTACCCTCAGGAAAGTATTCCCCCACGCTTCTGATAAATTGCAGGCTGTTACCATAGAGTTTCTTACGTAAGTGGATCAAATGCTTTTCATACCAACCTTTCTCCAAAAAGTGGGCAATGGCCTCTTGAGTCAATGCCGTGCTGGATATGGAGTGAAAGGCCTTTTGACGTAAAATCGCCTTTATATACTTTCCCGGAGCTATCCAACCAACCCGATAGCCGGGGGCTAGGGTTTTTGAAAATGAACCGCACCATAGTACGATTCCCTCTTTATCAAATGCCTTACAAGGCTTTGGCCGTTTTTCACCGAAATAGACATCTCCGTACAAATCATCCTCAATCAGCGGCACCTGATATGCTGTCAGCAGTTCAACAATTTCCCTTTTGTTTTCATCGGGCATACAGCTACCGAGGGGATTGTTGAAATTACTCACTACCAAACACAGCCTAATTGAACCCACCACTTCCCGAAGTGCCGTCAAGTCAATCCCCGTGACCGGATGGGTGGGCAACTCCAGAACTTTCAACCCCAAATGTTTGGCTAGTTGCAAGATCCCATAATATACCGGACTTTCCACGGCAATGGTATCCCCGGGGTGGGTAAGTGCCATCAGGCCAAAGGAGATGGCGTTCATGGTGCCCGCCGTGGTAACGACATCATCTACTCCCAAGTTTCCACCCCAAGTAAAGGACCATTTCGCAATGTATTTACGAAGCTTTAGGTTGCCTTGTATATCCCCGTATGCCGTTCCACTACCATGAAGAGAGCGCATGGCACTCATCATACTTTTGTTCAGTTTGGCGACCGGCAGAAAGGACTGGTCGGGCACGCTAAGAGAGAGTTGGGTAATCGCCTTGTTGTTCAGGTTTTGAAAAACCTTTCCTATCAAGCCGTCAGCCTCCTTAGGCTGAGATTTTTGGCCCGGATTACTGACGGTGGGAACTGGCAATATTCTTGCCGCCTCCCCACTTACAAAAAAGCCAGATTGTGGCTTGGAATGAATTAACGAGCGGCTTTCCAAAACCAAATAGGCCTGAATGACGGTGTTTTTACTCACTCCATATTCCTTACTTACCCTGCGAATTGAAGGAAGCTTCTCTCCAACCTTGAGGGTTCCATTTACAATCAACCGATCCAAGGTGTCTGCCAGCCCTAGGTAAAGTGTCTGATCTCTCATAAGCATTTTCAACTGTACCCTACAAAATTATGAAAAATGTATCTGTAACCATTCATGTGTGGCATTTTACTTTGCATGTTGATTACAATTCCATTTAACATTATGGACAAATTAAAATATCCCTTAGGCAAGTTTGAGGCTTCGGGAAATATTTCAGATGAAATACTCCAAGAAGCCATAGCCGATATTGGTGCTTTGCCAGAAAAAATACAGGCTGCAGCCAAACTCCTTGGATCCGAAAGATTAGTCCATCCGTACCGCCCGGGAGGTTGGAACGGCCTTCAGGTGATACATCATGTTGCTGACAGTCATCTTAATGCACTGATTCGGTTTAAGTTAGCTTTGACGGAGGAAAATCCGACTATTAAGCCGTATAGAGAAGATCTTTGGGCAGCATTGGCAGATTATGCCGCACCGATAGAGCAAAGTTTACAGCTTATTAGCTCCATTCACTATAGATGGCATCTGTTAATGACTTCCCTATCGGATGATCAATGGGCAAGAACCTTTTACCATCCTGAAAACAAGTTAAGCACTACCCTGAGGCGAAATGCACTCCTCTATCAGTGGCACGGCAACCATCACCTCGGTCATTTGTACCTAATTAGTTCCTACCCTTCACCTTCTGTAAACATTTGAAAATATTCTCAATATGCAAGCCATTCTATCTCCCAAGCCTTCTTTTGACTTTGACAATTTTACATTTGGCGTACAAGCAACCGACCGAATGCTAATTGCTCGCTATGGCCAATCAGCCTGGCAGGATTATAAGATCGTTCCCTTTGGCGAAATTACGCTGTCACCGCTTGCCATGTGTTTCCATTATGGGCAGACTGTATTTGAAGGCATGAAAGCCTATAGGATGGTAGACGGGGGAATTAATTTGTTCCGAATGGGCAAGCACCATGAACGGCTTAACCGATCACTTCGCCGAATGGCCATGCCTGAAGTTCCATCTTCCTTATTTATTGAAGGATTGACCGAATTGATCCATCAGGAAGAAAAGTGGATCATCGACAATCCCGACTATTCCCTGTATATAAGACCGTTTGTAATAGCTACAGAACCCAGATTGGGGGTGGATGCTTCGGAGGAATATCTATTTATGATCGTGCTCTCCCCCCTGAAATCCTACTACTCCAAAAATTTAAAAGTAAAAGTAGAAACCGAATATATACGGGCAGCACATGGTGGAGCGGGTTCTGCCAAGAACGGTGGAAACTACGGTGCTTCCATGCTGCCACAACGACTTGCAAAAAAGGCCGGATTTGATCAGATATTATGGCTGGATGCCGCTGACCGGAAGTTTATTGAAGAATCCGGCACGATGAACGTTATGTTTATCCTTGACGGAAAAACCCTTATTACCCCTCCCACCGGTGATACGATTTTGGAGGGGATCACCCGGGATTCCCTTCTACGACTAGCACCCCTCCAGGGCTTGGAAGTGGAAGAGAACCGGGTATCGGTCGATGAGCTAATTGAGTGGATTGATGCCGGAGTACGGGTTGAAGCGTTTGGAGTCGGCACCGCAGCTGTGATTTCTCCTTTCGAGGAAATCTCCTACCTGGGTAAATCCTATCCTACCTATACCGGAAAGGATTCCTGCATGTACGGTTTAAAACAGGTGCTGAGTGATATCCGGCGAGGGATCAACGAAGACAAGTTTGAATGGAATTTTAGAGTATAAAAAATTAA
>DATHWC010000413.1:0-10199 GCA_035460985.1 Lunatimonas sp.
GGATAACACCGGATTAATTGGCTATTCTATGGGCGGATACGGGGTGCTAAATGCAGCCGGCGCAGGATATAGTCCCCAAATGTTGCAAATGTTTGGACAACTCTCAGGAGGCCACAACGCTATTGAATCAAGAATTAGCGGTAATGCAGCTTTTCAGGCCTCATTGGACAAGCGGATAAAGGCTATTGTTGCTTTCGCGCCTTGGGGGATGCAACGTGGTGCATGGGATGTAGAAGGACTAAAAGGAATTAGGGTACCCACTTTTATAGTTGCAGGTGATCAGGATGACGTATCCGGCTATGAGGATGGGGTGAAGGCCATTTATGATGGAATAGGGAATGCGGAAAAATATATGCTGGTCTATCAAAATGCCAGGCACAACGTAGCTCCAAACCCAGCCCCATCTGCGTCATATGCACCCGGGTTGGATTTAAATGAATATTATCACTATGCGGAGCCCGTTTGGGATCTGCGAAGAATCAACAATATCAACCAACATTTTTTGACGGCATTCTTGGGGATAAAGTTGAAAGGGCTCGACTATGGATCTTTTCTTGACCTCACGAAAGAGTCAACGGAAGAAACCTGGAAAGGCTTCAAACCAAGGACCTCCGTCGGATTGCAGCTTTGGAGAGACGCACCGGAAAATCAGTAACCCCTAAATGCCATTAAGTCAATTTGACTTTTCGAAAACCAAGAAATGCTGGATTCGCATAAACTGACAGTTCTGAACTAATTCGAATCCATTGGCAGTCAACTCCTTTTCTATCTGCTCCACGGTCATCTTGTGAAGAGGTTTTATGGCAACCTGTGGATCTTCGCCACGGTATTCAATTAGCAGGAGTTTGCCGTTCGGTTTTAATGCGGCTTTAATTTCCCTAAGCATTTCTTGGGGATGAAATAGCTCATGATATACGTCGACCATAATTACCAGGTCGGTAGAATTTTCGGGAAGGTTGGGGGAGGTTTCATCACCTTTGATTGTCACTACATTATCAAATCCTAAGGAATGAGCTTGTTCATTGATGTAATCTATGGCCTCGTCCTGTATTTCTACAGCAATCACTGTTCCCTGAGGTACTAGAGGGGCTATCCGAAAAGTATAATACCCTGAACCGGCACCAATATCAGCAACGACGCTTTCCGGTGTAATGGGTAGGTTATCCAAAGCCAAGGAAATGCTTTCTTCCTGTTCGCGGGATTCCCTTTCCAACCAATCCTTGCCGTGAAAACCCATGATATGCGAAATTTCCCGTCCTAAGTATACCTTTCCAGTTCCGTCCCGGTCCGGCGTTTTATAGCTATAGGGAGAATTTGCTACAGTGTTTCCCTGTTGAGCTTGACAGCCTATCCCTAAAAGGGAAAACAAAATCAAAAGGTGGGTTAATCCAATACGTATCATATGTTCCATGTCAGGGTAACAAGATACTCTCAATCTTGTTGGATTCCAAAAAGGATAAATGTATGCTGCCGATCAAAATTGTACGTATTAATTTGTGATTTGTTCTCAGACCCAATATAGTTTAACATTTCGCTTACAAGTCATAAATTCAGACTTAGGTCGCATTCCATGGGAGAATTATCCTATATTTGGCCAATCAAATCTTAAATTTCCCTTGAAAACCCCAGTTGAATCCGAGCAAAATGAGCTGTCATACACTTACGTCTTTCTTTCGATTATGCTCAATTTCCATATTGGTAGCACTAAGCCAAATGTCCTGTTCAACTGAAAAAAAGTTCCAAACCATACCCGTGAATTATCCTGAGAGCAAACACAGTGACCAAGTGGATACCTATTGGGGCCAAGAAGTGGGCGATCCATATCGATGGATGGAAGATGATTATGCCGAGGAGACCAAGGCTTGGGTAGGGTCCCAAAATAAAGTTACGTTCGGTTATCTGGACAAGATCCCATTCCGGGAACAAGTACGAAGGCGGCTGGAGGAGGTGTGGGACTTTGAGCGGATTTCTGCACCCACCAGATACGGAGATTACCTTTACTTCTCCAAAAATGACGGATTACAAAACCAAGCGGTGATATACCGCAAAATTGACGATAATGCCGAACCCGAACTTTTTCTGGATCCTAACAAACTCTCTGAGGATGGATCGACCAGTTTGGGAGGTACTGCATTTACGAAGAATGGGAAGCTATTTGCTTATGCGCTCTCAGTGGCTGGTTCTGACTGGAGGGATATTTACGTGATGGACACTGATACGAAAGAGCTACTCACTGATAAGGTACTAGATGCAAAATTTACAGGGATAGCCTGGAAAGGTGAGGAGGGGTTTTACTACAGCACCTACGATAAACCGGGAGGGTCCAAGCTTTCTGCATTGACCAATAACCATAAGCTTTACTATCATACTCTTGGAACAAAACAAGAGGAAGATGTTCTAATTTTTGGTTCCGACGAAGATCCTAGAAGGTACGTGGGTGCTGATGTGACGGAAGATGGGGAGTATTTGATAATTTCTGCAGCGAACAGTACTTCCGGCAACGCGCTCTACATTCAGTCGCTTAATCGGCCCGGTGAACCCATCAGGCCCATTGTTACTTCGATGGAAAACAACAATTGGGTAGTAGACCATAAACAAGGAGAATTGTTTATCACCACCAATCAAAATGCTGCCAACAACCGTTTGGTAAAGACAGCAGTCAACAATCTTGACTCCACCCACTGGGAGGATGTGATTCCGGAAAGTGAATTTGTATTGGAGGTATCCAAAGGGGGAGGGAAATTATTCGCTTCCTACCTGAAAGACGCAATAACTGAAGTGCATCAGATAGCCTATTCCGGCGAGATCGAACGAATCGTAGAATTACCCGGAGTCGGAACTGCCGGTGGATTCAGTGCCAAATTTGAAGAAGTAGAATTATATTATACGTTCACATCTTATATTTCACCCGCAACCTCGTACAAGTATAAGATAAGTACCGGAGAGAGTGAGTTATATTTCCGTCCCGAACTCGACTTTAACCCAGAGGCCTATGAAAGTACCCAGGTTTTCTATACTTCTAAGGATGGGACAAAAATTCCAATGATTATCACGCATAAGAAGGGATTGGAATTGGAAGGTAAAAATCCCACAATTCTGTATGGTTATGGCGGATTCAATGTAAGTCTTACACCATCATTTAGTGTTGCCAATACGGTCTGGCTAGAAAACGGTGGGGTATATGCTGTGCCGAACATCCGGGGTGGGGGAGAGTATGGAGAGAAATGGCACTTGGCAGGAACCAAGGAAAACAAACAAAATGTCTTTGACGATTTTATTGCCGCCGCCGAATACCTAATAGCGGAAGGTTATACTTCTTCCAATTATCTGGCACTACGGGGTGGTAGTAATGGAGGTCTACTAGTGGGTGCGGTGATGACGCAACGACCCACTTTGGCAAAAGTGGCGTTGCCTGCGGTTGGCGTGCTGGATATGCTCAGGTATCATCAATTCACTGCGGGCGCTGGTTGGGGATACGATTATGGCACTGCGGATGACAGTGAAGAGATGTTCAAATACCTCAAAGGATATTCTCCGCTCCATAATCTTCAAGCCGGGACATCCTATCCGTCTACACTAATCACAACCGCAGACCACGATGACCGGGTTGTACCTGCACATTCATTTAAATTTGCGGCAGCTCTCCAACAGGCTCATGCTGGAGAAAACCCGGTTCTCATCCGAATTGAAACCAATGCTGGCCACGGTGCGGGAAAGCCCACGTCTAAGGTTATTGAGGAAATCGCTGATATATTTTCTTTTACCTGGTATCAAATGGGAATATCCTTTCCCAATCGTTAGGCAAATATTTTTTTGTAACTTGTGGGTCGGTATATCTCTTCAAAAATAGGATGAAAAAAATAATAGGATGAAAAAGTCATTTCTTTGGGTAGGCATTTGTTTATTCTTTATCAGTGTGTCGGTAAGTGCCCAGCAAATTGTTCCGGCGGCTACTATGCATGAGTTGATTGACTTGATTGACAGTTATTCGGAGGCAAGAGAAAATCAGGACACGGTATTGCTTAAAGAAATTCTAACTCCTGACATTGACCAATTGGTTTCTTCCGGTGAATGGAGGCAGGGAATTACCACCGCGGTGGAAGGGATGAAACGTAGCTCGCAGGTAAATGAAGGAAAACGAACCTTAAAAGTTGAAAGAGTTAGACTTGTTGATTCTAATACAGCACTGGTTGATGCGCGCTACACCATTGAACCTGCGGATGGCAGCCCCGTCAGAAAAATGTGGAGTACTTTTATAGCAGTATATCAGGATGGCCGCTGGAAGGTTTCAGGCATTCGAAACATGCTTCCTGCGGGTCAGTGATCGCCGCTAGCTTTTTTAAATTGAAATATAGAAGGATAATCAAATGAAAGACGATATCGGCAATCCAATCTTTACGGATTTTAGCCTGGATGAATCGCTGGAATGGCAAATGTCACGGGCGGAAAAATATTGCTTGATGGGGCTGATGAGGGAGTTATCTCCTGAGGTGGCAATCGAAATTGGAACCTATAAGGGAGGAAGCTTGCAGGTTATCAGCGCCAATTCCCAGCGGGTTTATTCCATAGATATCAGTGACTCACCAAAGAAATTTTTATCTCCCAAATTCCCCAACGTGGAGTTTGTGGTCGGCGATTCTGTAAATTGTCTTACAGATATTTTTCAGAAGATCGAAAAGGAGGGAAAAAGGCTGGATTTTATCCTGGTGGATGGTGACCATACACGTAAGGGAGTTTACCGTGATTTGGAGGTTATTTTTAACTTTCCTCACAAACATCCCATCACGATTCTAATGCATGACAGTTTCAATCCAGAATGCAGGAAAGGTATCCGCACATTTTTGGAAAGCCACCCCCAGTTCGTCGCTTATGCGGAGTTGGATTATGTAACCGGCTCTTATTGGCATAACGGAACCTATCGGGAAATGTGGGGTGGTTTGGCATTGGTAAGGTATGATCCACAAAATCCAAGTCAGGAATCCCACATCAATCAAAGCCAGCGACAACTTTTTGAAAGTACGTATCTCCATTCGGCTCACATTATTAAGGACAAGTTGGCGTTTCTTTTTCCATTGAAGCGCAAGATTTTCAAATCCTTAGGTTTGAAGAACAAAGGGGACATTTATCATGATTTTAATGGGGGTTTATAATTTTAAATACCGTTTAAATTTGTTGACTATAGTTTAGATTTTTTTTTCCTTCGGCTTAGATGGATAGCCAGGAGATGTAGGGTTTTTAACTTGAAAGAATAAAAAGAAGTGATTAAGTTTTTTGATCTTTTACTATTTTTTCTTTTGAGAAGCGCATAAACCTAAAGGCGGATTCTTGCGTGAAGTCATCTTCCCTAATACGTTCTATGGAGTATTGGCAAACGAATATCAATCGAACGGATAATACCCTTTGGCACCGACTTTGTTATATTTCAACGGAATAAAATAAACTAATATGGAAATTTTTATAGGTATTGCTGTTGTAGCTTTACTCATTGCACTGGTGTTTTTACCGTTGGTATATTTCACGAGGAGAAGTTCAGATATCCGGCTGTTGGGAGACAGCATGGAGTTTCATTATCCGATGCGGAAGAAGGAAGTAAGCTTACAGCACGATCTGAAAAGTTGGAATATGCAGGAGGCGAACTTCCTTTGGATAGGTAAAGTATATTCCATTAATATTGAGCTTGAAAGCGGCAAGTGGCACCATGTGAACACCCGGTTCAACAGAGAGACGTTTGATAAAATCTACACCTATTTAAATTCTACTTATTCTGATAGAAGAAAAAAGGATTTGAAGTAGCAATATCGTCGAGTTAATAGTCGATCTATAAAAGTTAGTGTATTGTTTGCCCACAGTCCGGGGAGTAAATGGAGCGGCGTTAAGGGTCGACGTTGTAATGGTGAATTGTGTTGTTTTCTAGAATGACTCATTTATCACTCTTTTAATTTAAAAAAGCGAATATGTTCATAGGGCTGTCTGTTTGTTGGACAGTCTATTTGATTTATTGAGGGGTAGTTTTCCTTAGTGCACGTAAACCGGATATTATTTTTCGTTCCGTAATATCCACATTCCTAACCTCTCTTTTGATAGGCCATCTTTCAGCAGATAATCAAAGTGAAGGCTGTCCTTTTTGATATTGGCATTCATAGATTTGAATAAAAAATCCTGATCTGGTAAAGCCGCATTACCAAGATCTGAAATATGGGTCGAGATAAAAAAGAAGCACTTCAAATTAAAAATTTAGGATTAAAATTCCTTCTCAATGCCTCGTAATAGCCCGATCCAAAATATCCAAAGCTTCGTCCATTTCTGTATAGGAAATCGTGAGGGCAGGAGTAAGAGTAATCACATTGCCCATTGAGATCTTAAAGCTTAGTCCCAATTCCAAACAGGAATACATTACTTTTTCCGCCAAGTCCAACGCCCGTCTCCCGTCCGGAAGTACCAATTCCACTCCTATCAGTAGCCCCAATCCCCTGATATCCCCGATGCAGGCATGTTTTCCACGCAATTTTTCCAATCCTGTTCTTAGATATGATCCTTTTTCAATCACCTTATTAAGGATGTTATTTTCCTCAATAAACCGGATCACAGCCAGACCTACTGCCATGGCAATGGGGTTTTTCTCATGGGTGTAGTGGCCGATTGAGCGGGTTTTCACTGATTCATTCAGCCCTTCACGGGCAATCATGGCAGCAAGTGGCAGCATGCCTCCTCCAATACTTTTTCCAATAACCACAATATCGGGAACAATATCATACTGCTCAAACGTGAAAAAGGTCCCTGTCCTCCCCACACCATGGGGTATTTCATCCAGGATTAACAACGCGCCATATTTATCACAGGATTTGCGGATTCTTTTCCAATAGTCTTTCGGGGGAATATAGGGCGTACTGCGAACGGTTTCTGCTATTACCGCACAAATATCCTGTTCCTTTTCCAGCACATATTCGATATAATCGGCACATTTCAGCGAACAAGATTTTCCGCAGTCGAAGGGACAGTGTGTGGGGTCCGAAGGAGGTACATGATTTGTCCCTGAAAGCAAGGGGCCGGCATCCTTGCGGAATACAGCTTCCCCACCTATAGAAATCATATCTAAGGATGCGCCATGAAATGAATCCCAAAGACTGATGGTTTTGTGCCTGCCAGTAGCCGCCCTTGCAAGTTTCAACGCCATCCCCATGGCAACCGTGCCTCCAGGGGCGAACAGTACCCGGTTTAGGTCTCCCGGTGCAAGTTCAGTCAGTTTTTTGGCAAAGGCAATGGCCGTATCATTAGTATAGCGGCGGGGACTGAAAGGCAATTTTTCCATTTGCTCGATGATGGCTTGCTTGACAGCCGGGTTTCCGTACCCAACATGGTGGGCACTGTTGCCGTGAAAATCCAAATAGGCCTTATCTTGATGGTCATAAATATAAGAACCCTCCGCTCTCGATATGACGTTCAGGCAGGGCGTTGACAGAGTCTGATGCATAAAGTATTTTTCATCCTCCCTCAGAATTTCCTTGGTGGATTCATCCAGATTATCGTGCCACTTGGTCCGTTCTTCCCCTAGATTAATATCTCCTTCTGACTTTAATTCCTTCATTTTGCAGACTTTTCAATAATAAAAACGATCAAGTCAATAAAATTTTCTATGACTGGATTTGATAACTTTGACCCATTTTTAGAGAGGTTTGACTCTAGGCGGCATACTGAAAATTACCTCACCAAAATTTGATTTTTTCAACCGCCTTGCAAAGCCGCTCAATATCCGCGGGAAACACGTTTCCGATATGGCCGATCCGAAATGTCGGTGCTTGCGAGACCTTTCCAGGATATATAACAAAGCCCTCCTTTTTCAATCCATCATACAGTTCCTTGAAATCAAAGGAATCTGAGGCTGGTTCCAGAAAGGCAGTGATAATGGGCGATTGCAATTCAGGAGGAAGAAAGGCTTTAATACCGATTTTCTCCATTCCGCTGACCAAAGTTTGGTGGTTTTCCCGGTATCTTTTATTTCTGGACACTACCCCACCCTCAGTCTCCAGTTCAGTCATAGCTTGCAAAAATGCCCGTACAGTATGTGTAGGGGAGGTGAACCTCCATTTTCCAGACTGGGTTTCCATACTGTTCCATTGGTCATAAAGATCTAATGAATGGCTTTTGGAATTACCCTTGCAGGACTCCAAGATCTCCCGTTTGGCCAATACAAATCCAAATCCCGGAACGCCCTGAATACATTTGTTGGCACTGCTTATAAGAAAATCAACGTTATGGTCTGACAGATCGATGGGGATACCGCCGAAGCTGCTCATGGCATCTAAAATGACCGTTTTCCCCAACGATCTTGCCATTTTGGCGATAGGGAGGTAATCATTTAAAATTCCCGTTGTCGTTTCACAATGGACCATCCCCACATGGGTGATACTTTTATTCGTAGAAATAGCTTCTTCCACGGCTTCCACGGTCGGTCGGTAGGTTTCTGCAAAAGATAGAACCGTAGAATTAGCTCCCATCATGCTGGCCATTTTTGCCATTCGCTGGCCATATGCACCGTTGGATACAATCAGCAAGTGGCTATCGGCCGCCAAACAAGTCCACAACACCGCCTCTACCGAAAAGCTACCACTTCCTTGCATAAGCACTGCCGTATATTCCTCCGAAGCATTTCCTATAGTCAATAAACCAGACCGGATCTTTTGGACAATATTGTTGTAATCAGAATCCCAGGTACACCAATCCCGCAACATGGCCTGTCTTACCGTAGGGGTAGTACTTAGCGGCCCGGGGGTTAAGAGTAGGTAAGGATTATCTAAGTTCATTGAGGTCATGATTGAAGTTTTTTAAAGATAAAATATCTTGGGTATTATGTCAATTAAATGGATGATTCTTCGATCAAAAGTTGGCTTTCATGCAGACTGCGCAGAGAAATGAAATTTGGAATGAAGATCGTATTACAAGAATCTCTGTTTGTTTGGTAAATGTAAACATTGTTTACAATCTCTTTATAGTCGGAATGAAAAAAAGTAGTGGCTTATCCTTATTCCTTTTGAGGAAAATTAGTCCTCTGATAATGTAATATTAATTAATTACCTATAAATTGGGACGCTGATTATGTTTCACGAAAGAATCAATTAGCAGTTTGTCTCGATTTGAAAATTAAAATTTGTCATTTATTGATTTAGTGAATTGTGTTTTTTCAAATAACCCATCAAGTAAACAAAAACCTATGATTTTAACTGACCGAAGATCCTTCATTAAAGGTGCCGCGGCACTTTCAGCTTTTACCGTATTAAATCCAACCACTGTGTTCGGGACCCGTGCCAATTCCGCCATACGAGTCGGAATTATCGGCTGTGGCAATAGAGGCACATCAGTGATAACAGCCATGTCTAAGCATGCGGGCATTCAGGTCGTTGCAATGGCTGACTTGTTTTTGGACAAGTTAGATCAAGCTAAGCCTAAGCTGGATGCTTTGAATGAAGCGAATGGATTTGCAGCTATCCCTGTTGCAAATACATATCAGGGCTCCAGGGCATATATGAAGCTTTTGGAAAATAAGGACGTTGATGCGGTTCTTATATCCTCTCCGGCTTATACCCATCCTGAATTTGTTGAAGCAGCCATCGCGGCAAACAAGCATTTTTATTGCGAAAAACCCGCCGCAATGGATGTAGCCGGATGCAAACGGATATTAGCAGCTGCAAAGTCTATCAAAAACCGCAGTGCTGTATTTGGGTTTCAGATTCGCTATGCTACTCCCTATGTAGAGATTATAAAGCGCATTCATGAAGGAGCCATAGGAGATGTCGTCAATGCCCAGCTGTATTATTTTTCATCAGGCCTTCCTATAATTCAGACACCGGAGATGTCCCATGATGAAGTCCGAATACGCAACCAGTTTTTCTTCCGGGACCTTTCCGGAGGTATTCTACTCGATCAGGGGGTACATATGCTGGATGTGTGCAATTGGGCACTTCAGCTGCAGCCCACCAGTGCCATCGGAATGGGGGGGTATAACGGAGGTGACGGATTCGGGGATGCCTTCAAAAATTACCAAGTTATCTATAAATACCCTCAGGATATTAGTGTCAGCTTTCATTCTACCCAGTTTGGCGGCACCTTCGGCGATGTCTGTGCGCGGTTTATTGGCAAAAAGGGTATTGCGGTTGCGACCTACAGCGGTGGGGTTTATATCAACGGGGAAAATAGCTGGGATT
>DATHWC010000414.1:0-7814 GCA_035460985.1 Lunatimonas sp.
ATCGGAGCTTGGCATAGATATCCCCATTTTCGTTGACTGCAATATGTCGGGTGGGGCCAACACTGTCGATGACTACCAGTGCCTCAAAGCCTCCCGGTAAAATCAATCCGCCATTGTCCGGTTCGCTAGCGGGTAGTGTTATATGCTTATTCTCACAGGAAATGAAAAATAGCATGGCGATGTATAGACAATAAACCATAAATCTTGAGATAGATTTATGAATGAAAACAGGTATTTTGGTCATTCTGGTTGAGGAAGGCATGATTTCTTAAATAATAATAAGAGAAGTGTCATTTTTGGAAGGTAATTTAAGGCCCCCAAAGGTATTTTTCACACTAGTCATCAGATTTTATTTGCAAAAAGATGGAGTTTGATAGCTAATAGGTAAAGATATTTTGGTAGGGGAAAACATTTTTGCATCTTGGTCGCTACAGAAAGCGAATACGGCTTTGTCCGGTTTTATTCCTTGTAGTCTGGTTGATTTTTCGCATGACCTGGGATGTTACGCCAACGTGTAGATTTAAATTTTTTTCGTTGAATCTGCGTTTTAGTAAATTATTCATTATTTTTACTCCATTAACAGCTCAATTTATCTGCATTTAGTAAAAATTCCATTAGATTTAAGTTATTCTGTAGGTATCAGGCTTATACTTTGTTTTGTTTAATGTGCTGTCGATTACTTTTTGTGTCCCCGAAATAGGTGTTATGTTGGAAAATTTCGACTTTAATAGTATCGTTTTATTGATGGGAATATCTGGTCTTGTCCCGCTGGTACTGGCTTGGAAAGCATCCCAACTAGGCAAATCAGAGGAAATTAGATATTTTATTTATCTTCTGACATCTTGTGCGGTATATTCGATTTTTTATGCCTTTGAGCTCTCAGCATCCACTCTTTCTGTTAAGGTGCTTTTTCTAAAACTACAATATTTTGGGGCGGTTTTTTTTGGGCCCTGCATGTTACTTTTTACCTTGAATTATTCAAACAGAGACACGGCCATAAATTCCAGATTACTGAAATTGATTTTTATATTCCCGCTGCTTTTTCTTTTGTTGGTTTTATCAAACGACCTTCATTTTCTTTTCTATGCTTCCTATCGCCTCGTGGATAACGGGCTTTTTGAGGTATTGGTAACTGAAAAAAGATTTTTTTACTGGTTTCATCAGGTGTATACGCTACTTTTTTTAATTCTAAGTCAACCGTATATTATTAATATGATTACTAATGGGACGGCATCCGGTACTAAGCAGGTTAAGTTGGTCTGGTTTGGAATGTCCTTTCCCGTGATAGCATATGCCATCTATTTGACAGGGACGTTTCCTTTGAATTTAGATCCTATTCCAATATCATTTATAGGAACCGGGTTATTTGTTTTTTTGGGACTGACCAAATACCAGTTATTTAAAGAAACACCGATTGTTTATAAGACACTCTTTGAAAGTTTATCGGATGGTGCGTTAGTATGTGACACGGAGGGGAACCTTGTTTTCTTTAATCCCGCCGCTGCCAAAATTCTGAATCTCGCAAAAGGTAAACAAAAATTTCGTCCAAATCTAACTACTCAAGTTGCTTGGAATAAACTAAAAGGTGTCTTAGAAAAATCCGATAAGAAAGATATAACGATATTTAAATGGGACCAAAATGAAGAATACAGGTGGTACTCAGCCTCGAAATCGCCCATCAAAAATTCAAATGGCAAATTTTTAGGTGAAATTGTGATATTGAGGGACGTGACGTCCGAAAAAGACTATCAGCGAAAACTTGAATTAGCAAAGGAGGAGGCCGATAAAGCAAATAAAGCCAAATCCGAATTTTTAGCAAATATGAGTCACGAAATTCGCACACCACTGAATGGGGTTATTGGATTTACAGAGCTACTAAGCAACACCCCATTGTCGAATCAGCAGAAACGGTATGTTTCTACAGCCTATAATTCAGCTAATACCTTGCTGGAGTTGATAAATAATGTACTTGATTTGTCCAAGATTGAAGCGGGTAAAGTAGAATTGGATTGGCAGGAGATTAATTTACAGATGCTATATCGGACCATCTCCGATGTAATGAGCTTTCAGGCAAATAAGGGTGGAATTGAATTCCTTGTAAACTACCCCGCAAATGTTCCGACTTTGGTTCGTTCGGACGAACTGAAGTTAAAACAAATCCTCATAAATTTACTCAATAATGCGCTGAAATTCACAAAAGAAGGGGAAGTGGAATTATCTGTAGAAGTATTGGAAAGGCTGCCAGATAAGAAAGTTCTGATGAGGTTTCAGGTCAGAGATACTGGTATTGGCATAGATCCAAAAAAGCAAAAACTTATTTTTGAGGCATTTTCGCAGGCTGATTCCTCCACAACCAAACAGTATGGAGGAACCGGCTTGGGATTGACCATTTCCAATAAATTGCTTTCTCTTCTGGGGAGCCGACTCCAAGTGGAAAGTATGTTGGATGAAGGAAGTACATTTTATTTTGATTTGATAGTGGACGATTTGAATCCATCCAAGCCCGGACTGCGATCACTAGAAGAGTTGTCAACAGCCGTATTAATAGGATTTTCGCCCGGCCTGATAAATAGTGCGACTCTTTACCTGGATCAGTTAGGTTACGAAATCCGGAGCTGTGATGAATTGAGCGATGCAAGAGAGATGCTACAACGGTTATCCGCAGTAAAATGCATACTCATTAACCAACAGCTTTCTGAAAAGGAGAAAAACTACACCAAACTTAAAGATTTTATGATTTGGGGAAAATCAAGAAGCTTGCCACCTTGCCTCATGTTGTTGCCTGCCGATGTCCCGGAGAATGTGCTTTCCAAGTTTGCTTCAATTGGGTATTCAAACGTGCTGATTAAACCGATGATGCTTGATAACTTGACAGAGGCGTTGGATAAGGCAGTTCACTTGGCCATCAAGGATGAAAATGAATCTTTTCCGAACGATAAGGAGCTCTCTTATTACCATCTTAAGGTGCTTGTGGCGGAAGATAACGCAGTCAATAGGATGTTAGTCCGCGTCTATTTAGGGAATATCTTTCCAGGTATAAACGTACTGGAGGCGAATAATGGGAAAATGGCACTTGAATTGTTTTATTCAGAAAGCCCCCACTTAGTATTATCTGATATCCAGATGCCTGAGATGAATGGATATGATTTGGCAGCAGCAATAAGAGAGCATCCCTCAGGAAAAAAATTGGGTATCATTGCTTTGACTGCCAATGCTGGGATTGGTGAGGAAGAAAAATGTAAGGCTGCGGGCTTTAATGACTTTATTTCCAAGCCAGTTAGACAGGAATCTTTTAAAGAGGTCGTTCAACGATGGGTCATAAAAATACCCTAGAAGGAATCAAGCATGGCACTGAATGATTCCTTCTAGGGTAGCCTTAATCAGGTTAGTACTTAGTTATCTTCTCCTCTAAGTTTAATCACGGATCCTTCCAAGAGATCGCTTATTCGTATTTGACAGGCGAGTCTGCTAGTTGGGAAGTATTCCGGCAAAGCTTCCAATTGATCAAGTTCCACATCAGAAGCTTCTCCAAGTTCATCCTTTCCATCAAGTATCTCCACATGGCAGGTAGCGCAAAGTGCCATGCCTCCGCAGGTAGCCAATACCGGGTATTCATACGCTTTCAAAATTTCCATCAGGCTCAAGCCCATATCGGCAGGAGCCTCAACATCCTTGCGATTTCCTTGGTGGTCTTCTATCGTAAATTGTATCATGACGCAAATTTAACATTAAAATGCATTGACACCATTTACCGTAGTATATTTAAAACTTAATTTTTGATCTGGGTAGACATATTTAAAGGCCGAATGCATCATGATGGCAGCTTCATGAAAACCGCACAAGATAAGCTTGAGTTTGCCGGGATAAGTGTTGATATCTCCTATCGCAAAGATACGCTCCACACCTGTGGAATAATCCCTGGTATCTACTTCAATGGCATTTTTGTCTATTGTAAGCCCCCAGTCAGCAATAGGTCCAAGCTTGGGACTTAACCCAAATAGCGGAATTAGATAATCTGTGCCTATTTTGATCTCTGCTTTGGACTTGTCAGTCAAAATAACCGTATCAAGGTGTCCATTTCCACCAAGTTCTTTAAGATTTGCTGATAAAATCAAATCAATTTTCCCATTATTTGCCATATCAAACACCTTGGCGGCTGTGTCAGGTGCGCCCCGGAAGGTCTCGTTCCTATGTACGAGAGTGACCCTTTCTGCGACATTTGCCAAGTAAATGGTCCAGTCAAGCGCTGAATCTCCACCACCCGCTAAAACAACCCTTTTATCACGAAATAATTCGGGATTTTTAACCATGTAAGTCACTCCCTTGCCCTCGAAGTTTTCCAATTTTTCGATTACAGGCTTCCTGGGTTCAAAACATCCCAGTCCGCCGGCGATAATGATCACCTGGGCATGTATCTGTGTTTTGTCACTGGTCGTCACGGTATAGGATCCATCACCCTGCTTGTTCAATTGATCTACACGCTCTCCCAAAGTAAATGTAGGCTTAAACGGTTTGATTTGCTCCATCAGGTTATCCACCAACTCCTGCGCCTTCACTTCGGGATACCCTGGAATGTCGTAAATTGGTTTTTGGGGATATATTTCAGAAAGCTGACCTCCCACCTGAGGCAATGCGTCAATTAAATGACAGCGCATCTTCAATAAACCTGCCTCAAAAACAGCGAATAAGCCAACTGGGCCTGCTCCGATAATGCAAATGTCAGTAGTAATCATGTCGTGTCTTTTTTTGAAAGTGTAACGTCTTTGAAAAGCGTTTGTTTGCGTAAATATAATTCGTATGGCAACTAAACTTAATTCGCTGTTGCTTTACGATTCTAGGTTTTGATAGATAGTGTCAAGAATCCGTTTAAATTCGTTGAAATCATTTTCGCCAAGGTTTTTCCAGGCCTTTTGCCGGATTGCGGAAATTTGGGGTTTAAGTTCCCCCACTTTGCTTTTGCCTGATTCAGTGAGTAGCAATTGAAAACTTCTTCTATCCAAGGGATGCGGAAGCCGTTGCACATATCCTTTCTTACATAGCAGATCGATGATCCGGGTAAGTGTAGGATGGTCTTTAAATACGAGTTGGGCCAGTTCAGTCTGGCTTAAACTGTCATTTTCAGCCAGGTTTTTAAGTATAAGCCATTGGTCCACGGTTACATCAAATGCGTTTTGCTTAAACTTTTGCTGAGCATACTGCTTAACCCTCCGGGCCGTCCGGTCGAGTAGAAAAGAATACTTGCTAAACTGCTCCTGTGTCATACCAATAGTTAGTGCAACAAATATACGGATATTTTAAAAAAATAAAATAATAAACTCTATAATGTTTATAGGTTTTGTTAAAATATTTTTCATCACCCGGATGTTTTTATCTTTGTATAAAAAAAAGATGAACATCAATCTAAATGGATATCAGGCCGTAGTGGGAGGGAGCAGTCGGGGACTGGGATTGGCTGTGGCCAATCAGCTGGCAACCTCCGGAGCTCAAGTTACTCTAATGGCACGAAATGAGTCAAAACTTCAGGCGATACAGCAAAAATTACCGACTCCAACCAAACAGAAGCATGACTACCTGGTTGTAGATTATGCGGATTTTCCCGGTTTTGAGCGAAAGGTTACCGATTTTTTTGAAAGTAAGTCAGTGGATATTTTGGTAAACAACACCAATGGACCCGCACCGGGAACGGTACTGCAAAAGGGTATTGACGAATACCAACAGGCTTTTGATCTGCTTTTTAAATCATATCATTTGCTCACGCACCTTCTTCTTCCCCGAATGCATACTAACGGGTTCGGCCGCATCATCAATTTATCTTCCACCTCTGTAAAAGAACCGATTGCCAATTTAGCATTGTCCAACACGATCCGAACAGCCGTTATCAGCTGGGCAAAATCACTTTCAAGGGAAGTAGCACCATTTGGGATAACGGTGAACAATATCCTCACCGGTTCCTTTGACACGGAAAGAATCACGGAAATTTTGAAAGCGCAGGCTGCGCAGACAGGTGCTTCTTTAGAAAAATTGACCGAAGAAAAACGGGGTAAAATCCCAGCGGGGAGATTTGGTAAACCTGAGGAGTTTGGCTACCTCGTTGCCTTTTTGGCTTCTCCGATGGCTAGTTATATTAATGGAGCCAATATCCCCATTGACGGAGGGTACCTGACGGCCTTGTAAGGTGTTCGCCAATAAGTAAGAATAAAGAAAGGTGGCAGTTCTATGCCATCTTTCTTTAAATGAGCATCTGGTAATTTTGGGTTTTTCTTGTCAGCCCGTTTGATTTTTCACAGTGAATTTTTCGACGGCATTTTCGACTGGAGAAAGGGATTTAAGATATTTAAAAATCGCCCTTATGTCAGAATCTTTCATCCCGGCATACATATACCAAGGCATAATGGTCTGAAATTCTCCGGATCCTACTGACTCCAAGTTTGCGTGGTTTTCATAGGATTTAAATCGTTGTACAAACATCTCTTCCGTCCAGTTGGCCAGTCCAGTCTCATGGGGAGTTAAGTTGGCTGATCTAAGAATTCCGTCTGGAAATGCAAATTCCCTTCCGCCTGCAAGACGTTCTCCAACATAGGATCCATTTTCAAACCTGGTGTGGCAATCACCACAAGCACCGGCTGTGACTAGGTATCCCCCATAGGCAATTTGATCTGATGGATCCGGTTTCTTCGACAGGCTTGCCTTTGCGGGCATTGTCCGCATAATCAGGGAAAAGGGAAATTCGGGAGCCGATTTAGGGTGGTTGGTAGTAACAGGCGTCAGTGTCCGAATGTAAGCAATTACCGCCTCAATATCTTCGGGGTCAATCTTACCGTAACTGTGATAGGGCATGACTGGAAAAATTGGGTCTCCATTCTTTTTTACACCTGTAGTAATTAGGCGAAAGAGTTCACCATCTGTCCAATCTCCGATACCATAGGGGGTAATGTTGGGAGAAACAAAGGTTCCGGGAAAACCCATCGCTTTGTCAAATATTTCTCCTCCCGCCGCCTCTGTTCCGGGCACAGGTGGCCCACTAAAAATACTAAAGTCCCGTTTGGAATGACAATCTACACATAAGAGCACATGATAGGCAAGGTATTTTCCATGCGCTATTTTTTCTTCGGTTGCGGAAACTCGAAAGTCCTCCGGAGCTGGACCCACATTGGGTAGGGCTACAGAAAGATAAAGGACTCCTGCTAAGGCGGCAATTAGGAGTCCGCCAACAAGTAGTCCAATAATTTTAACTGGTTTTTTCATAGATAGTTAGGGTTGGGTTTAAATGTGAAATTCGTAGGTAGTTTATTCCATTTCCAATACTGTTCGCTTAAGATCGTTGTAAATTGAATATTTGTTTATCCTATGTTTTTAGAAATATTAAAAGGCTAAAAGGTAAAATTGATTTAAATATATCTATAAAAATCGTATTTTACAAGTAATTATTTCGAATTTCTACAAAAAATAGATCTGAATCTTTTATTTAAAAAATGGCGTGGATTGCAATCGGCTGATTAAAGTTTGAATGCTCTCACATTCTATTTTTTGTCCGTTTACAAGTGCAACCAGGTGGAATGGATTCGACTCTATATCGATCTTGATGGAGGTTGTGTGTATTGGCAAACTCGATTTTTCCAGCGCAGCAACAACCCAAGGAAGAAGGTCACTTGGACCGCTAATGTCAAGAGGCTGAGAGGAAATCTTTGGCTTGATCTTACCAGTTTTCTGATCAAAATACAACCTTTCATTTGGAAGCAAAGTATCTAATTTCCCTTGGATGACAAGGTCTTCCGGTAGCCCGGAAATAATCGGATGGCCGCAGGGCATCAGTA
>DATHWC010000415.1:0-25820 GCA_035460985.1 Lunatimonas sp.
CATACCTCCTTCTGAAATTGGCATACCCCAACAAAGCATATAATTCAAATCTCTCGTCTGTGAAATAATATCTTGCATCTAAATGAAGGTTACTTGCTTTTCCTGTCTCGGGCAATAGCACACTTAGGTTTGGAGCAAACGAAATTTTATCAACTGGAAAATATTCACCTCCAATGTTCATTCCAAATAACCCTGAAGAGAAACCCATATCATTACCATATTGTAGCCTAAACTGCCCTTGGTATTGAGCTAAGGCTAGATTTCCTATTAGGAGCAACGCAAAAAATAAAATAAGTTTTTTCATTTATTCTTCTATCATTTGAAATTACAATGCTGGTAAACTTCTTGTCACTGGCCTTCTTCGATTTCTGAAATCTAAGGTATACATGATATTCAAACGAATTATATGTTTATTGGCGTATGTGCCGGGATTGTTGGTAGAGCCATAGGTCCACATATGCCCACCAAAGAACATAAAATTATTATAGGTGTAACCTATAGCGGTATAGACTCGGTTATCCTCAAATATTTCCCGTTGGTATTTACCTGTCTGAAAAAATATTTCATTCGAGGGAGATAAAAACAAGGTTTTATTCTCCATTTTTGGCTTATTGAGCGGGATGTACGCTACAAATTTATACCTGTACCTATCTGTATATTTGTATTCCGCACCAATCAAATTATCCCGTTTAAACCGATGTTCGAACCTGAACTGGTGTAGTATTTTTATTCCTGCAATTGACTGTGTAAACAACCACTGATGCCATAATCGAGGTTCTAAAGTAGAATTTAGATATTCTAAATTTTCCGGGTCTGGTGTGAAATTAAAAACCAGTGTAGGACCGACAGTAACTTCAAATTGATCGTTAAATAAATAAACCAAACCGGCCCGATTATATATCTGGCCCATCCGTCCGACAAAATCACTACGGTTATCTGCACTAGCTCTTCTTCGATAATGATTTTCCTGATACCAGAAAATCTTATCCGAAAGCCTAAGTTTCAAATATAATCCATTCCACATTTCTGTCGTGGGAGCCAAATTCGTCCTGACTGGCTCATCTACATTTTGGCCATACCCGTTCGCCAACCAAATAAAAGTGAAAAAGACGATTAATTTTACTTTTCTCACGAAAGTCTCTATTTCCATATCAACATCTATTAAAGCCCAAGTGCAGAAGCTATTCGGGAAGCAGAGGTCCTTTTGCCTAACCTCCTTTCGATAGTTCTTGTATCTTGATCTCTCAATTCATACATCCTGTCCTGAAGTTTTTCTATATTATTGATATGGTCTTTTATTTGGGTGTAATTGTCTTCTGTTTTTAAATTATCCAAGTAATATTGGAATAGGGTTTGTCCGGCTTCATACAAGCGCTCCTTAACACGTTGGTCATACCTGCTATATGTGAATGGATTGAAGGTCTCCTCCATATATACCTCATCAAGTGCGATTTGACGTTCGAACAGAATGGCAATGCTTGGCAATCGCTTCTCCAATTCTTCCAAAAGATCCAACATCACATTACCTTGATCGAATTTATTGTCAAAATCAATGCTTGACGCATAGACCTCACTCAATTCATCAAATCTATTAACCAGGAAATTAATGGCAAAATCTTCTATAAATGCTTTTTCTGCATCGGATTTAGCCAGGTGGTTCGCATATATGGAATCCAGCTCTACTTTCCGCTGTACTATACTAGCTTCCAACGCAACAAGACGGGAATTCACCTCAATTTCAAACAACTCACTTGTCACATAGTTTGAGATATCAGTTATAAAACTTAATTCCTCATCGAGATAGTTTTTAAATTTGGACAAAAAGGTTCCAGATTCATCAAAAAACACTTCTCTTGGCAACAGTTTATTCAGTGTGTCGTCCTGATAGTTATAAATCACCAAATCTTCCTGAAACATGAAGTCTACGCCATCTTTGGCATAGTTGGACAAATCGTAATGAATAATCTCTCCAGTTCTTAATAGGTTGACAAAATTCTCCATTAAGGCCAACTTCTCCACCCTATTCGCAAAAAACGCATGTGAAAATGCCAATGAATCAGTTTTGGCTCGGTTTAGTGACAAGGAATTCATTTCATTATACCTTTCAACCGAGTCCCTGATCTGATCAAATAAAACGGGAATTTCTACAAGCAATTCCATATCGTCCCGGGAAATATCAAATTCAAATCTTTTTGTATAAAAAGGATATCGTTCCAATCGGCCATCTTCATTTATCGAATCATCAAATTGAAGTAAGTCCTTCAGAAAGTTTGATAAAAACTCGTTTCCCGAAACCTGTATTTGCCGTTCTAAACTTCCGGGTCTATATCCATCATTATAATCGTAATCAAAAACCTTTTCTGAAATGCTAAAAGTTTCGTTAAGACCATCGTTAACTAGGTTGAGCTTTTCTATAGTTGAGTAAAAAATGGCCTCGTCAATTCGGTCGCCTGAGTCCAAATTCCTCCGAACTACTCCCAGCAAAAAGCCGTTTTCATATTTTCTAACTTCAGAAATGAGCACGGAATCTTTCAAATAGGTTAATGACCATTCCCCATCCATAAAACCTCGCTCATTGACCTTTCCCCGTAAAAATTGAGTATATCCACCTAAAAAATTACGGTAGGAAATCTCACCAGTCATCACCCCTTCCTCAAAATTAATCTTTTCTGCTATTGCCCGGATGCTTTTTCTATTATTTGAAAATTTGTGCTCATTGAGTTCCCAACTTCCATGCGGCAATCCTCCTTTATAGTTAGCTTTGATTTCCAAATCCTCACTTTCCAACTGGGAAAGCACCTTGAACTCAATAACATCCTCCAAAGTTATTTTGTGCCTCTCCTGATCGTAGAACCAGCTACCCTCTTTAATATTATCCTTGTAGGAACCTTTTACCTGAAATTTGGTAAGTAAGGTTTGATCTAACGAATCAATCTCTTTTCGGTCAAAACTAAAAAACCCATTTAGTATGATTTCTCCGTCTGTGCCTTCATTAAATTCGAAAGTGGCTTGACCTGACTTTCCCTTAAACACGTACGGCCCATCATAAACGGACTCGGATTGTCCGAATGCAAAAACTCTAAAAATAACAGCAACAAAAAGAGATAAATATATTTTCATAACTTCTTTCTAAGGATGAATACATAACGAATTATCCCATCCGTAATTCATGTTTCATTATTTCACAACGGGGAAAGGAACCATTATATTGGGATAAACATTGGATTCCTTTCCCTCAACTGGTTTGCCAAAACCGAATTTATGCTAAGTAAAAACAAAAAAACTAGAATAATAGCATAAGTATATCTATAATACTAGCATTTTGAGGGTAATATTGAATTTTATTCAGTTGAATTCTGCCGTTACTCTTCGTACCCCAAGGTCTTCATCATACTATCATGGGTCTGTTCGGGGGCGAAAAGCCAGTGCTTGATCGATCCGTCTGTGTCCCTGTCGATTATGACATGCTTTGGTGCGGGGATCAGGCAATGTTGTATGCCTCCATAGCCTCCCAACGACTCTTGGTAGGCTCCGGTATGGAAAAAACCAATATACTGCTTCTTTCCTTCCTGAATCTTGGGCAAATAGATATTGTACTGGTTCGCTTCTGAGTTGTAGTAATCCATGCTGTCACAAGTCAGGCCACCAAGTGAAATGTTATGGTATTCCTCTTCCCAGTTATTGACCGCAAGCATGATGTATTTTTGGTTTAGCCCCCAGCTATCGGGAAGTTGAGTGATAAAGGATCCGTCTATCATATACCATAACTCCTTGTCATTTTGAAGTTTTTCGGAGAGCACCGAGTAAAGCACTGCCCCACTCTCGCCTACCGTATAACTGCCAAATTCGGTAAATATGTTAGGCTCTACGGTATTGTTCTTGGCACACATCCACTTGATGTTTTTCACAATCTGATCTGCCATATATTGATAATCATAATCAAAAAACACATTGGTCTTGATCGGCCAGCCCCCACCAACATCCATGGTATCCAGCTCGGGAGCTATTTTCTTCAGCTCCACATATTTTTGGATAAAGCGGGTTAACTCCGACCAATAGTACGCCGTATCCCGAATCCCTGAATTGATAAAGAAATGAAGCATTTTCAAGCTAACCTGGGGGTTATCCTTTATCTTTTCCTCGTACAATTTCAGAATGTCATTGTACCTCACACCCAGCCGGGAAGTATAAAAACCGAATTTGGGCTCTTCGTCGGAAGCTATCCGGATTCCCACCTGAAACGGTACCTTCACGTGCTCCAGATAATAGTCAATTTCCGTCAGATTATCCAGCACTGGAATACAGTTCACAAAACCGTCATTAAGCAACTCTGAGATGTATTGTTTATATAAGTCTCTTTTAAAGCCATTGCACACAATATACGTTTCCTTAGTGATCTTTCCTGATGCGAAAAGGCTTCTTACCAAAGGAATATCAAAGGTAGAACTGGTTTCAATATGAATGTCGTTGGCAAGCGCCTCATTGAGGACAAAACTAAAATGAGAAGACTTGGTACAGTAACAGTAGGTGTACTTTCCCTTATAATCATGCGCCTGAATGGCGTTGTTGAAATAAGTCTTGGCATTTTGAATATTCTCGGAAATCTTGGGCAGGTAGGTAAGCTTCAGCGGTGTTCCGTATGTATTGATGATCTCCATCAAATTCACCCCGTTGAAATAAAGCTCGTTGTTCTCTACTGAGAATTCCTTTGTCGGAAAATCGAAGGTCTGTTTGATTAGATCTATGTACTGGTTCATGTAGCCCATTTGTTCCTGAATCTTGAAATTTAGAAATTCAGGTCAAAATTTGCACTAAATATTGAAAATTCAAACGTATCTCCACACAAATTGTAATTTAGTCTTGTGAATTTGTCCTAAACCATTCGATCAATTTACATAAAAAAATTTAACCACAAAGGACTCGAAGAAGGCTCAGAGGGCACGAAGTTTTTTTGATAGGGTATTTTTTAACCCCGTGGTTATCGTCTACCAAAAATTAGGTAAAAAATAATTTAAAGTATAAAACAGTTTAAAATCCAACATTATCAAAAACCGAAATTAAAATAACTTTAATAATCACAATTAGAAATTAGAAAAAGACCCTCAAAACAATGTTATGAGGGTCTTTTTCTAATTTCTTAAAACAACTGCTTGTAGATAAGCTCATTTTCTTTTTCCTGCCTTTGTTGAATCGACAGTATTTTGTGCAATACCTTTTTAAAATGCAACTCCTTGTCCAACGTGTTAAAAATCAATTCTAAAAATGATTTTACTTCCTGCTTGGCATCGGCTTTGAAATAAAGCGTAAAACTCCGGGCGGCATGGTTACTTTTAATGTAAGCTGAAGGTGATCTGTATAAATCACTCAATCCCCGTAAAGTTCCATAAAGACTGGTCAATTTCTCTGACAGCTCAAAGGAAACCTCAGCAAACCGTTCGGTATCCCCGGCCTGCCTACCAATTAATTTTACCCCCTGCTGCTGCAACGCCTCTCCCGGCCCCAGCACATACTGCGTTGGCTCATGCCTACTCAGTTTCAAATTTGATATGGGGAAATTATCTTCACTTTCTGTTGTAGTATTCAAGGCTGTTAACATATATAATCCGTATTAGTGTACTTGATGTTTGCTATAAATGTTTCATTTACTGGACAAATATACAAAAGAAATTCTAGTACACAAATTACCCTATAGATTTTATAGGGTAATTTGTGTTGTCTTCCTCCAGCTACTTTTCATTTATTAAAGCCAGCAATTTTCTTTTTAGAAAACGTGCCTCAATGTAACGCCATATGTTCGGGGATCCCCCAAAACTCCTGCATAATGCCCAACACTACCCGCTCCGGGCAATAACTGCTCAAAATAATCCACGTTTAGCAAATTTCTTGACCAAACAAATACCGACAACCCATCCGCAGCCCTAAATCCAGCCCTCGCATTTATCAATGTATATCCCTCTACATTCAAATATCTGGAGGGTGATGGGCTGGATGAAAATGAAGAGCGGTAAAAGTTTTCCAAGGCAAAAAACAGCATTCCTTTTTGGTCAAGGAAATTTAAGTCTTTGGAAGTCAATTCACCTCCCAATGAACCTGCCCACTTGGAAATTCCTGGAAGCTGTCCACCTGAAATATCCTTGAAGGTCTCCCCACCCATTTCTTCCAACGGTGGCGGCGCATTGGTAAAGGTCACATAAATACCATCGGTGTAGGCAAGCGCGCCATAGACTGATAGCTGCCTGCTAACACGCAGGTTGTAATCCACTTCCGCTCCCTGCACGCGAACTTTCTCCGCATTTGCGAGGTACCCCCTGTTTACGGACAAGTCCGGGGTCTGAACCAAGGTCTGATAATCTTGGATATCAGAGCGGTGGAGGATTACATTTAACGAAGACCTTGGGTTAGGTTTTGTTTTAATTCCCAATTCATAATGACTTACCAGTTCAGGATTGATTCTAGCGAGCTCAAGCATGGTGTCGCCACCAGCACGGGGCAGGCCTCCAAGATTGATACCTACTGGTTTGAAACTCAAAGAATAAGTGGCGAACGTATGTATCTTCTCCGAAGGTTTGTAGGTGACCGTCAATTGGCCTGAAAAATTGGACTCATCCACTTCGGCAGAAAACTCCTGCGCATTATAGACTGAATTCTTTAGAGCAAGTAACGCAGGATCATCGGTCTGCAATCCACCGTAAACCTCACGGTTGAAATCTACTGCCTTTTGGTCGTAATTGTATCTCAATCCAGGCAACAAGCGAATCTTCTCGTTAATCTCCCAGTCCAATTGTCCAAACACTGCACCACTAAAACTCTCCAGCCTATTTCTTGTGCGTGTACCAAAACCGTCCAACAATCCTGGGGTCTGCCAGAGTGGGCTTGTGGAATTTTGGGAAAAACGCCACTGGTCTCTTCCGGCTTCCTCTGTATGGTAGGGACTGGATTTCAAATCCTGACCCAAGGCGAAGACCCCTATCAATCCGCTCAACTTCGATGAAAAACTACCTGCGTATCGGATTTCCTGAGACCACTGATCATGCCTCGAAGGGGCCTGAGACAGGGTCAATCCCTGTAATCCGGTAAAATCCCGGTCATTGGAAGGATCCCAATTCCAATACCTCCATGCAGTGGTAGAAGTCAAGGTACCTGATCCAATTTCAATATCCACATTAAGAGACACACCTCCCAATTCATTTCCAGAACGCCAGGGAGTATCGTGGTCAATGATACGGTCGAAAGCATTCTGCGTAGGTAACGCATAGTTTAGATCTGAAATGATGGAATTGAACTGCCTGTATTCTTGCCGTAAGGTAGGCGCCACTCCAGCGATAACCTGCGCATACCCGTCGGGCCGTTGGGTGGACACGTCTCCTGCAAGGAGTATTTCAACTTTTTCAGTGGGATTATAAAGTAGCTGTGTTCTAAATCCAAGGTTGTTTAAATCATTGACGTTTTTCTCCGTCCTCACATTATATAAAACCCCATCCCGCTGGGTACCGGAAAAAGAAAACCTGCCTGCCAGCTTCTTAGAAATTGGTCCTGTAAAGGAGCTTTTAGCTTGTATAAATCCGAAGTTGCCAAAACTGGCCTCAAACGAAGCGCCGGGAGTAAAACTTGGCTTTCGGGTAGTGATGTTAAAAGCCCCGGAGGTGGTATTTTTACCAAACAACGTACCTTGTGGTCCACGCAATACTTCAATCTGTTCGATATCAATGAAATCTAACGTAGTTACCGCCGGACGTGCAAAATAAACCCCATCAACATAGAACCCCACACCAGGATCGATTCCGTCATTGGTTAGCCCAAAAGTGGATCCCAAACCCCGGATATTTAAGGTAGTGTTTCTGGGATTGGAGGAGTATAACTGAACAGAGGGGACAAGTTCCTTTAGTCTGTTGACATTGAATGCACCTGCTTCCTCCACCAATGCCCCACCAATTACAGAAATGGGAATAGGGACATTTTGGGGTTCCTCTTTCTTCCTTCTGGCCGTAATCACGATTTCAGAAAGCATATCATCAAGCTGTAATTCAATCTGAATCGGAGAAGTAGGTTTTGTCCGTATGATGGATTCGCGCTGGTCGAATCCGACTGAATTAACCTGCAGGGTAACTGGAAACCCCTGAGATACCTGTATTGAAAATTTTCCATTTTCATCAGAAAGGGCAAAGACAGAAGATCCCTTTACCAAAACAGTTGCACCCACCACAGGGTCGCCATCTGAATCCCGGACTTCACCGGATACGACCTCTTGGCTGAATGCTTCTCCAATCAGGAGCACCAAGGGCAGGATGATAAATAAAAAATTTTTCATGGTTTAACGAATAAATGGGCCGAACAATAAATTTAAAACTAAGAATAACAACCTATAAAATCTATTTAAATAATAAACCCTATAGATTTAATAGGGCAAATGTAAATTAAATTTTATTCCATTTTCAAATTTTTGTCAAAATTATTTTTTTAGGGGCTTTTATAGCTGAAATTCTTTTAGTTAGAATGCCATCCTTTATTCGCACAAACCTCCTTTTACTGTCTTTTAACTTTTATAATTCCCCTTTTCGTCCTACATTCACCACCAACCTAACAAACAACCACATGCATCGTCTTCTACTTATTTTGATCATCGCCCTTCCCTTTACTGCCTTAAGTCAGATTCCCACGGTACACCGAAATCCTCAGATCTCCTCCATGATTGATGAAATCAGCACGGATAGTTTGGAGCAGTATATGAACCGCTTGGTTGGATTTGGTACCCGTAATTCACTTAGTCCAGATCAGGAAGACAGGGGTATAGAGGCATCAAGGCAATATGTCCTTTCCAGGTTTAAGGAATATGCGGAAGCTTCCGGGGGAAGATTAAGTACGGAAATAGACTATTACACCCAGCTTGCGGACGGAAGAAGGGTAAATAAGGACACCCGGATGGGCAATGTCATGGCTACCCTCAAAGGAACAGACCCTAGAGATGACCGCGTTTTTCTGGTCAGTGCCCATATCGATACGCGGGTATCGGATGTGATGGATACTGAGCAGGATTCTCCCGGCGCCAACGACGACGGTTCCGGCGTAGTGGCCGTGATGGAAATGGTACGCATTATGAGTAAATATTCTTTTCCTGCAACTATTATTTTCACACTTGTTTCCGGTGAAGAGCAGGGCCTGCTTGGTGCCGCCCACCTGGCCAAAAAAGCCAAGACGGAAGGCTGGAATCTGGCTGCCATGATCAACAACGATATGATAGGCAACAGTGCTTCCAATGGAACCAATCTACGAGATAATACCCGGCTTCGGGTATTTTCGGAAGGCATCCCCCTCGCCGAAACTGAACAGATGGAAGCCATCCGCCGGGCCACAAATGGGGAAAATGACAGTAAGTCCAGGCAACTTGCCCGCTATATCAAAGAAACCGGAGAGCGCTATGTGGATCAACTGGAAATCAAACTGGTTTACCGAAATGACCGCTTTATGCGGGGTGGTGACCATACCCCATTTTGCAGGGAAGGATTTACTGCGATCCGGCTTTGCGAATACAACGAGAATTACTATCAACAGCACCAGGACATCCGGGAAGAAGACGGCGCACTATATGGTGATCTTCCAGAACATATCGATTATGAATATCTGCGCAAAAACACAGCGGTCAACGTGGCCGTGCTTGCAAGCCTTGCCTCCGCCCCACCTGTTCCCCAAGAAGTATCACTGGACCTGAGTCCAACTGCCGTAAACATTACCAATATCAACCATACCCTGTTAAAATGGAAGGCTCCAGCGCTAGGTAAAGCTAAAGGATACTATGTGCTGATGCGGGAGACGAGTTCGCCCGTATGGGAAAAGAAATTTTATACGGAGAATACCGACTTGCGTCTTCCTTATTCCAAGGACAATTATTTTTTTGCCGTTCAAGCGGTAGGGGTATCCGGGGCAGAAAGTTTGGCGGTGTTTCCGCAGCCGATAAGATGAGGTATATGCTTAAATAAAAGTTGGGTTTTGGCGGGAAAGGCCGGCTTCCTATATCATACCCTCTGCCAAATCAAAAACGGATTAATCCATCATAACCTGGGGTGCCGCTTCGCTACACCCCAGGCTATTATCTTTCGCCCTTTCAGGGACGGGAATTCCAAAACTCATAATCAACCTAACAACCCATCAACTATCCACAGATTCTGAAATCCTAAATACCCCATAACCGCCACACACCGATTTCCAGATGTACTCAATATTTTGGACGTAGGCCATATTTCTACTATATTTCAATATTTAAACCTAAAATCAAAAATCATCAATCCGGAACCAAAATCTATTCCAGTGATTAAACGCTGTCTAACATAATTTTTTCTATATTTGACCCCCATCTCATAGTCCATATTGATTCAAGTTACTGAAACCGATAGAGTAAATTTTGGGACATATTTTTTGAGCATAAAAAAACAGCAACAAAATGACAGCGGAAAAGGGAAAACCTTACCAATTAGAGGAAAGATACAACTTGGATAACTTGCCTGAAAGTGAATTTGACACCATTACTACTTTGGCAGCTCAAATCTGCAAAATGCCTGTTGCTATTTTATCCTTAGCAGGTAAAGGAAAGTCGTGCTTCAAATCTGTTTTCGGAATAGAAGAGCAAAAAACAAAAATGCATTCTTTACCTTTTCACATCCTACATCAGAAAGAGAGTGAACCTTTAATAATTAAGAATATTCGAAATGAGCCTGTTCTTATAAACCATCCCTTTATCCAAGAACATGCGTTTCATTTTTATGCGGGAATTCCGTTAATTTCGTCCTCCGGAGATTCCTTTGGAACCCTTTGTGTGTTGGATTATAATCCTTCTACTTTAGACAGCGGGCAACTGAATACCTTGCGAATGATTGGCAATCAAGTTGTGTGCATGCTGGAATTACACAAAAGGCACCAGGTTATGCATCATCAGTACGGGTTATTAAAGGAAATTGAAAAAAAGACCGAGCTGGAAAAGGTCAATCATGAGGCGCTCATCAACACCACTTCAGATGATATTTGGAGCATTGATACCGAATACAGATTGATTGCATTCAATCAAGCCTTTTCAAAAAAAATGGAAGTTTTGACTGGGATGAAAGTTTCCAGCGGACAGTTTGCGCTCTTTGCCGACAAAATTCCTTCAGACCTGCACCTTCGGTTTAAGTCATACTTTGACCGGGCATTGTCCGGTGAATCCTTCAGTGATGAATATTGCAGACGGGAAAAGTTTGACACTGGGCTGGATATTTGGATAGAGTTGAACGGCAACCCCATATATCAAAACGGAAGAATCACCGGGGCTGCATTTTTTGCAAGGACAATAACACAACGGAAGCAGGCAGAACTTAAAACCCAACAATCAGAGGCTAATTATCGAATGCTCTTTAAAAGTAGCCCTGTACCAATACTTCTATTGGACGTTGACACCCTTCAGGTTTTTGAAGCCAATACAGCTGCATTAAATAAATACGGTTATCGCAGGGAAGAACTTCTGGGGGAAAATATGGGGATGTTATTCAGGGAGGAAGATGTATTTCCCTTTTTCGAATCTATCCAACGACTACGGGGGAGCGAATCAGAAATCAAATTGGAGGCTATTGTCCATCGGAAAAAAAATGGGGAGTTGATTCAGGGAGAAATGTTGGTTCACGAACTTCAATTTGAGGGTCATGCCTCTTTTCTCACGATCATTGTTGACCAAACAGAACAACTACAAACTGTTTCGATTAGGTCACAAATGGCCAATATCTTAGAGAACAGCCTTAATGAAATCTATGTATTTGACACTAAGGAATTGCGGTTTTTATATGTTAATAGAGGGGCTATTCTGAATATAGGATATACTCTGGAAGAATTAAAACGACTTACCCCCTATCAAATCAAGCCTGAATTTGACGAGCTCAAATTTAGAGATTACCTAGCTCCGTTACTGAATGATCAAAAGGAACAGCTGGTATTTGTCACAAACCATGAGCGTAAGGATGGGTCCACCTATCCAGTAGAGGTTCATTTACAAAAAATGTGGTACGAAGGCCAACCAGCATTTGTGGCAATAATCATCGATATAACTGAAGCGAAAGCCTCTGAATCCAAATTGCAGGAATTAAACCAACTGTTGGAAAAAAGCAATGACGAGCTGGAGCAGTTTGCCTCAATTACCGCCCACGATTTGCTGGAACCTTTGCGGATGATATCCGGGTTTACCTCACTGCTGGAAAAAAAATATGCCGATAAGTTGGATGAGAAAGGATTAAAATATCTTCGGTTTGCCAGTGACGGATCCGTAAGAATGCAGCAAATGATCAAAGACATTTTGGAATATTCCAGGGCCACCACAAAAGCGGAAGATTCGGAGGCTTTCAATCTTTTGGGAGTACTGGAAACTGTAACCATTGATCTGCAGCACATTATTCATTCCAGCGGAGGAATTATTCATCTCCCTCTATCAGATTTAATACTATTCGGCAATAAAAACGCCTTTTACAGATTGTTTCTTAACCTCATCAACAATGGGTTGAAATTTATCCCGGAAGGCAGAAAACCGGAAATAAGGATAATAGTGGATCAAGACGAATATCAGTATCAATTTACCGTTGCTGATAATGGAATAGGCATACATCCAGACCACATCAAACTCCTGTTCAAACCCTATAGCCGTCTAAATATCCGGCAAAAATTCGAGGGGACAGGCTTAGGTCTCGCAACATGTAAAAAAATTGTGGATTACCAAGGGGGTACTTTGTGGGTGACGTCCCAACCCAACGAAGGCAGTCAGTTTCATTTTACCATTCCGAAATCTAAGGATAGAGTGTAAACCCTCAGTTAATGATGCGAAAAACTGTCATTATAATTTTTATAGGTTGGCTAATCGGTCTTGGCTTCGGAATTCAATATGCCTGGAAATCCTTTCCGCTGATAAGTGCCTACGGAGCCAAAATCATGTGTAGTTGCGTATTTGTAGCGGAACGGACCGAATACTCGATAAATGGGCAGGAGTTGGGTGCATTTCCCATAAGCTTGGGAACCTTTGATGTGGATATCGCCGGTAATAAAGTCACCGGGTCCGTATTTGGAACAGCCCAAAGGATCGCCATATTCCGGCCTGGTCAAGGTTGTACCCTATTGGCAGGTCTGGACGAAAGTACAGTCAGAAACCAACCGTACTTTGTTCCAAATACGCCAGATTGGAGTCAGGATACTGTGTCGTGGCCATCAGGAAACAAAACAGATGAGGCAAACCGAAGCCAGATCCGCTATCAGCGGATACAGGGATTGATTGATGATGAATTTAAAGATTCAATCAAAAAGTCCAACCTCACCCATATGATACTGATTGTCCATAACGGGGAACTGGTGGCAGAAGGCTACGGCAATGATCATGAAATCGATACCAAACACACCTCTTGGTCCATGGGCAAAAGTGTCATAGCATCACTGATCGGATTGCAGGTGGACAAAGGATTCCTCAATTTGGACCAAACGGAAATCTATCCTGATTGGACAGACGAAAGAAGCAAAATATCTCTTACCCACATGCTACAGGCGACCAACGGATTGGATTGGGTGGAAAACTATGGCGGGGTTTCAGATGCCACAAATATGCTTTTTCTCAAACCCGATGCGGCTGAAGTGGCGGCCTCCAAACCTTTGAAACACGATCCCGGATCGTTTTTCTATTATTCCAGCGGAACCACCAATATACTTTCAAAATTCCTTCGTACCCAACTTGGTGAAGAGAGGTATCAACAAATGCCCTATGATGATTTTTTCTACCGGATTGGCATGCATAACACAATAATGGAAAAAGACGCGTCTGGCACTTTTGTTGGATCATCCTTTATTTTTGCACCGGGAAGAGACTGGGCCAGGTTTGGCCTTTTGATGCTGGATAAAGGGAAATGGGAGGGAAAACAAATTCTATCCGAAGAATGGGTGAACTTCGTGACTACACCCTCCCCTGCCACCCCTAAAGGCGAATATGGTGCCCAGTGGTGGTTGAATGCTGGCAGCCCGGATGATCCAGGAAATAAATTGTTACCCAATCTTCCCAACGATGCCTTTTATGCGGGAGGATTTGAGGGACAATGGGTGTTGGTGATCCCTTCGGAAGAATTGGTTATTGTGCGCTTGGGGTATACACCTGGAGGCGAGTTCAAAATCAATGATTTCGCATCTTCGGTCATCGAGATACTTCATGAAAAGCAGGAAAAGGGAGCTGAATGAGAAGAAGGAAGTATAAAAACCGCCGTTTTACCTGACACCCAATTTTGGACGTGGCAAAAAAAGCAACTATCCCGAGTTCCTGCCCGGCTTTTTTCTATCTACTTCATGCGAAAGTTCATTCAGGGACCCCATCACTTCGTCAGCCTGTTGGGAGATAGATGTTATGACTTCTTTTGATAAAGTAAGCTAAAATGATATACCGAACCTTCACATTCTTCTAGCAAAACCCCTTCCATATTAGAACAATCACTACAGGAACAAGAAAAAATTGTAGAAATTAAGATGGGAGCTAATAAATTATTTTTTGTTGAGTTGACCATAAAAGCTCTTAATTCAGCCCAGCACCCGCACCACCGTTTCAAATTTATTTAAATATTTTGTAACTTCAGATTGTCATTCCAGGTTTGATATTTTATGATTAGAGAGAAAAAGCAGACCTAAAACCCAATGAACTCACGGAGATGGTTGATAGCCTTGAATTGGAATAAAAAAACTATGTGGTAACTCAACCCACCTATTTTTCACCACATAATTGCATAGATCAAATAGTGATTTTTGAACCTTACCGTGTGTTCATATAATGCTCCTCATTCCCGTCTATGCCTTCAGTTATGTAAGATACTTTAATTGCAAGTTTGTTCTCTAAAGGCATAAATAGGACTACTCAGCTTGGTTTGACAACTTCCAACTGTTCAGGCAAGATTGCCTCGGTATCTACTATCTTAATCTTTCGGATAAGCGGAATACACAGTAGGCTGACAAAAATAGCCCAATAGCCAATCCATTCGAAATTTAGCAATCTTCCGTCAGCGCTCTCCACCAATATCATTCCACCAATAAAGGACGCCACACCTGCGCTAAGCTGCTGCACGGCTGAGTTAAAACTCAAAAAGCTGCCTCTATTTTCGGGTTTTGCTGTACCAGTAATTAGAGCGGCAGCGGGAACCATCCGGCCATTGGAGGTCACGAAGAATAGGGTGGAAACCAGCAATGCATATCCAATCGGTGTAGCACCCAGATTGGTAATAATCGCAATGGGAATCACATTAAGGCTCATGAAAACCGTAAATACCCGGATCTTACCATATTTGTCTGTTAGCCTGCCCACCCATGGGGAAGTAAACACCGTGAAAAAACCTCCGGCCATATAAATATACGTCAACTGGATTTCGGAAAACCCCACATTGGCAACCATAAAGGGGCTTAGAAAGGGAATCACCATAAACTGGCCCAACATCATAAGAACAGTGAGAAAAATAGCACGCATCTGATTGGCATTTCCTGTCACCCGGCGAATGACCAGCATGGGACTGGGCTTGTTTTCCTTGGATACCAAATGGGATGTAATGGAGGGAACGTACTTGTAGATCAATCCTAAAATGACCACGGACAATATAGCCAGAAAGAAAAAAGGGGCGTGCCAGGAAGAGAGACTGGCGATAAACAATCCAAAAGGAACTCCCACCACAGAGGCAACGGAAAAGGCTGCCATCACCAAGCCCATAGCCCTTCCCCTCCTGCTGTCGGGTATGGCATCCCCAATTACGGCAAGCACCAAGGCGGAAGTAAGTCCTCCAAACACCCCGGAAATTATTCTGGCAAACAGCAACACGAAATAATTGGGTGAAAGGGCACAGGCAAGGGTTCCCATAAAAAAGCCTAGAAATACCCACAACAAAATGGTTCTGCGGTCATATTTGTCCAAGAAGAATGCCCCCAAAAAACTACTTGCCCCAGCACTGAAGGTATAGGAAGACACCAGCAATCCAAATTCCTTTGGCGTGATATCAAAAATCCGCATAAGCTGAGGCCCGAGAGGCATCAGAATCATAAAGTCTACAATATGCGTAAAATTGATGGCCGCAAGCGTCCAGAGCAAAAGTTTTTCCTTTGACATCCTTTCAAAATCTTCCCATCAAAACCTCGTCCTGTCGATAAAAGTTCTGGCAGTTTTCAATTAATAATATGAAGTAATTGTTAGTTGAATGCCAGAAGTAACGCCGTAAAACATACCTTTAAAAACTGCGGAAATGCTCCTTAACTGCAACCACGCATATCTCGTGCAAGGTAAACCGTAAGTATCTGCGCTATGTAACATAAGTCACCGACTACGTTGCTAAAACAGCCTAAATTGCGACTTATGTTCTTATTCCAACAAAAAAATTACTATTTGATCATATTGGGCTTAGCCCTGATGCTGGTAATTCCTTGTTCGGTAAAGCAAGAGATAAAACATCAGTATTCCACTGAAAACCAACAAAGAACAAGCAACAATAAAACATCCTGCCAAAACGTAAGGGATTTCGAACGGTCCTATAAAACTTTTGTAGCAAAAATAACATTAGATTCTTCTAAAAATGACTCTATAAAGATTTTTTCATTAGAAAGAAAAAAAGAGCTCTCGGCTCTTGGCGTATTCAACGCACAAAAAGAACGTATTCCCACATACATTTTACATCAAAGCTTTCTGATCTGATCGATTCTTACCCTTGATAATCAAGAAAAGTATCCATAAAATCAGAAAACAATGAACAACAAAATTTTAGTGAACGGGATTTCCGTTCTAATTTTCCGCATGTGCCTCAGCGGCATATTTATTACAGCCGGTATTTCCCACCTGATGCATCCGGAGGAGGTTGCTAATCGGATCAACACCGCAGCGTTTGGCCAATTTGCAGGGAGTTTCGGCGATCCCTACTTCTTGGGTTTGATTACCGGGTACTTCCTGCTCATATTTGGTGTGCTTCTATTGGGCGGCGTCTTTACCCGTTGGTCAGCATTAGTTCTATTTATGCTACTAATACCTATAACAATCACCATTCAATTGGGCAATGGGATATTGCACGGTCCGTTTTGGAAAAACATCGCCCTATTCGGAGGACTGCTCTTCTTCATAATCAACAATCCAAAAGTCTTCAGCATTTATAACAAATAAACAGAAACAATCATGTACAAATACATCATATTGATTACAATGATCCTTGCCTTATCCAGTGCAGGGAATATCTACGGCCAGACAGAAAGCGAGGTCCTGCAAACCGAGCAGGCTGTCAGAACGGACGGAAAATATGGTATTCTAGTAATGAAAGCCCAGCACCTGAAAGCGGCAATCTTAACGGGAAAGCAATTAAAAGACAAGAGTCAATTGATTGATTTTCAAATTTTGGTTTGTGGTCAATTGGTTAAAGAAATCTCCAATGAAGTAGACCTCCAAGAGGACATCAGAAAGTCAGTGGCCGACAATGGTCTAAAAATACTGGTTTGCGGATTGTCCATACAGCAATTCCAAGTAGACAAAACCAACTTACCCAAGGAAGCATCCATCACAGAAAATGGACTTCTGTATATGTTCGGTTTACAGGAGCAGGGGTATAAAACAGTAATACTTTAATAGAAAAAACATACAATGAGAATCACAACTCTAGTTATCTTAACACTTATTTGGCTTAACTCCTGCCAAAGTAATCCGATCACAATGAACGAGGAAACTATCACCATACTACAGACCGCGGATATTCACGCCTATCTTAATTCACATGACGAATTATATGTGGAAGGCGACAGCATTCATTTTCGAAAAGCCGGAGGACTCGCACATATCAAAACCCTTGTCGACAGTATACGAAATAACAATCCCGACGGAACCCTGTTTATTGACGGTGGGGATTTAATTCAGGGAAGTGGAGCAAGCGTTTTGTCCAAAGGCAGTATTTTCCCTCCCATCGTCACTGCCATGCAGTATGACTTACTTATCCCCGGTAACTGGGAGGTAATTTATGGAAGGCAGATCATGACGGAAGTGATGAACAAGTACGGCACAAATGTTATTGCCGCAAACATGTTTGATGACGACACAAAGGAAACCCTATTCCCTCCATATTGGATTACCGTCAAGAAAGGGGTAAAAATAGGTTTTATTTCCTACAATGATCCGGAGGTACCCGAACGTCAAAACCCAGCGTATAGTAAGGGGATTAAATTTCAACCCGTGGAGGAAAATCTGAAACAATTGATAAGCCAACTTAAAAATGAAGAACAGGTTGATATCCTCTTCTTGGTCACACACATAGGTATTTCCAAGCAGGTTATGCTGGCTAACAACCCCATGGTTGAGGGGGTCGACTTCATCTTAGGGAGTGATACCCATGAGCGGATCAGAAAGCCCATTCAAGGCAAGTACACCTTGGTGGTCGAACCGGGCGCTTTTGGTTCCTTTCTGGGTAAACTGGATATAAAAATCAGGGACAAGCGTATGGTTGATTACACCTACGACTTATTGGATGTGTCTCCCGAGAAATACCCCGCGGACCCTATCGTACAGGACATCATAGATGCTGAAATGCTTCCGTATAAAGTAGAAATGGAAAGGATTTTGGGCTATACATCCACGCCAATATATAGGTATCTGGTAGTAGAAAATCCAATGGACAATTTTATAACGGACGCCCTACTTTGGAAGACGGGAGCAGATTTCGCAACCTCTAACGGGTTTAGATTTGGTGTTCCGATCCTCCCTGACGAAAGTGGCAAGAAAGCCATAACAAAAGCGGACTTATGGCGAATGCTTCCTGTAGACGAACACATGAAAATCGGAAAAGTCACAGGCCTTCAAATACAGGAGTGGCTGGAAAAAGAGATCAACAACGTATTTGCCAGTGACTATAAAGAGAGATTTGGAGGATGGTTAGTCCGATTTTCTGGGTTGGAATTAAAATTCGACAGCTCGGGAGAAGCGGGTAAACGTATACAAGAAATCCGAATAAAAGGAAAACCCCTTGACTTAAATAAAACGTACACCATGGCTTCCTGCAACCGGACAGGTGAGCCATTGACAACCATGTGTCGGCTGAAAAACGCATCAGAGGTTTCTATAGAGACTTATACGCTTCATGATGCGGTTGAAGCATATTTAAAGGAAGTCGGTACGGTAAGTCCAAAATTGGACGGTCGTTCGATTGCAACCGACCTGGGCCCGGGAGCTTTTTCCCAGATGGAGGAAGGAGATTATGAATTCAGGTAGTTTGCTTACGCAAGTGATTGCCTTGTAAATCAAAAAAGCAGCTCCATGCATTCAAAGACCATGGAGCTGCTTTTTTGATTTGTTGTTTTTTGCTTTTGAATTTGGTCAGCACTATTCTAAACATTCGCCCTATCCCCCTACTGTACTTAAACCAGGTAGTACACTTTCCCCAGCTATTTTCCCCAACGCATAGACAAATCTGTCCAAGTCATCCAAGCTGGTATATACATGAGGGGAAACCCGAACGCAATTGATATTTCCGTATACGATAGAGGTTGTATGAATCTTATATTTCTCCAACAACGTATTTCCCAACATCTGTGGTGTCATGCCATCTATGGAAACCCCTGCAATTGCACAACTATATGCAGGTTGCAGGGAGGTATGAAGCATGACGCCGGGAATTTCCTGAGCCTTCTCCGCCCAATAGTTTTTCAGATAGCGTACACGTTCCTCTTTCCGTTTGGCTCCAATGGCGTTGTGAAAATTCAAGGCCTCCCCTATTCCCTGTTCGATGGGAAAACTACGGGTACCTAGGGTTTCAAATTTTCGAATATCGTTGCTTTTCGGGTCTCCGTTGCAGAGCAGCGGCCATACTTTGGAGATTTTATCCTTCCTGATCCAAAGCATACCACTGCCAATTGGCGCTGATAGGTACTTATGCAGGCTGGTGCCAAAGTAATCCCCTTCCAGTTCCGGAATTTTAAAATCAAGTAATCCAAAGGAATGTGCGCCATCCACAACCACCTCAATGCCCCGTTCATGGGCCATGCGGCATATTTTCCGCACAGGCATGATTTGTCCCACCCAGTTGATCACATGGGTAACGTGGATGACTTTGGTCTTGGAGGTAATGGCAGAGCGATAGGCGTTTACAATCAATTCGTCATCCTCCAGCGGAAAATCAAAACTCAACTGCTTGTATACGATGCCATCCCGCTGTTGCCGCTGCCGCCATGCCTGCATCATGTTGGGATAATCCTGCTCGCACCCAATTACCTCGTCCCCCTTATTAAGATCCAGTCCAAAAATTACCGTGTTAAGCGCCTCTGTAGCATTTCGGTTTACGGCAATTTCTTCAGGGTCACATCCAGCCAGTAGGGCCAATTTCTCCCGAAGGGGTTCCCTCCCCTGATCCAATATCCTCCACATATAATAAGAAGGTGCCTGGTTGGAGAGCAAATTGTATCTTTCTACTGCCTGCTGTACGACCAAGGGGGAAGGGGACACCCCTCCGTTGTTGAGATTCATCACGGGGGATGAACTGGCAGTATATCCACGCTGGACTACAGACCAATAGTCCTCATTTGATGCAACCTTAAGCGCAGAATCTCCAGATAATTTCCCATGCAGGTTTCTCCATTCCTCGGCATGAAGCTGGGAAAAAATGCTGGTTGCGGAAAAGGCACCAGTTAGTGCCAATGCTTTCTTGACGAATGAACGGCGGTTTTCGTTTGATTTCATAATGGTTTTATTTGGTTGGTGGTCAAGTTGGAGGGTATCAAAGAAGTAATTCGATTTCTAAGACAAAAGTATTCGATGATTTCAATAAAGACTTAAAAATAAACCAAAATCCATGGTTTCACAACAATATCACCGACTCAACGTGTGTATTTGAGGAATCTTTCTGAATTTTTCGATGTAAGGAAATAATCCATTACGAACGGATGATTTAACCTTTTGCGAATTCCATTGTAGGTCTGGGGGAAAAGTGTCAATTTTGATTTCAAATTCATGGTTCAAAGCTATGCGTGATATTAAATTGGTAGAAGTACGTTCAGAACTTGCGGCAGGAACACGGGGTGCCAGCATGGGCATTGATGCCTTAAAAGTGGCAAGTTTGGACAAAAAGTCAAACTTCTTTTCCCGATTTGACCCAATAAATGTGCCCGACGCCAACAACTATCTTTGGAGAGGAAACGACCACCCCTATGCCAAATATGTGGATGGGGTGTATGAGGTCCTCCAAAACGTCCATCAGACGATAGAAGAATTACGGCTAAATAAAAAGTTTCCCATTATCTTAGCCGGTGACCACTCTACCGCCGCAGGCACCATAATGGGTATCAAGTCCGCCAATCCGAACAAACGGTTGGGAGTCATTTGGATAGATGCACATGCCGACCTCCATACACCTTATACTACCCCCTCTGGAAATATGCACGGCATGCCATTGGCAATATGCCTTGGTATAGACAATTTGGAATGCAAGGTCAACCAACCCCTCCCCGGTACGGTTGGTTTTTGGGAGAAAATCAAGCATATCGGAGGTGTCGAACCGAAGATACTTCCTCAAGACATAGTTTTTATTGCGGTGCGAGACACTGAAATGCCTGAAGAGTATCTGATGAAAACCTATGGTATCCGGAATTTTAGCGTATCAGAAATCCGGGAAAAGGGAGTTGCCGAAATTTGCAAACAAGCACTTGAAAAGTTAAAAGGCTGTGACCAGATTTATATATCCTTCGACGTGGATAGTTTGGACAGCTCCATTTCAATGGGTACAGGAACTCCTGTTCCGGACGGGTTGACAGAGATTGAGGCTATGGAAATAAACGCTGCGCTGATCAAAGATAAACGTGTATGCTGTTGGGAAATCGTCGAAGTAAATCCCACTTTGGATTCAGAAAATAGGATGGCAGAGATTGGGTTTGAAATTTTGGAATCCACCACGCATATGTTGGAGGAGAACTTTTAAAAACACCTTTTGGCTGCTAGTCCAATGTATCCCAGGCTAAGACCCCACAAATTCAAGGAAACCCGTATATTTGCACCTCAATTGACATAATAGGCAGTTAGCTGCCTATAATACCTTACCGAAGTTTACCTGATGGACATAGAAAACGAATTAATTCAGCATATTTCTTACGCATTCAAATCCCTTTTCAACCATGAAGTAAGCCCTGATGACTTGGCTCTTCAGCCTACCCGAAAAGAATTTGAAGGGAACTACACGTTTGTGCTTTTTCCATATCTTAAGGTAACACGGCTATCCCCAGAGGAAAGCGGAAAAAAGTTAGGTGCCTTTTTACAACAAGAGTTACCCTTTGTTTCAGGCTTCAACGTGATCAAGGGTTTTCTGAATATTTCCCTCTCCGAATCCCATTGGATTAAGGTTTTCAACGATATACTTCGTCAGCCGGATTTTGGCCGCCTGCCAGCCAATGGAGAAAAGGTAATGGTAGAGTATAGCTCTCCAAACACCAACAAGCCCCTGCATCTGGGCCATTTAAGAAATAACTTCCTAGGATATGCCGTGTCGGAAATCTTAAAAGCAAACGGCTATGATGTGATAAAGGCAAACCTGGTCAATGACCGAGGCATACATATATGTAAGTCCATGGTAGCATACCAACATCTCGCTAACGGGGAGACTCCAGAAAGTTCCGGATTAAAAGGAGATCACCTAGCAGGAAAGTACTACGTCTTGTTTGACAGGGAATACAAGAGGCAACAGGAGGAATTGGTATTGGCTGGAATGGACAAAGAGGAAGCCAAGAAAAATGCACCATGGATGTTGGAAGCCCAGAAGATGCTGATCTTATGGGAAAAAGGAGACCCTGAAATCGTCAGGCTTTGGAAAACCATGAATTCTTGGGTGTACGCAGGCTTCGAACAAACCTATCGCAAGATGGGCGTGGATTTTGACAAGATGTATTATGAATCCGACACCTATTTGCTGGGCAAAGACATCGTGGCCGAAGGGTTGGAAAAAGGAGTGTTTTTCAAAAAGGAGAATGGGTCGGTATGGGTGGATCTCAGTGAGGAGGGACAGGATGAAAAACTTGTACTACGAGGCGACGGAACCTCCGTCTATATCACCCAAGATATGGGAACAGCAGACCTTAAATACAGAGATTATCAGATCTCCCGCTCGGTATATGTTGTAGGCAACGAACAGGACTACCACTTTGATGTTTTGTTCAACATCATGCGCAAGCTGGGTCGACCTTATGGAGCCGGGTTGTATCACCTTTCCTATGGTATGGTAGACCTCCCGTCCGGCAGGATGAAGTCCCGTGAAGGCACCGTAGTTGACGCCGATGACCTGATGCAGGAAATGGTGGATACCGCCCGTTCGCATACGCAGGAATTGGGGAAAATTGACGGGTTTAGTCATGAGGAAGCCGAGGCACTTTATGAGGACTTGGGATTGGGTGCTTTAAAATATTTCTTGTTAAAAGTTGACCCAAAGAAGCGTATGTTATTTAATCCCGAGGAATCTATAGAATTTCAAGGAAATACTGGTCCGTTTATCCAATATACCCACGCCCGGATTTCTGCAATCTTGCGTAAAGCTGATCAGATCGGTTTGGACTATTCTGCGAATAGTTTAGAGGGTTTGGAATACATTGGAGAAACGGAGAAAAATTTGATTATTCTTCTCCAAGATTATGAAAAAAAGCTGAGAACTGCGGCGGAGGAATATGCTCCTTCGGTAATTGCGCAGTATTTGTTTGATTTATCGAAGGAGTATAACCGTTTTTACGCAGAACTTCCTATTTTTAGTGAAACAAAAGGTCAGCTCCAATCCTTCCGCGTGGCGTTGTCGCAGCAAGTCGCTAAAACAATCAAGATCGGAATGAAGTTATTAGGCATAAATGTACCCGAAAAAATGTAACTATGAAAACATTATTAATTCTCCTCATCGCCTTCGCAGCTTCCTGCGGAAAACCTACGGAATCAGGTGATTATACCATCCAAGAAAGTAATCTTGTCGCATTTGACGCTACTGAATCAACTTACATGGAAAAATCAATTTACGAATTCAAAATGAAGGATATCGACGGCAAAGAAGTCGATTTCTCAACCTACAAAGGCAAAAAACTCCTGCTGGTAAATGTAGCTTCCAAATGCGGCTACACTCCCCAATATGCCGACTTACAGGAATTGAATGAAAAATATGGCGACAAAGTCACCATTCTTGCTTTTCCGGCAAATAATTTTGGAGGACAGGAGCCTGGGACGAGCGAGGACATCAAAGAATTTTGTACAGCCAATTATGGTGTAACCTTCCAATTGTTTGAGAAAATTTCCGTGAAGGGGGTTGACAAGCATCCTTTATACCGATGGCTGTCGGACAAGGATCTGAACGGATGGAATAATGAGGAACCCTCGTGGAATTTCTGCAAATACCTTATTAATGAAGAAGGAAAGTTGGTGAAATTTTTCCCTTCTTCGGTAAAGCCCTTGGACAATGAACTTGTTGCACTCATCAAAGCCTGATAAAATTCATAATTAGAGTATAGATATAAACTCCCACGATGCCTAGCACAGACATCGTGGGAGTTTGTGTGTTAGAAACCCATTATTTACTACAACTTTGGAAATCACTCTAAAAGACAAAAGACAAGCTTGGTTCTATGCTTTTCGGCTTCGAACCCTACCCCTTGCTCTTTCCAGTATTTTTTTGGCCAGCTTTTTAGCGGCTAATTCGGGAAACTTCCGTTGGGAAGTGCTGATTTTGGCCTCTGTTACAACTATCCTACTTCAGGTCCTCTCCAACTTGGCTAATGATTACGGAGACAGTATACACGGTGCAGATAGTTCGGAAAGAAAGGGACCGATACGTGCAGTGCAATCTGGCGTGATTTCTACCGGAGAAATGAAGCGGGCTATTGTAATTTTTAGCATACTGGCGTTAGTTAGTGGTCTATTGCTCTTATATATTGCATTGAGCGATTTAATGCTTTTTTCAGTATTTCTAGTCATAGGACTCATTGCTATTGGCGCGGCTGTTACCTATACATCAGGGAAAAACCCCTATGGATACATTGGTTTAGGGGATCTCTCGGTATTCATTTTTTTTGGCCTCACAGGTGTGGTGGGCACCTATTTTCTACACAACCTTGCCTTTGATCCGCTCATTCTGCTTCCTGCTACTTCTCTGGGGTTGTTTAGCACCTGCGTATTAAACATCAATAATATTAGGGACATTGAGTCGGATAAAATGGCTGGTAAAAAATCTATTCCGGTACGGATTGGAATTCGCGCAGCCATTCATTACAACTCAACCCTTATTCTTGCGGGAAACGTATCCATGGCAATTTTTTGCCTAATCTCTGAAGCTTATGGAGGCTTTTTGTTTTTGGTTACTGTCCCCTTAATGGTTCATATTGGTGTGGGAATAAATCAGGAGGCTTCCCCTTCCCAAATTGACCCTTTCCTGAAAAAAATGGCCATCGCAACCTTACTTTGGGTACTTGCCTTTGGGATAGGTATCATAATTTTGTAAACAATATCCCCCCAATCATTATAGATATTGGAAGGTTTTTTGTAGCTTAACTGCGCAAAAAAACTGACATCCAAACTTATGAAAAGCATACTTGTCCCCTACGATTTTTCCGAAGAAGCTGAATACGCCTTCAAATTTGCCCAAGAACTTGCAGCCAAGGCTGCCTGCAAGCTCAAGCTTGTCCACGTTGTCGAAATTCCGACCACCCAACATTTTAATACGATGGGAGAAATAAATATGGACGAGAACTACATCGATAAAATATTCGTCGCAGATATGGTTGAAAAACGAAAAAAACAGATCGCAGAGCTAGAAGAAGCCCATGCCGTGAAGCCATACAGATTT
>DATHWC010000416.1:0-21454 GCA_035460985.1 Lunatimonas sp.
ATGGCCTTCTCCGAAGTCTTTACCGCTTTGCAACAATCCACCATCCATGGCCAGGAAAATCCCTTTGCCCTGATCAAAGATGGGGGACTCTACGAAGTTCAAAAATACTGTATGCTTACGGAGCATGTAAAAAGCTGGGCCTATGTGGTGATGAGCAACAAGAAATATGAACGGCTTCCACCAGACTTACAAAAAGTTATCGATGAATCGGCCCAAATCATGCACGAATACGAGCATGAGTTGTTTTTGGAACAGGAGAAAGCTGACTATCAGTTTTTGGTAGATCGTGGGATGGAATTTATTGAGGTAGATAAAGAGGCCTTCCGAACCGAAGCTACCCAAGCGGTGATGGAAGCCTTTTCAGAAGAGCAGATTGATCTATTACAACGAATTCAAGCCGTCAAATGATTAGAGCCCATTTTCCATATTTAGACAAGGTGCTTTCCTTTTTAGTAGTAAGTAGTTTTATCCTGATGATAGCCGTCGTGGTCTTGCAAATCTTAGCCAGATATGCGTTACCATGGTCTCCCAACTGGACGGAGGAGATGGCCAGGTTTTGTTTTATTTATATGGTCAGCCTTGGGGCGGGGCTTGCCATTCAGGATAGAGGCTATGTCAGCGTAAATACACTGCTGGACAAATTAAGTCCTCCTGCCAGAAAAAGACTTGAAATCATCATTTTGATATTTGTCATTATCCTTATGCTGACCATGTTCGTAGTCAGCATCCCGCTTGCTCAGATCGTAAGTTTACAAATATCACCCGCCATGCAACTCAACATGTCAATTATGTATGTTTCCATGGCCTGTATGGGATTATTTGTCAGTATTTACAGTATCCTTCAACTTCTCGAACGTATAAAAACCGCCTAGATGACTGCCGTACTTTTTATTGTTTTCCTTATTTTGTTGATTTTGGGATTTCCAATAGCCTTTTCTCTGGGGATTTCAGCCTTTATATACATTCTGTTTAGTGATTTGCCTCTGATGGTAATTCCACAAAAAATGTATGCGGGGATTGATGTATTTGTGTTGCTTTCCATTCCGGGTTTTATTCTTGCAGGCAATCTGATGAATGCCAGCGGTATCACGAACCGGATCATTAAATTCTGCAATGCCTTGCTAGGCCATATACGTGGAGGTTTGGGACTGGCAAATGTCGGGGCGTCATTGTTGTTTGGTGGAATATCTGGAACTGCCATAGCCGATACGGCAAGTATAGGGTCTGTAATGATTCCAGCAATGAAAAAGGAGGGATATGATACAGCCTTCTCCTGCGCGGTTACTGCTTCCTCGTCCACCATCGGGCCTATCATCCCACCCAGTCTTCCCATGATCATTGCAGCAACACTTACTGGGTTGTCAGTGGGGAAACTATTTATCGCAGGTATTGTGCCTGGAGTACTGTTGGGTGTAGGTTTTATGCTGGTCACGTATATAATATCTGTCAAACGGCAATACCCTAAAAGTACACGGGCGTCATTTAGCCAAATCGCAAAAAGCTTCTTTCAGGCCTTTTGGGCGATCATGATGACGCTGCTCATATTATTTGGGATCATCGGGGGAGTTTTCACACCGACCGAGGCTTCGATAGTAGCGGTGGTGTATGCGATGGGTATTGGTCTGTGGGTTTATAAAGAGCTATCATTCAAAGCTATACCAGCCATCATTTTAAATTCCGCCAAAACAACCGCCTCGCTGATGGTATTGGTGGGTTTTGCCAATCTTTTTGCCTGGATTATGACTGTTGAGGAGCTTCCTCAACTGATTGCTGACAGCCTTTTAAATTTGACAGAAAATAAAATTCTGATACTCCTGATGATCAACCTCCTGTTACTTTTTGTGGGGGCATTTATGGAGACAATTGCAGCTTTGTTGATTTTGTTTCCAGTACTCCTGGGCGTAGCTGTGCATGTGGGGGTGGATCCTGTTCAATTTGCTATAATCATGGTATTTAATTTGGTTATAGGACTGACCACACCACCGGTAGGCGTTTGTTTATTTGTAGCATCCAGTATTGGAAATATTTCGCTGGAGAAAATCGCAAGGGCTGGACTTCCCTTTCTGGTGGTAAGCCTATTCATTTTGATTTTGGTTACCTTTGTCCCTGAAGTGTCACTCTGGTTACCCAGTCTTTTTTATGATTGATTTTGGATGTTTACTGGCAAAGACACAATGGCATTATTTCAAGTTATATTATGCCTATATGTCTATTTGGAGGGGCTTCATATGACGTATTGTCTTGAATGATAAGGATATAAACTATTTTTTTGTGTTGGCATTTACTTTGAATTTGTGTAAATTGACAATATGTTCAACCTCAAAACTCTATGTAGCCATGACACTCTTAAAAGTTGAAAACAATGACAAAAAAGAAAAGTTGCCCACCTTTAATACCTGGTTTGACCAGTTATTTGATTTTCCGTCAACCATTGACAGGACAGCAGGATTTGGAAATATGAAAAGTACGTTGCCTGCAGTAAATATAAAAGAAGATGAGAAGTCATTCCAACTGCAAGTAGCTGCACCAGGTTTTTCAAAAGGGGATTTCAAAATCAGTTATGATCACGAACAACTGACAATCTCCTCTGAGCGCAAGGAAGAGCATGTTCAGGAGGAAAAAGTAACCCGAAGGGAGTTTAGCTACCAGTCATTTAGAAGGTCCTTTTACCTGCCTAAGGATATGATAAAGGTAGAGGACATCTCTGCGGAATATAAAGATGGCATCCTACTAGTGGTTCTTCCCAAAAAAGAACAGGAAAACAAGCAGGCAAAACAAATTGAAATCAAGTAAGTCATAAGTACCATTAATTAGTGGTAAGCAAAGGGGATGCCGGGTCATCCCCTTTTTCCATTTTGACGTTTCAATATCATCACTGGCAAGGCATCAAAAAATTTATCTAGGATATTGTCACGCGATTTTGTTAAATTATAGCCTTCAATTAATTTTCCAGCTAGTTTGGATTTAACCTTTGGTGGACAACTTCAATGCTTATGAAATCCCGATCGAATATCTTTTCTTTTTTAATAAAGCTGACTGTTGCGTTATTTGCCAAAATCGCCGTCTATTCCACAGTAGGAATTTTTTTTTTATTTTCTTGTCAGTCGTCTGATTCGTTTGAAAAAGTGGAACGATGGGGAGTGTTCGAACTGGAATTAAGGGGTCCTGTGGCTGGTAATCCCTATATGGAGGTAGAACTTCATGCTGTTTTTGAGGGGGAGAATGGTAGATCAATCCAGGTTCCCGGCTTTTATGATGGAGAAGGAATTTTTCGGGTAAGATTTTCTCCTCCCGAATTGGGAGTATGGTCGTATATAACGGTTAGTAATGCGGCCAATCTTGCCGGAAAAACGGGCAATATTTCATGCGTTGCACCTACGGACGAAAATCACGGGCCATTAGAAGTCGTTAATACTTTTTATTTACAATATGCCGATGGCAGTCCGTACTACGGGATCGGAACTACAGCCTATCAATGGACCAGTGTTAAGCAAAGTATACAAGAAAAGACCTTAGAAACATTGTCCAATTCCCCATTCAATAAAATCCGGATGTGTATTTTCCCGAAAGATTATGTCTATGGAAATAAGACCGAACCTTGGGCATATCCTTTTGCAAGGGATAGTCTCACCAATGATTTCACCCAACCAAATGTTGCGTTTTTTCAAAATTTTGATAAACGTGTCGAGCAATTGCTGGATATGGGCATTCAGGCCGATGTCATCCTTTTTCATCCTTATGATAGGTGGGGATACGCGGATATGGGTGCAGAGATGAACGAAAAGTACGTTCGGTATGTCATGGCCCGGCTTTCTGCTTATCGGAATGTGTGGTGGTCCTTGGCCAATGAGTGGGATGTACCATCCATTAAAGAGTCAATTGATTGGAAAGGGATAGGGACCCTACTTCAGCAGGAAGATCCCCATCAGCGGTTTAGGGGTATTCACAATTGGTACAGTTCCGAAGATCATTTTTATGATCATACGGAAGGTTGGATCACACACGTTAGTACGCAAACCTATGAGTTTAACAATTCTGAGCGATGGAGGAAAATGTACCAAAAACCGCTTCTTTTTGATGAAATGAGGTATGAGGGGGATGTTGAAAGCGGTTGGGGTAATTTAACGGGAGAAGAAATGGCAGCTTATTTTTGGATGGCGGGTTTAAGTGGTGGGTATCCCACCCATGGAGATACCTTCAAGAACGATTCAGATGATGAAACCGAAGTGCGTTGGTGGGCTAAAGGAGGAACGCTTATGGGAGAAAGTCCTGATCGGATTGCTTTCTTCAAGAGCGTCATGGAAGAATTGCCGGTACACGAAATGGAACCAAAGCTCATAGCCGGTAAAAATCCAAAAGATCTGATGAAAAACCAATACCTGTTTTCCAAACAGGGAGAGGTCTACCTAATATTTGCGCCAGAGGCTGATCAGGAAATTGTTATGGATCTTCCAGGTGACGGGACGTATAACCTTCAAGTTTTGGATACTTGGGGGATGGAAATCAAAGAAGAGAAACCCATCAATGCAGGGGAATTTAGATTTATAACCAGCGATCCATTTACAGCACTAAAATTTGTTCGGTAGGCAAAAAAGAAGGCTGTCGAATTCAACAGCCTTCTTTGATGTAGTTTATGTTGACAATTAAGGTGAAACACCCGCTTCAGTCTCATAGGAATAGAAGGACTGATCCTTCCGAGGGAGGGTGGAAATTCCATTATTTAGGTATTTATCCACTTCAACCGCACATTCTCTTCCCTCAGAGATTGCCCACACCACTAGGGACTGGCCCCGCCGCATATCTCCAGCTAGGAATATTTCCGGTACGCTGCTCTTGTAATCCTTAGATTTGGGAAGCCCATTTTCCATTAGCTCCACTTCAAACGCCTCTAGCAGTGCATTCTTTGGACCTAAATATCCGATAGCCAAAAAGGCTAAGTCACAGGGAAGCACTTTCTCACTCCCTTCGATCTCAAAAAACTGCATCCTGCCGTTTTCCTCTTTCCATTCGATCTCTACGATCTTAAGCCCTGTTACTTCGCCGGCCTCATTTTTGGTGAATTCTTTGGTTAGTACAGACCACAAACGGTCAGCCCCTTCCTCGTGGGAACTTGAAGTTCTAAGCGTCATCGGCCATTCCGGCCATGGATTTAATGTGGGTCTTCGCTGAGGGGGCTTAGGTAGCAATTCCAATTGGGTAATGGAGGCAGCACCGTGTCTATTCGATGTACCGATACAGTCACTGCCTGTATCACCACCGCCTATGACGAGTACATGTTTTCCATTTGCATTAATGGGGTTTTCAGAGATTTCCCCGGAAATAACCTGATTTTGCTTTCCAAGAAAATCCATCGCAAAATAGACCCCTTTTGCCTCCCTACCAGGGATTTTCAAATCGCGGGGATGCTGGGCTCCCGTGGAGAGAACTACCGCATCAAAATTTTCGAGAATTTCATCAGCTTGAATGCCAACTCCTACCTCAGTGTCAGTTTTAATGATGACACCTTCCTCCACCATGATGTTTACCCGTCGGTCGATCACCCATTTTTCCAATTTGAAATCAGGGATGCCATACCGGAGTAGTCCTCCAACTTCCTTGTCTTTTTCAAAGAGAGTCACTTCATGCCCAGCTTGGTTAAGCTGATCTGCCGCGGCCAATCCCGCGGGTCCTGACCCGATGACAGCCACTTTTTTGCCTGTTCTTTCGTCTGGTATATGTGGTTTTGCCAAGTCCAGTTCGTAAGCCTTTTCGGCAATGCTTTTTTCAATCAACTCTATAGCCACGGGATCCTTGTTGATTCCCAATACACAGCTAGCCTCACAGGGTGCGGGACAAATCCTTCCGGTAAACTCCGGGAAATTGTTTGTGCCGCGCAAAATCTGGAACGCGAGTTCCCAGTCTTTGTGGTATACGGCGTCGTTGAAATCCGGTATGACATTCCCTAAAGGACAGCCATTATGACAAAATGGAATCCCACAATCCATACACCTCGCAGCCTGATGGTTTAATACCTTTGGATCCAGGGGTTGATATATCTCCTTAAAATCGTTAATACGATCTTCCGGATTTCTAGATTGGGGCAGTTCCCTATTATATTTTAAGAAGCCTTCTTTATCCGCCATCTTACACTAATGTTTTTGTATTTTCCAATGCTCTTTTTCTTAAAACCTCCTTGTAGTCCCTAGGAATGACCTTTATAAACCTTTCTTTGGCTTCGTTCCAGTTTTCCAATATCTCTTCCGCTACATTGCTGGAGGTGTTGGATAAATGGTCCTTTAGGGATTTTTTTATTGAGGCAAAATCGTCTTCATTCAATGGGTCAATATCCACCATTTCCTGATTGACGTTTTCCAGGTTATTCTTATATATGTAAGCTAAACCCCCACTCATTCCTGCCGCAAAGTTTCTGCCTATTTCACCTAGGATAACAACCATACCTCCGGTCATATACTCGCAACCATGATCTCCAATTCCTTCTACTACGGCATTCACGCCTGAGTTACGGACGCAAAATCGTTCTCCCGCTTTTCCTTTGATAAAGGCACAACCGGATGTAGCGCCATAAAAGGCCACATTGCCGATAATGATGTTCTCCTCTGCCTTGAAATTGGAGTTACGGCTTGGGTAGATGATTAGCTTACCTCCAGATAGTCCTTTGCCAAAGTAATCGTTTGCCTCTCCTTCCAACTCAAACGAAATGCCTTTAGCTAGAAAGCCTCCAAATGTCTGACCTGCGGAACCGGAGAATTTATATTGAATCGTATTCTCGGGTAAGCCTACACTGCCAAATATTTTGGACACCTCATTGGAAAGCATCGCACCTACGGTACGGTCCACGTTTTTGATCTCAAATTTACCAGTTACCGGATTTGCCTGCTCCAAAGCCGGCATGGCCTCTTTAATGAGCTTTCTATCGAGAACCCGTTTCAATTTGAAATCCTGATCTATTTGTTTGTAAATACCAACGTGATCTGGAACCTCAACTTTATGGAAGATTGGACTTAGGTCTAATTTATCCCATTTCCAATGATTCAGGTATCCGGTCGCTTTTAGGACATCGCTTTGGCCGACCATTTCATCCACGGTACGGAAGCCGAGTGAAGCCATGATTTCGCGGAGATCTTCTGCTAGGAAGCGGAAGAAATTGACCACGTGCTCCGGCTTGCCTGTGAATAATTTCCTGAGTTCGGGATTCTGTGTTGCCACACCGACAGGACATGTGTTTAGATGGCACTTACGCATCATGATACATCCTTCCACAACGAGTGCTCCGGTAGAAATACCCCACTCTTCGGCCCCCAATAAGGTGGCAATGGCGAGGTCCCTACCTGTTCGCAGCTGGCCGTCGGTCTGTAAGGTAACCCGGCTGCGCAGGTTGTTTTTAACCAAGGTCTGATGGGCTTCGGAAAGTCCAAGTTCCCAAGGTAACCCTGCATGCCGTATAGAACTCAAAGGAGAAGCACCGGTACCTCCATCGGCTCCTGAGATCAGAATAACATCCGATTGTGCTTTGGCGACGCCCGCCGCAACTGTTCCGACTCCCGCTTGGGAAACCAACTTAACGTTGATTCTGGCCTTACGGTTGGCGTTTTTGAGATCATAAATCAGCTGGGCCAAGTCTTCAATGGAGTAAATATCGTGGTGTGGAGGAGGGGAAATCAACCCTACACCCGGTGTAGAGTGCCGCACTCTGCCTATCCAATCGTCAACTTTGTGACCTGGAAGCTGGCCGCCTTCGCCAGGCTTTGCACCTTGGGCCATTTTGATTTGGAGTTCTTCCGCATTAGTCAAGTAGTTGCTGGTGACGCCAAATCGGCCTGAGGCTACCTGCTTGATTGCCGATCTTTCCCAATCACCATTTTCCTTTCTTTCGAAACGGACTTCATCCTCCCCACCTTCTCCGCTGTTGCTTTTGGCTCCGATACGGTTCATGGCAATAGCCAAGGTGGAATGGGCCTCATGGGATATAGACCCAAAGGACATGGCACCTGTGGCAAAGCGCTTCATGATCTTTTCGGCAGATTCTACCTCATCCAGGGGAATAGAAATTCTCTTTTTGAATTCAAACAGCCCCCTCAGTGTGAGGGCATCTTTGGTTTGATTATTGATTTTTTCGGCGAACTTTTTATAAAGCCGAAAATCATTGTTCTGGGTAGACTTTTGAAGCAGATGAATCGTTTCAGGATTGAAGAGGTGTTTTTCTCCTCTTCTTTTCCACTGATAGACTCCTCCTGCCTCTAGAATGGGACTTTCGGTATGATAGGCGGCATGATGCCTAAGCAATACCTCCTCTGCCAATTCGTCAAAGGATATTCCGCTAATCCTGCTGATCGTTCCCTTGAAGCATCTTTGGATAACCTCAGGGCCTAAGCCAACGGCTTCAAATATTTGCGCGCCTTGATAGGACTGAAGCGTACTAATTCCCATTTTTGAAAGTACTTTGAGCAGTCCTTTTCCGATCGCCGCCTTGTAATTTTCAAACAGTTTCTTTTGGGGTATAGTTGCGGTGAGCATCTCCTCTTCGTTGAGATAGAGAAGGGTTTCAAGGGCTAAGTAAGGGTTTATAGCACTAGCACCGTAACCAATTACTGTTGCAAAATGGTGTGTTTCCCGAATATCTCCAGCTTCGACGACAATACCCGCTCTGGTCCTGATTTTTTGATTAACCAAGTGGTGGTGTACGGCCCCGACTGCAAGCAGAGAAGGTATGGGAGCTGTGCCCTCATGACTGTCTCTGTCGGAAATAATCAGAATATTTTTTCCTTGACCGATGGCTTCCTCGGCCTCCTGACAGATTTTATCGAGTGCTTCCAACATTCTGCCTGGCTGATGGTCTGCAATAAAATGCGCTTGGAGCGTATGGGAATGATACCCTTTGGTTTCCAAATGTCTCAGTTTCTCCAAGTCTTCATTTAGAAGTACCGGCTGGGAAATATGTATCTGTTTGGTGTGTTTTGGACTTTCTTCCAGGATATTGTGGCTTTCTCCAATCCGCGTGAACAAAGACATCACCAACCTTTCCCTTATTGGGTCAATTGGGGGATTGGAAACCTGCGCAAATAGCTGCTTGAAGTAGTTGGAGATATGTTGACTTTGTTTTGACAAAACGGCCAAAGGCGTATCTGCACCCATCGACCCTATGGGTTCGTAGCCGGTGTCCCCCATTGGAGCGAGGATGACCTTTAAATCCTCTTGGGTATAACCAAAGACTGTTTGTCGTTTTTTGATCTCTGCTATCGTATATGGGAAAGAGAGTGATTTTGGTGCTGGAATCAGCCTTAGCTTCAGACGTTGTTTTCTAATCCATCCTTCGTAAGGTTTATTGTCACATACTTCGCGTTTTACCTCCTCATCGAAGGATACCTTTCCTTTGTCCAAGTCGGCTAACAACATACGTCCGGGGCTTACCCGGCCTTTTTCGATAATCGTAGACTCCCGGATTGGCAAGGCACCAGCCTCAGAAGAAAGGATTAATCGGTCATCCGAAGTGATGAAGTATCTCAACGGTCTAAGTCCATTTCTGTCCAGGGTAGCTCCTAAAGAATTTCCGTCAGTAAATAACAGCGCCGCCGGACCGTCCCACGGTTCAACTAAAGCTGCATGAAACTTATAAAACGCCTTTCTCTCCCGATCCATTGTTTCGTTATCCTGCCAAGCCTCCGGAACCAGCATCATCATAACATGGGGAAGACTTCGCCCACTGAGGGTGAGAAGTTCTACCATAGCATCCAAATTTGCAGAATCGGAATTCTTTGCATTGGTGATGGGCATAAGCATCTGTAGCTCCTTATCGGTAAAATAGGAGCTCTTCATCAACGTTTCCTTGGATCTCATTTTGTTGAGGTTGCCCCGGATGGTGTTAATTTCCCCGTTGTGGGACAGATACCTAAAAGGTTGCGCAAGTCTCCAGTTTGGAAAGGTGTTGGTAGAGAAGCGGGAATGGACTACGGCAATGGCAGAAGTCAATTTGTTATTTTGGAGGTCTTTGTAAAATGGCAAAACCTGATCGGTTCGTAACTGACCCTTATATATCAGCGTTTTGCTGCTAAAGCTGGCAAAATAAAAGGCATCATTTACCCCAGGAATGGTAGAGTTGATTTCCATGGTGGCAAAGTTGCGCAAAACATACAGTTTTCTCTCTAGTTCTAGGCCTAACAGTCCGTCCTTATGTTTCACAAAGACCTGCTCGATGTTCGGCATTACCTCCAACGCACCTGAACCAGGGACAGTCTCATCTGTCGGTACTTCTCTATATCCTATAACCTCAAAGTCAAGATCTTTAATAATCTTATTAAGCTGCTCTTTTGTCTTTTTGTAAAGTTGCTTATTTCGGGGAAAGAATACCATTCCTACCCCATAGCTGCCATCTTGAGGCAAAGTAAATCCTAATCTGTTGGTTACTTCCTTCAGAAACGGGTGTGGCATTTGAATTAGTATACCGGCACCGTCTCCAGTTTTAGGATCACTTCCTCTTCCTCCCCTATGCTCCATATTGCTTAGCATAAGCAATGCGTCGCTTATCGTTTCATGGCTTTTTAGGCCCTTTACGTTAACAACGCTACCAATTCCACAGGAGTCGTGCTCAAATTCCGAACGATATAATCCTTGAATCATTATGTATTTATTTTAATAAATGTGTTATCAATCGAGTTGAATAATTTACAATAAATTTTTCTTTTTTTAAAATCTAGGCATTAAAGGTAAAATAAAAATGAAATAATAACCGAGAAATACGGAAAAAGTTAACATAACTGGAATTGACCATCTTAAAGTCAATTTAACCAAAATTCAAAAAAGACACGTTAAATTTGTTAAATATGGAACAAATAATAACCAAAAATACGAATTTGCCTATGATTTAATAAGAAATAGCTGCCTATAAATTGTATCTTTAAATATAGGTGAAAAAATCAACTTTTTCATTTTTTATTTTCTTAACGCTAAAAATTACAAAAGTTGGCGGAATCGGCTGATACAATGGTGACTTAACCGGGAAGTTTTTCCTGGTCAAGAGGTTGCACGAGGGTGATTTTGACCTTTTTAATCCTGCGCGTATCAACGGCCAAGATCAGGAAATCAAAATTTTTGTACTTAATCTTGGTGCCGTTTTTTGGGAGATTGGAATTTATTTCCAAAAGCAGGCCACCCAAAGATTCACTGTCGCCTTTCACTTCGTCAAAAACCTGATTGTCTAAGTCCAGTTTTTTGCAAAAATCATTAAGCGAAACTTTACCCTCAAAGATATACGTGCTATCATCGATTTTTTGATAGATAATCTCTTCATCATCGTCAAACTCGTCGTTGATCTCTCCAATAATTTCTTCAATTAGGTCTTCTAAAGTAATTAATCCTGAGGTACCGCCATATTCGTCGACTACAATCGCCATATGCACCCGTTTCTTTTTGAAGTCCTTTAGCAGGGAGTCCACTTTTTTGTTTTCGGGGACAAAAAACCCCTTCCGGATTAGGTTTTGCCACTCAAAGTCTTCATTTTTTTCGATGTAATTCAGAAGATCCTTAATATATAGAATGCCGAGGATATTGTCAATGGTTTCCTCGAATACAGGAATCCTCGAATAACCACTCTTATTGATTTTATCCATCAACTCGTGATAGTCCATTTCCGAGTCCACCGCGGTAATGTCCATTCGGGATTGCATTACCTGCTTGACGGTAAGGGTCCCAAAGTTAAATATCCCTTTAAGGATGTCCTTTTCTCCTATACTGGTTTCGTCAGCGGTAATTTCCAGTGCCTGATGAAGTTCGTTGACGGAGAGAGAGTACCCTTTCCGCTCAATTCTCTTTTCAATAACATTGCTTATCGTCATCAAAAATGCGGAAACAGGACTTAATAGGGTGGAGAAAAACCCCAATGACTTGGCCATAAATTTGGAGAAGTCTACCCGGGCGGTATTTGCGTATACCTTGGGAACTACCTCCCCAACAAATACAATGGCAAAAGTGACTCCGATGGTTTGAATAGCCAAAATGAGGAAACCTGTGGCATTGTCCCCAAAAAGCGACCAAGTGAAAAAAGTGGACAAAGTAACTATACTGATATTGATGAGGTTGTTCAAAATCAAAATAGTGCTCAATAGCTTTTGTGGAGTCTCAATCAGAGAAATTACTTCTTTGGATGATTCGCTATCTTCCTGCTCCAGCACATTCAAGTCATGGTGATCTAATGAGAAAAAAGCAACCTCCGATCCAGAAACCAAGGCAGAAAGCAGTAAAAGTAGAACAAAAACCAACACATTAATAAGGATGTAGCTGGTTGAAAGCGGTTGTAACTCAACGAATGATAACAAACTCGGGTAGGGGTCGTCCATTAACTAAATCAAAGATTTTTACAAAATTAATAATTTTTATTGGAATTGGGACAAAAGTATTTTTTCCTTATTCCTAGAAATCAAATACTTCAGTCCCAATTTTTTCACCAATAAGCCAATTTGGAAAAATTAAAATGGCAGATCATCCATTTCTTCATCCATGCTCGGCGACGAAGAACTCGCCATTGCAGGCTTTCCTTCAGCTTGCTTGTAATTACTCCCTGAGTCATTCATTCCACCGCTGTCTCCACTGTTGCGGGAACCCAACATGGTAAAACTGAGGACCCGAATCTTGACTTTCTTTCTGTTGTTGCCTTGCTCGTCCTGCCAGGTATCTGTCTTTATTTTACCTTCTACATAAATCTGACTACCTTTTTTCAGGTATTGTTCTGCTATTTTAGCTTGTCCGTCCCAAAGTTCGAGGTCATGCCATTCGGTATTTTCTACCCGCTGCCCGTTTTTGTCCTTATAAGCCTCTGTAGTGGCAAGTGTTAGGTGGGCGACAACGCTACCGCTTTCCAGATGTTTCACTTCGGGATCTTTACCTAAGTTCCCTACTAAAATTACTTTGTTTACTCCGGCCATTTTATTTAAATTGGTTTAAATGGTTAACGAAAAGTTTACTCCTAAATTTACGAAATTATTTTTGATCATTCAAATAGTTGACAATGAGTTTTGGTTTTCCGTATGCCTCCAGTTGATCTTCCCCAACTAGGGAGTATCCGTTTTTTTCTACCCAGTAAGCCAGCGTGTTACGATGGATCGGATCAATTCCAATATTTACAAATCCGGCGATCAGTACCTGATGGGAAAGGATGTGTTTGTATGGCTTTTGATCAGGAAAATTGACCCTTGGATTTAATGTCTTCAGTTCTTCGATCAAGGAACTTGAATCCGGGTGCTGACGGATTACTTCATTATGTTCTTCCAGCGGAAAGTCAACCAGCCCCATCCAAATATCGTTCCCAGTTCGTTTGTTTATTACCACTTCTTTGCCGCATTGAATATGATAGTATTGAAAATACCTCTTTCTGCTTTTGGTTTTCCCCGCTTTGACTGGTAGGTTTCCCACTTTCTTGTGTGCAAATGCAAAGCAGTTGGATTGTAGTGGGCAGGAGTTGCAATCAGGGTTCTTTGGCACACATTGCAGGGCACCAAACTCCATAATCGCCTGATTAAAAATGTCCGGGTTGTCCTCTGGGATAAGCTGGTTTGCCAGTTTTTCAAACACTTTTTTTCCCCCGCTGCTTCCGATATCATCTTCAATCCCAAAGTATCTACCCAACACGCGGAATACATTTCCGTCGACTACGGCCACTTGTTGCCCAAAAGCAAATGATGCGATGGCAGCTGCAGTATATGGTCCCACTCCTTTTAAAGATAGTAGCTCTCTGTAGGAGGGGGGAAAAGCCCCTCCGTATTCATGGACGATGGTTTTGGCGCAGGCATGTAAATTTCGGGCGCGACTGTAATATCCCAGCCCTTGCCAGCAGCGGAGAATTCCCTCTTCGGGGGCCGAGGCCAAATCCTGCACAGTGGGGAATCTATCAAGAAAACGCAAGAAATAAGGCAAACCTTGCGCCACCCGGGTTTGCTGCAGGATAATTTCGGACAACCAAATGATATATGGATCTTTGGTGTTTCTCCATGGCAGTTCCCTGCAGTTTTCCGGGTACCAGTGGAGAAGTTGATTCGTGAAGTAGCTGATATTCAAAACTTTTACTTTGGCGTGAAACTCCGTTTAAGAAACAAAACAAACTAATTTTATCCAATATATTTTTTAATTGAATTGGAACACGTAAATTTGCACTCCCAAAATTAGTTGGTTAATAGGCAATTAAGCCTAAATTAAAGCACACATAAATTCTAAAAACAGTGACTAAAGCAGAGGTAATCACAAAGATTTCGGAGAAGACCGGTATTCAGAAGGACGACGTTACTCAGACCGTTGAGGCATTCTTCAAGGTTGTAAAGGACTCCATGGCAGAAGGAGAAAACATCTATGTAAGAGGTTTTGGTAGCTTTATCAATAAGAAAAGAGCCAGAAAAATTGCGAGGAATATTTCCAAGAACACTGCAATTGTTATTGACGAACATTATGTCCCGGCTTTTAAGCCATCAAAATCTTTTATTGACAAGATCAAGAACAGTAAGAAAGTAAAAGAATTGGCGCCTCAGGATTAATGGGGTTAAAAGGCTCAAGTATGAAAAAAACCCAGATTATCTTCCTTACATTTGGAATAATACTCATTGCGGTGTTGTACACGCTCCCTACAATTGTCGTAGATAACGACAGTGATGGGGTAATAATGGAGGAAAATGATCTGGGTAATTCATTGAGTTTTGATGAACAGCATTCCTCTTCTTTAAGTCCAGAAGCCCAGGCTATGATAGAAAGGCTGAAAGGGGAAATGGATTTGGAGGAAAATAAAGAAAAATTAGCTATATTTGCAGATTCGACGGCTGCTATATATGCAGAGAAGGGAAAATTGGACAGTGCGGCCTATTTCTATGGGCTCGTTGCGGACAATCTTCCCAGTGAGGAGAAGTGGGAAGTTGCAGGCAACGCCTATTATGAGGCGTTTGGATTTTCTATGGATGAGGGGAAAACCCAAAATTTGGCTTCGAAAACCCGGCTGTATCTGAACAAGGTGCTGGAAAAAAATCCAGAGCGGTTGGATCTGAAAACCAAGGTTGCCATGACCTATGTCTCGTCAGCCAATCCCATGCAGGGAATTACCATGCTTCGGGAGATTTTGGAACAGGATCCCACAAATGAATCCGCTTTGTTCAACATGGGTGTTTTATCCATGCAGTCAGGCCAGTACAAACGGGCTGTGGAGCGGTTCGAAGAACTGGTATCACATTACCCCTCGAACATCGAAGGGCAGTTTTATTTGGGGGTGAGTTATTTTGAATCCAATCAGAAAAACAAAGCCAAAAAGCAGTTTGAGAATCTTAAACCTCTTACGACTGACCCGCAGATACAGACTGGAATTGAAAATTACTTGGAAAGATTGTAAATTAAAATATTGTTAAACCTTAAATCAATTAAACTATGCCTTGTGGTAAAAAAAGGAAACGACATAAGATCGCTACGCATAAGCGTAAAAAAAGACTGAGAAAAAACCGACACAAGAAGAAGTAAGTTACTTCTTCTTTTTTGAATTTTATTGAATAAGTTCTTTAACATTTTAAACAAAGGAGACACGATTTGAGCACGGAATTAGTAATAGATTCTTCTCAAAACGGTAGTCGCATAGCCCTTTTAAGAAACAAAAACCTTGTAGAGCTTCATGTAGAAGAGGAAGACAATAAATTCAAGGTTGGCGATATTTATTTGGGGTCGGTGAAGAAGATAGTCAATGGGCTGAATGCGGCTTTCATTGATGTAGGTTATGAAAAGGATGCCTTCCTGCATTATCAGGATTTGGGACCCAACATCAACAGCCTAAGCAAACTTATAAAGCTGATCAAAAACAACAATTTCGCCAGTTATAATCTTAAAGGGTTTGAAAAAGCACCTGAAATAGATAAGTTGGGAAAGATTTCCCAAGTTCTATCCAAAAGTAACCAAATATTGGTTCAGGTGGTGAAGGAGCCCATTTCTACAAAAGGCCCTCGACTATCCTGTGAGCTCTCCTTAGCCGGAAGATTTCTGGTATTGGTACCTTTCTCAGACACCGTCAATGTATCTAAAAAGATCAGAAGTGCGGAAGAAAGAAAGAGGCTTTCCCGTTTAATCACCTCCATCAAACCCGCCAATTTCGGTGTTATTATCCGAACCGTGGCTGAAGGGCAATCTGTCACCGAGTTGGACAAAGATCTACGCAACTTGGTGGAGTCCTGGGAAGAAGGGATGAAAAAACTGTTAAAAGCCAAAACCAGAGACAAGGTAATAGGAGAAATGAGTATGGCTTCCTCTATCATAAGAGACCTACTCAACGAATCATTTGATGCAATCACAGTAGAGGATGAAGTGATTTTTGACCAGATGCGGACGTACATACGGACCATCGCCCCCGAAAAAGAAAAAATTGTTAAGCTTTACAACGGAAAAGCGAAGCTCTTTGAAAGTTTTGGTATAGAAAAACAGATTAAAAGCCTGTTTGGCCAGACTATAAGTCTGCCCCAAGGTGGATACCTCATCATCGAGCACACAGAAGCGCTCCATGTAGTGGATGTCAACAGTGGGAACAAGTCCAATCAGGAGAGTGATCAGGAAAATACTGCGTTAAAAACTAATTTAGCAGCAGTAAAAGAAATTGCCAGGCAACTAAGACTCCGAGATATGGGAGGCATCATCGTCATCGATTTCATCGATATGAAGAAGGCCGACAACAAGCGGGTAATCTATGAAGCCATGAAGGAGGAAATGAAAACTGACAGGTCTAAAAACACTGTATTGCCCCTTACGAAGTTTGGGCTGATGCAAATCACCCGACAGCGGGTTAGACCCGAAATGAACATCATTACCAAAGAAACCTGTCCTTCCTGCAACGGCACCGGAAAAATTCAAGCCTCCATATTGGTAGCTGACAAACTGGAAAAAGACCTGGATCATCTAGCCGTTCACCAAAACGAATCAAAGTTAAAAATTGGCTTACACCCTTATTTACACGCCTACTTTACGCAGGGTATTGTTTCGAAAAGGGTTAAGTGGTTTTTTAAATATTTCAAATGGGTACAATTGGTCAGAGACTCTTCGCTACCAGTGACGGAGTACAACTTCCTGAATGAAGCAGGAGATATTATAGAAATCAACATAGTTGAAAATAGCGAGTCTGAATAGACTCGCTATTTTTTTGCCTTATTATTTATTCGAAAGTGAAGGTCACTTTCACCCGATCGGAGACTGTCTGTTCCTCTGGATTGAAAGTCGGCTCGGTACGGGTATCAGCCGATTTCATCATCATAGCTTCTGCCCGGTACATAACCGGCTGAAATGGCAGGCTGGAGCTGTAGTCTATATGGTATGGCTTTAAATCCCCCAACTCAAGACTGGCGGCGATAATGGATGCTTTTTTTCGAGCATCTGTCAGCGCATCTTTGAGGAGATCTTCCTGATAGCTTTTCTGCTTTTCCTCAGAAACCCTAAACGACAATTGAAACCCCATGTCCGCAGCTTGTTGCACAGTCTCAACAATTTTGATTAGATCTTTTCCGGTATTTTTGACCACTACCCGAAGGTTCTGGGAAGCTACATAACCACTGTCCTTTGCTGATCCCTTGGTGTAGATCCGGTTTATATTGACATAGTAATTGTCGGCAGTAAAGGTATAATCCGTAACGCCCGACTTCTTTAACGCATCGGCTACGGCTTTCGATTTTTTGTTCAGTTCGTTGGTTGCCGTTGCGGTAGTTAATGCCTTTTCTGAAAGCGAAATAGTAATTAGAGCCTCATCGGGCATAATCTTCATTTCACTTGTTCCTTCTACCGTGATCCGGGGCTTTTCTTGGGCGCTTGCGGATAATGTTAGAAAGAGGATAAAAACGGGAAATAGAAAATACTTTTTCATCAGAATGTCAGTTCAATTTTGATGCGAGACATCAAAATGTGGGCCAAGGTTTGATGGGTTTTTCATTTGAGTTAAATCTATCTATTCAGGGATGATTTACTCAACTTTAAGATAACATATTAGATGAAAGTCAACCTGTTATTTCAAAGGGACAGGTAATTTTTTTTGAATGTTACCCCCTCCAAGACTAGCCCTTGAGCAGGGGCTTTTGGACAAAAGGGATGCTTTTCTGAGCAAATCAGAGCACTTTGAAGATCTGAGGGGCTAATTTCTGACCTTCCCAGCATAAACAAGGCTGCCGCCATACGTCGTACTTGATGCATCAAAAATCCCTCTCCCTTAACTCTGAATACATAAACATTTTTTTTAGGCCAAAAATCAACTTCGCTATCCAGGGAAGATATTTCTGCGTTTGAAATTGCCCGGACAAAATCATCGGTTTGCTTTCCCTGGGTACAAAATCTCCGGAAATCATGCTTCCCCTCAAAAAGAGTCGCCCCCGTTTTCATTTTTTCCAAGTCCAGATTCTTTCCTGCATATGCCAAGGCGCCTGATAGAAAGGGATGAGGCTTTTCTCCCAGGGCGAAATAATAACCATACTGTTTAGCAACCACATCCTGAATAATGTTAAAATCAATGGGGACCGGTCTGGCATCCAACAAGCGAATATCAGCCGGCAGATTTTCATTGGCTGCTTGGATAAACGTAGAGAGATCCAATTTTTTTTTGAGAAAGAGCTCAAATGAGCCATTAAGGCACGATACTCCACTGTCTGTACGGCTTGCTCCTAGGATGTTGAAATCCTCATGTCCGAGAATATGACGAAAGTTTCGCTCCAGTGTACCCTGTATGGTTTTTACCCCATGCTGCCGCTGCCAGCCATGGTAGCGCAGGCCAAGGTATTGGATGGTGAAGAGGTACGTAAAGGGCCTTGTTTGCATGGTGCAAAGCTAGAAAAAATTCTAAAAATAAAGATTGTTGGAAAAAGGCTGTCACATTTCGCAGAGAAAGTAATTAGCGTGAGATAGAGGTACTCCCATTTATAAAATGGCTCTCCAAGTTTTTCATTTCATGGAGAGCCTTGCTACAATTAATAAAAGTTTAAGGGCGAATGATGGTTCCGTCAAACTTCCTTACCGTCCAGTTGGACCGTGTGTGCATGGGGTACTTGGCGGCTAATTCTTCGTTAATTTCTACGCCGAGTCCAGGAGCTTCGTTGACTACCATATAACCATCCTTCATGGTTGGAGAACCAGGGAATATTTCCCGAGACAGGTCGTTAATCCGTGCAGCTTCCTGAATTCCAAAATTCCAAACCGCCAAATCTATGTGTGCATTGGCGGCATGTCCTACAGGCGATACATCCCCAGGTCCGTGCCAGGCAGTTCTGATACCATAAAACTCACCTAACCTTGCCACCTTCATGGCAGGGGTAATCCCTCCGATTTGGGAAATATGGATACGGATATAGTCAAAGAGGCGGTTAACCATTGGCTCTTTGAATTCATTTATGTTATTGAACAGTTCACCCATAGAAAGTGGGACGGTAGTAGCGTTTCGAAGTTCCTTAAACCATTCCATCTGTTCAGGTGAAAAGGGATCTTCTATGAAAAAGGGGTGATAAGGCTCGGTACTTTTTACGACACGAATGGCATCGATAGGGTCTAGCCGTTCATGAATATCATGTAATAATTCCACCTCTTCCCCGCACTGCTTTCTTACGGTCTCAAATAGCTTTGGTACGGATCGGATGTATTTCCCCTGATCCATATACTGGTCTGACTCACGGGCAAAGCCGGCCTTCTTGAAATCCGGTTCTTCGGTAAGCCCTGTACCACCGTAACCTCCCTGTTGAATTCGGACGTAGCGGTATCCTTCTTCCATAAATCTAGTCACGTTGTCAGCAGCTTCTTCTGGAGTGCTGCCACTTGCGTGTGTATAGCAGGGAATGGCAAACCTGCACTTACCACCCAAAAGCTGATAAACCGGCATATTGGCGCGCTTTCCCTTGATGTCCCAAAGTGCTTGGTCCAGCCCACTAATTGCATTGTTCAATACAGGACCATTTCTCCAGTAGGAGCTTACAAACGCCGCCTGCCACATATCTTCGATATTATCCACATCTTTGCCTACGCAGAAATCCTGCAGATACTTTTCTATGGCGGTAATTACCGCAAAAGCCCGTTGGGTAAAGGTTGCACAACCCAAGCCATACAGGCCCGGCTCCGAGGTTTCTACTTTGACTACAATGAGATTAGAGCCGGCTGGCGCAGTACCAATGGCTTTGACATTTGTAATTGTAAGGGGTGGCAAACCTCTTAGGTAGGAAGGAGTTTCTTTTTCCTTAGCGGCTAGGGCCTGCTGTCCCGGAAAGACGCCAAGCATACCGGCCATAGACCCCAGCCCAAGACCTTTAAGTAGTTTTCTTCTGGTGTTTTCTGTAGATGAATTCATTAAGGTTATATTTAGAAGTTTATGTTATTAATTGCTGTTGGGTTACCAATCTACGACAGAACCGTCAAAGGAATCGTAGCTTTCTGGGTTTTTCCAGTCGTGGCCGATTTTATCCGCAAGGGCATCCTCATCAAGTTCAACACCCAGCCCGGGGCCTTGTGGGATCATCACTGATCCATCAGCCTGAAGTTTAAAGGGGTTTTTGAGGTATCCGTCCCCGAGAGATACTTGTTCCTGAACAAGGAAGTTGGGAATACTTGCGGCTAAGTGGAGGCCGCAGGCAAGCGAGATTGGTCCCATTGGGTTATGTGGGGCAATAGCCGCATAGTAGGCCTCTGCCATTCCGGCAATAAGACGGCATTCCGTCAATCCGCCTGCATGGCAAATATCCGGTTGAAGGATGCTTGCCGCACCTTTTTCGAGAATTTCCCTAAATCCCCACTTGGTAAAAATTCGTTCTCCGGTCGCTATGGGTAGGTGGGTTCCGCGGGCAATGTCCACCATTACATCCACATTTTGGGCCTGACAGGGTTCCTCTATAAACATGGGCTGGTATTGCTCCAGTTCTTTGATCAACAGTTTGGCAGTTTGGGGAGAAATTGCTCCGTGAAAATCAATGCCGATATCCATCTCCGGCCCACCCGCTTCCCGAAGGGACGCAAAATTGTCAGCGGCATATTGTATAAAGGCCATGTTTTCAACAATCCCAGCGGGTTTCTTTTTTGCCACCCCTGTTTTAATTACCGAATACCCTTCTTGCTTTCGTTTCTTCATATCCTCCGCATTGCTGGCACGGCCATATATGCGGACCCGGTCACGAGTGGGCCCGCCAAACAGTTCGTAAACAGGCACACCCAATAATTTGCCCTTGATGTCCCACAGTGCTTGATCGATACCACTTAAGGCAGACGTGAGAATAGGTCCTCCCCGATAGAAGGCATGCCGGTAAATTGCCTGCCAGTGATGCACTACCTGTCTCGGATCCTTGCCAATCAAGTAGGGTTCGATTTCCTGTATGGCGGTTTGAATGGTCAAAGCCCGCCCTTCTAATAAGGGCTCTCCCAGACCTACCACCCCTGCATCTGTGTGAATTTTAAGGAAAATCCAACGGGGTTTTACCAGGAAGGTCTCCAAGCGGGTGATTTTTACCTC
>DATHWC010000417.1:0-13648 GCA_035460985.1 Lunatimonas sp.
CCAGAAAAAATGGAGCCTCTTGTTTGATTCGTTGTTTGTTGGTTCCTCCTTCCGGTAATTTACCCGCACGGTTTTCCAGAATCCCAATGGCCTGGCTGGCGGCCAAATAATCCGTTTGAGTACCTCCAAGACTGTCGGCCAAAACCAGTTGGGCAAAATTTGATCCGTAATGAAGGTTCTTGGGAGACAATAGCTCCAAATTACCGGGGCTCATGGTCTCAGGGCCCATGACGTTATACGCATAATCCCAGGAATCCGGGTCATCCCCTCCAGGTTCTCCCCGTTCAATGCCGCCAGGAACACCCATGTGGAAAATCTTTGACACCCTTGCCGTAAAATAGCCCCGCTCCCTAAAAAATCCCGCCATGGATGGATGGTTGGCCAATGCCGGTGTTTCCTTTCTGTAACTACCCGGCTGGTCGTTGTTTCCCAATACCCCATTGGACTCAGGATACAATCCGCTCATAAATGAAGCTCTGGAGGGACCACAGAGCGGAAATTGGCTATATGTCCGTGCGAACCGCACCCCTTCCTCCGCCAGCCGATCGAGGTTAGGGGTATGGTTGTCAATATCCATATAAGGTCCGATTTTAGTATTCAGGTCGTCAGAAACAATTACCAGAATGTTCGGTTGTTGGGCCGTTAGCAAGATAGGTAAACAACATAAAACCACAAGAATCAGCTGTCGAATAACTAGACCCAAGATACCTGCCCTAATAACTCTATCGTTCATCATCAATTATTTCGATTTAGATATCGGTCTATAAACTGCTGATTAAGTTCGTCGGAATCACCATATTGTATCCTGAGCTCGGCCAACCTGCTGTGGAGATCTTTTTGCACTTGTTCATAGCTTGGATCACCGTAAATATTTTTCATCTCCTTGGGATCTTGCTGCAGGTCATACATTTCCCATTCATCGATGTCATAATAGAAATGCATCAATTTATAGCGATCCGTTGCCACGCCATAATGGCGCTTCACCATATGCACGGAAGGATATTCGTAATAGGTATAGTAAACGGCATCCCGCCATTCTCCCCGCTCGCCGCTAACCAGTTTCCTAAAAGACTCGCCCTGCATGTCATCTGGAATAGATACCCCAGTGTAATCTAAAAAGGTAGGGGCAAAATCAAGGTTCTGAACCAACGCATCAATGACGGTACCTGGCTTTATTTCCGGTGGATAACGTACAACTAGCGGCATGCGGAAGGATTCTTCATACATGAAGCGTTTGTCAAACCAGCCATGTTCTCCCAAATAAAAACCCTGATCGGAAGTATATACCACGATGGTATTCTCCGCCAAACCGGATTCATCCAGGTAATCCAACACCCGGCCCACTCCTTCATCCACGGCTGCGATGGTACCTAGGTAATCCTGCATATAGCGCTGAAACCTCCATTTCATAAGCTCTTCTTCCGTCATGGTGGGATACCTTTCAATAAAATCTTCGTTGATAGGACCATATACGGCATCCCATTCAGCCCTCTGCGCCTCATTCATTCTGCCAATAGTTCTTTCAAAAGCTCCTATGTCCCAGCTATTGTTGCCGGGACCTACCACCGTAGGGCGTATTCCGAGCTTTGCGATTGTCTCCGGATAAAGCTTGGAATCCCCAGCCCAGTTCATGTGCTTGAGGATATTCATTTCAGCCTCTTTGGCCGCTGTGCCTCTGCCCTCATAATCATCGAACAAGGTGGAAGGGGCCTCAAATTGTCTTTGGGTAAACTCCCGATAGTGTCTTGGTGCCGGTTCCCATTCCCTGTGGGGTGCTTTATGGTGATAAAGTACGCAGAATGGCTTGTCCGGATCCCTGGTATTTTGCAGCCAATCTAGCGTAGTATCGGTGATAATATCTGTCACATAGCCTTCTTTTCTCACCGTTTCCCCTTCTATCAAAAAATCAGGATTATAGTAATGGCCCTGTCCGGGTAGCACCATGGAAAAGTCAAAGCCCTGGGGAATGCCATCCATATGGATTTTCCCGATCATGGCGGTTTGGTAACCATTTGCCCGCAGCAACTTGGGGAAGTTATCCTGCTCCCAGTCGAAAGCGGCCATATTGTCTATCTTTCCATTAACGAAACTATGTTTTCCCGTAAGCAGCACGGCCCGGCTCGGGGCACAGATGGAGTTGGTGACCGTAGCCCGGGTAAAAATCGCTCCTTCCTTGGCTATCCGGTCTATATTGGGCGTCTGCATCAACTTATCGCTGTAGGCACTGATGGCCTGATATGCATGGTCATCACTCATGATAAAGACGATGTTGGGTGGGGATTTTCTTTCAGGTTCAGCAGGGTTGCATGCAGTAGTGAGCACCCAACAGAGGAGAACAGATAAAAGGAACATGGTAGGTGAAAAGAATTTCATGGTGGGACTGTTTGGATTACATTAACTTATGGTTAAAAGTAAGCGATTTGACTGTAATTTCCAGCACTTTCTAAAATTGAGTCATAGATGCGGAAGCGGTTTCGATTACCGATTGATGGTGGGGTACTTACTGAGTACCTCCATAAACCTTTTTTTTACTGCGAGAGCTCCCTCTTCAAGGGAACTTTCAGAGAGCGAATTCTGCTCCATCACATCCAATTCAAGGTCATAAAAACGTCCGTCATCGTATAGCTTATATTTCTGGTTCCGCACAAACACGCCGTTATCGAATCTTCCCCATTCGGGTTTGTAATACATATAAATATATTCCTTACTACTTGAAGGCTTTCCAATTACCTGCGGTAAAAAACTCCGACCATCGGCTACCCAATCGGCTGGAATGGATATTGCAGCGGCTTCGGCGAGTGTTGGAAGGAAATCAGTAAAATCCACCAGATCCTTACTAATCTTACCTTTCACGGATTTGCCTTTCCAATAGGCAATCAATGGTACCCGGGTTCCTCCATCGGTCATTTTTCCTTTGTCTCCTTTGATTTGGCTACCGTCCGTCATGTTGGAAATAATGTTGACGTGGGTACCATTGTCTCCCGTAAAAATTATCAGCGTATTTTCAAGAAGACCTTCATGGTCCAGTTTGTCGATAATTTTGCCTACCAGTTTATCCGTGTAAGCCACCATGTCTTTGAAATAGGATGTGTCTTGGTGATACCGAAGCTCCGAATTGTCCCAATCTGGGCTAATTGGTGTCGGTACAAACGGATCGTGAACCAAATTCATCGGATAATAAACGAAAAAGGGTTCCGCTTTCTTGCGGCCTATGAAGTCCACAATATAATCACTAAAAACATCGGGACCATACTGATCGGCTTTTCTGGGAAGTTCCTCGCCATTCTGAATGACCAGTGGGTAGGCATACCGTTCGCCTTCTGATTTCTCCTTGCTAACCTGCCATAGACAGTATTCGTCAAATCCGAACACATGTGGCCGATTTAGATTATCCCAGCCGGGTTTTTTGTCTCTGTAAAATCCGTTAAGCTGCCATTTCCCGGCTATGCAGGTGCTGTACCCGGCGTCTTTGAACAGATTGCCAAAGGTTTTCTCTTTTGGATCAAGATAACCGAAGTCTGTATAATTGCGGAAGTTGTATTTTCCCGTCATAATCTGCACGCGGGAGGGAGTGCATAAAGGCTGGGAATAGCAGTGCTCAAACCTTACACCTTCTGCTGCCAGTTTATCCAAATGTGGGGTTTTATAGGAAGCACTGCCGTAGCTGCCCAGGCACTCATACCCCATGTCATCGGCCATGATAAGGATCACGTTGGGTCTGGAGTTGACATGGGTAGGCAATTGCTGAGCCTGAAGGTGGCTCGGGAAGGATACCGTGCCAAAAAGCAAAAGAATACTGAATAATAAAAACGGATTATTTCGGGCTAATTTCATGGATTGGGCTGATATTTTTTCTTTTTGGTTTCCAAAAAGAAGCGTCTTAATTTAATATTTCAAACCAACTTCAAAATTTTTTAATCCGAAATAGGACAAGCTGAATTTGCTTTATCCAGCCCGTCCGTTTTCGGTTTGAAGTAACCGCTTCTAATTAGACTGTAAATCAAATCTCAAAGCGTCTCAATTATATTTAATACCCAGGATTCTGACCAAATTCACCAGGGTTGGAAACCCGGTCAATTTGGGTTTGCGGAATGGGCCGCACCAAATGCATCTCCATGATATTGGGGGCGCCATCCCGATTGTATTTTTTAACCCTTTCCAACAAGGTACCAGTGCGTTTGAGATCATACCATCGGTGCATCTCGCCCATAAGCTCCCTAGCACGCTCGTCGAGAATAAAATCGAGGTCAATATCCTCCGCAGTAACCAGCATATCAGCTACTTGCCCCGCTTTTGCCGCCCGGGTTCTAAGGACATTTATGTGATCTGCGGCAATGCCACCTTTCCCTTGCTTCCAAGCAGCTTCAGCGGCTATCAGGTACATTTCACCCAACCTAATAACTACCAAATCCCTTGTACCGAATAGAGTTTGGGCATCGGGTCGGGAGGGGTCCAAGTGTTTGCGAAGTGTAGGCCATTGCCGCCTTAACCTTCCTCCAATTTCTAAATCAGTGGCTTCCCCAACCCATGTGTCATTATAATCGATAAGCCAATAAGGGGCTGTATTTTGAACATTGTCAGGTACAGGATGTAGGACAATATGAATGGCTGTATCCCCAACGGCCAAATTGTGTCCGTTGACACTTCCTGGCTTGGTAGCATACCAAACTGTCTGGAACGAACCTTCATACCGGTCATCTTTGGATGGATCGAAAAGGTTAAGTAAGTAATTTGTGGTCATAAGTCGGTTATGCGATACGCCATCCCGAACATTTCTATCCAAGGTCGGATTATTTTGATAGGCAAATACAAATAACTGATGGGTTCGGTTACCATTACCGTTTGTAACCGGATTGTTGGTGAACTGCACCGCCCAAATCACCTCACTATTCACTTGATTGTCGATATCCCATAACGCACCATATGGCTTGACTAACTGGAAGTTGTATTGATTTATTACGTTTTCTGCATGCCTTTCCGCTTCCGCCCAGTTGCCGAGTGTAAGTTGAACTCTTGCCATAAATGCTTCGGCGGCTGGCTTAGTCACTCTTCCATAATCACCAGTAGTAGAAGGGAGATTTTCTATCGCAAACTGTAAATCCGGAATAATACCTTGCTGATAGATAGTCGACACCGGTGTTTTATTTGCAGTTGTCTCGACACCTATGGTTTCTTCGAGGGAAAAATGAACATCCCCGTATTGTTCCACTAGGTGGAAGTAATACAGGGCTCGAAGAAATCGTGCCTCCCCGGATATTCGGGCTTTTTGAGTTTCACTTAAACCCGCTACGTCATTTACTCGGCTGACAATCGTATTTGCCTGATTGATTCCGGTATATAAATTGTTCCAAACAGCCGTAATCTTACCATTGATTCCCAAAAGATTTGGCGAATAATCATTGATTTCAGGAGCATTGGTGACCCCACCAAAACCATTGGTCCATATGTCTGTTCCAATCTCGGTCACAAACATAAAATCTTCGTTTGCAAAATTTCGAAGGTTAGTATAGGCCGCTTTTAGGCCATCTTCTATTCCCTTGGGAGTGGCATAATACCCATCCGCCGTAGCCAAACTTACAGGTGTTTCTTCGAGTATGGTTTGGCAAGATCCATTTAATAAAAGGAATCCGAGTACTCCTATAATATATTTAATGCTTTTCATTTTCTCTTCAAGTTAAATGTTAGAATTTGACACTAAGTCCCATCACATAGGTTGCAGAAGTAAGAGGACTACTTCCTCCTACGATCCCATTGGAGGTTTCGGGATCTACCACGTCAAATTTGGAAAAGGTGAAGGCGTTATTTACGGTAGTGTAAATCCGGACGGAAGAAAAACCGAGACTATTGAGCTTTTGGCTCGTCACATTATACCCCATGGATATATTTCTTATTTTCACAAAAGAGCCGTCATGAAAACGTACCGCATCGGCGTATAAAGGTGCCGTATTTCCTCTGGGGATAGGGATTTCATTGCTGGGATTGTCAGGCGTCCAATAGTTAAACTGCAGCATGTTTGTTCTGCCCTGCCAATTATTTGCCCCCAACCAGTGAAAATCACTTCGCAACATCTGTCCCATCCTGGCAAAAACCAAAAAGGAAAAATCGAAACCTTTATAAGCAAACCGGTTGGTTATACCCCCACTCCAATTTGGCACTGTAGAGCCCAGTACCGTTCGGTCATCTGCATTGAGTTGGCCATCGGGTTGGTTTGTGAGATCTCCGTTTTCATTTCTTCCGTTTACGTCAGCTATCCGAATATCTCCGGGTGCCTGATTATACTGTCTTGCTTCATCGGCTTGATCGGTTTGCCAAATTCCGTCATGTTTAAATGAATAGAACACATTAATCGGCTGGCCAATAAACCACTGATTGCCTACATCGTCATTTTGTCCATCAAACAATTCCACGATTTCTTCCTTGTTGGAAAAAATGTTGAAACTTACATCCCACCTTAATCCATCTTTGTTATCGATCACATACGAGGAGGCCGAAAACTCAACTCCCCTGTTCCTGGTAGCACCAATATTTTGCAAAATGGATTGATAACCCGACGTAATCGGTAATAGTCGGTTCAACAACAAATCTTGTGTATTTGTATTGTATAGCTCCAAAGAACCGGTTAAGCGATCGTTAAATAAGCCGAAATCCAGCCCTAAGTTGATCGTTTTGGAAATCTCCCATCCCAATTGGGGATTTGGAATAATATCATGCCTGTAACCAAATGCCTGTTCTTCCGCGAAAGCGTAGACGCTTCTTGCCAAACCTCCAAGTGTTTGAAAGGGATCAATAGCCGTATTTCCTACTTCCCCATACCCCGCTCTAAGCTTTAAAAAAGTACTCGGCGAGTTGTCGAAAAAATTCTCCTCAGAAATAATCCAGCCTACCGCAAGAGAGGGGAAAAATGCCCACTTTCTGCCAGTGGCTAATCTTGAGGAACCATCGGACCTTCCTGTTGCGGTAAATAGATAACGCTCTTTGAAACGGTAATTTAGCCTTCCCATATAGGACATCAATCCCCACTCTGTAAGACTACTGTTGATGTCCAATAGCGTGGAGGCACCTCCCAAGTCATAGAATGACGATGTTTCAATAGGTATGTCCATTCCTCTGGCAAAAGATGTTTCCGTTCTGCTTTCCTGTGTACTAAAAAGCCCCACTACATCTATAGAATGCTCACCGAAGTCCTTTTTATAGTTAAGGATATTTTCGAAGGTATAGGAAAACTCATTTAAGTTGTCAACCGAGGCAGTATTCAAGCTGCCATCCATGGTACCTGTATAAATTCCTGTCCTGGCTAGCCTAATATCCGGTCCAAAATTTACCCGAAAAGATAAATTTTTATGGATTTCATAATCGGCATAAATATTGGCAAAAATCCGGTATCCCTTTCGTTCATTTTCATATTGGTTGGGTTGGAGATAAAGGATGGGATTTGCTGTATTGGTAGCCCGTTGGTTGGGAAAGGCTGGGACATTTCCCTCCTCATCATATGGCAGGGATAACGGGGAAAATATCAGGGCGTTGTTGTAGGGTTGGGCCCTCATTTGATTTCGAATGTCTGTAGACAAGGTAGAACTTAGGCCAACTCTTAGTTTGGAATTTAAGTTGGCTTCAATATTCGCCCGGGCCGAATAACGTGAATAGCCTGTTTTAGGGATAATCCCTTGTTCATCAAAATAAGACCCGGAAATATAGTATTTGATGTCCTTCGATCCGCCGCTTACTGACAACTGGTGTTCCTGCTGTGTTCCGGAACCGACAATGAGGTCCAGCCAATCAGTTTCCCTGCCATTCACCAAGTTGTCCGCTTCTTCCGGACTCATAAGAGCCACATCCCTGCTATTATCATTCCGGTCAAGACCGTTCGCAATCCGAATATACTCGGCATATTCTTGCCCGTTCATCAAATTGATGTTTTCAACGGGATTCTTTACCCCATAATAGGCATCATAGCTGATCACGGCCTTTCCATCCTTACCCTTTTTTGTGGTAATAAGGATTACACCATTCGCACCCCTTGACCCGTAAATAGCCACAGCACTGGCATCCTTCAGAACTTCCATAGACTCAATGTCATTTGGGTTGAAATCGTTGATGTTGGCACTGGTTGGAATGCCGTCAATAACGAATAAGGGGTCATTGTTTGCTGTTATGGATCGGTTTCCCCGAATCCTGATTTGCATGGGTGCTCCTGGTGAACCATTAGACTTTACGATATCTACCCCTGCCAATCTTCCCTGTGCCTGCTCCATCACATTGGATGCCGGAATTTCCGCCAAATCCTTACTGGAAATTGATGATATCGCGCCTGTAATGTCGCTTTTCCTTTGGGTACCATATCCAATTACCACCACTTCTTCCAAGGAAGACTGGTCCTCCTGAAGTGTAATTGTCAATTGTGTCTGGTTACCTACAGTGACCCGTTGGGTTTCATACCCTATAAACGAAATTCGGATAACTGCCCCAACTTCTACCGCTAAGGTGAAATTCCCATCCATATCTGTAACGGTTCCTACACTGGAACCTTCCACGATAACAGTGGCACCTGGAATAGGCTCCCCATTCTGATCTGATACTGTGCCGGTAATATCAATGGCATTATTTGCAACATCGATAATGGCATCCAAATAGCTATCCGGGATGCCCGCTTTACTCGTATGTACCCAATTCGCATTTAATTCCGTAGCTGATATCATGTTGATAAAAAGCAAATGGAAAGTAAATGTAAATGCTACCCCCTTGAGTAGAAATGTAAGTATTCCTGTTTTCATAAATTTTAAGGTTTATTGTTAATGATGTAATTTGACTGGCTTCTACCTTTTGGAGGGCAGGACAATTGATTGATTTTTTCGAAAGGCAGTTTATCTTGGTGAAACATGATAATCAATTTATCAATTTGATAAACTAGTACGTTAAAGATATTGATTTTGGGTAAATCGGAAACAAAAAAATTAAATTTTATTTACTGACATTGGATTAATAAGTTCTTTTTGATTTGGCTCTCCTGAAGACTGAAAAGCCCCAAAGGTTGAATTAAATGAGAAAAACAAATTTTCTTCAATAATTCCATTTTTATTGGGCTTATTGCTGTAATGGAATATATTGTGAAGAAACCATAAGATTTAACCGTAAGCTCATTTTCACCCAAATCGAACACTCAACTTTTAAATTGATTACTTTCAAAAGGATACTAATCCGATCGTCAATTGGTTATTTGGTAATTCTCTGGACAATATCCCGTGCAAGAGGTAAAAATGAAGCTGTATTTTTAATTGATGAAAAAGACAGACTACGGTTAGAGGAACTTGCAAGCGCCAACCTTGAGCGTTCAGGCCTTCACTGAGAGTCAACCTTTCGGTATTATGACTTTACAAATCTAAAGGAAGGTGCGTCATAAGCTGTCTCCATTCGCCATCAATCCCAAACATCTTGATTGATGAGATTGTCACCTGGATATTTTGAATTCTACGGTCGAAAACCCAGATTATAACCTGACAAATCAACTGTACGCATTTCCCCCATACTATTATACACGACCACTTCTACAGCTGACTCAGGAATGGGAATGTTACGGGTTGAATGGGACAGGTATGTAGATCCGTGATACAATTCAAAAACCTTCTCTTCACCATTTCCCATCTTAAATACCAATTTGATATCCAACGATTCCGGTTTAAAAAGGCCTTTTGAACTTTCCAATGGTACCGAAAATGCCTTAAGATCCCCATCGTTGGAACTGACCAGAATTAACGGTTGCCCATTTTTTCTGTGTATACGGACCATTCCCTTAGCATCTGTATCCACAAAAAATCCAGATTCTGAATTGTGAATGGCGTTGAATTCCCCTTTTCCGTTCCCCTTAAGCAGCATCCCAACCCCAGCGTCATACCAACCCGAATGGACTTCAGCCGCATAGCTATTTCCGGCAAACAATACGTCTAAATGCCCGTCCCCATCAAAGTCACCTGCTTGCATTCCGTACACAGGTGCAATCTGGGCTTCCAAAGGAAGGGCTGTTAGCATGAATTTACCTCCTCCCAAGTTCTCCAGAAAGGAAGACTCCATGTGTTCAGCTGAAAATTGATGGGCACTACTCCTTTCTTCTTGGGTTAGAACCTTTTCAATACTGGCTTCTCCATAAACCTGATATTTAGGAAATCTCCTTTTCATGGAAGGAATTTGGCTGATTAAATTGTCTCTTGGGTGAACAGGGTATTCACGTCCCTGAATGAAACGTGTCATCAAAGGATCTATGCTGTTGTTCCGGTCAAAATCGTGGGCATACAGCCGTAGAGGTTCTTCTGCTGATGCTCTGTTTTTACTATTTAATCCCAAATTACCGAGCACATAGTCAGTCCTTCCATTGCCGTTGAAATCCCCAGCTACTATACTGTTCCACCATCCACTGGTATTTTTTAAGCCAGTATTTGCTGTCACCTCCTTGAATGTTCCTCCCTGATTTTGAAAAAACCTGACGGGCATCCACTCTCCTACGACTATCAGGTCAACTTTTTCATCGCCATCAAAATCAGTCCAAATTGCGTCGGTCACTAACCCCAAATTCTCCAATTCTGGCAGTACTTCTTCACTTACGTCAACAAATTTTCCGGCATTGTTTTTCAATATATAAGACTTCGGAGCTAAGGGATATTGACCGGGAATAACCCGGCCGGCAACAAACAAGTCCAGAAACCCATCGCCGTCAAAGTCAGCAGCGGCAACTTTGGATCCACTTACCTGTACTTTGGGCAACGCATCGTGTTCCAAGCTAAAATTTCCCTGTCCGTCATTTAGGTACAGCATGTCCTGATAGTGTTCTGATCCATTTGGATAAACACTGCCTCCCGACACCACATATAAATCCAAATACCCATTGTTGTTAGCGTCAAAAAACATGGCACCCATCTCGTCTGGTCCGGTGTCGAAATCTGACGATTTAGTTACAAATCCCCCAGCCTCCTGGAGAAATAACTGACCCGCAAATCCGGCTGCGCCACCAATGTAAAAATCCTCTAATCCATCTCCATTAACATCCCCCACAGCTATACCCGGACCATTACCGGAAAATTTATGTGGGATTAAAAACTGGTCTTTGAAATCGGAATATTCCATTGCCTCATGACTATGTTGTAGACCCATCTTTCCACTAATGTCGGTAAACAATACTTCGTTAGATCTAGGCGGTTCTAAAATCTTCTCCTGTGGCGGCTGTGCTTCTTCCTGCTTAAGAATTATCCTTTGATTCGCAGTGATCTGATTTAATTCTTGGAATCTCCCATCCGGCCATGTCACCTCAATCTTGTCAACTTTCATAAAGTCTCCCAACCCAAACTGGGCAATTTCCGAAACGGTTGATTTATAACCCCTGTATAGGTGGTGTTCATGAAACTGCAACGTTTCACCAATTCTGATAATGATCTTAGTGCCCAAAGCTTTGGTATTCGGCACCTCCCCCTCTAAGCTGATCTGCAGCCAGTTATTGGCGTCATTTTGATCGGAATGGTTTTGGTAGATTCCAGCCTCGCTATCAATATTATTGATGACCAAGTCCAAGTCTCCATCATTGTCAAGGTCGACGAAAGCAGCCCCATTTGAGTAGGTCAGTTCTCCGAAACCCCAATGCTCAGAAACATCCTTGAGCATCAGGCTGCCATCGTTTTCGAACATGTAGTTGTGCACATGTGCACCAGCCAAATTATCCAACTGAAACATGGCCTCTTCCAAGTTGGCTCTTTCTGTCCCAAACATGCTATTTTCCCGATTATAAACTATAAAATCGAGGTTTGTTACATCTTTTCTATACCCATTGGTAATGAAGAGGTCCTTAAATCCACTGTTATTAAAATCAGCAAAAAGCGGTGCCCAGCTCCAGTCGGTCTCGTGCATGCCCGCAAGCTGTCCTATTTCACTGAACGTTCCATTCCTGTTGTTAAGCTGGAGGGTGTTTCTGACATATTGGGGAGTATATCCCATAGAAAGAATCATCCCGAAAAGGTTGTAATTGATGTCGGGAAACATCGTCTTTTGACGGAGGTTATCGGGGGGAAGCATATCCATGACGGCAATATCCACGTGACCGTCGTTGTTGAAGTCTGCCACATCGACCCCCATTCCGTTAAAGCTTTGGTGTTTGAGGTATTCACCCGCTTTATCTGAAAAAGTCCCATCCTGATTGTTAATCCAAAGAATATCATTGGTCAGAAAATCATTGGCCACGTAAATATCTGGCCAACCATCCAGATTGATGTCTGCGATTGCGACCCCCAAACCATATCCTTCTATTTGAATGCCTGCTTCTTCGGAGATATCAGTAAAGGTTCCATCACCATTATTTCGATAAAGACGGTCTGTATTAACGGCTTCGCCTTGAGTTTTTTTTGGTCTTACGAAATTTTTGTTGCTGGTTTCATATGCATTTGTAAGTACATAAAGGTCAAGGTCGCCATCTCTGTCAAAATCAAAAAATGCCGCATGAGTACTGTAACCCCGATCCCCAATGCCAAACTCCTCCGCCTTCTCCGAGAAGGTCCCATTACCATTGTTGACATATAGGCGGTTAGCACTTAGAGCCGGGTTTTTATTGGCCACTGAAAGATAAATGTCAGTCAGGCCATCTGCGTTGATATCGACCATTGAAGCCCCTGTGACCCAAACATCTGTTTCAATACCTGCTTTTTGTGTAATGTCTTCAAATTCAAAATTTCCTTTATTAAGATAGAGTCTGCTGGAGACCATGTTTCCGGAAAAGAAAAGATCCGGCAATCCGTCGTTATTGATGTCACCTACTGCCACGCCTCCGCCATTGTAGATATAATCATAATTTAAGGCATTGAGGGTGTCGTTGGTTTGGATGTCATTCGAAAAATAAATGTTGGTTTTGGACGCTGGAAGTCGTTCAAAAAGCTTGGGGTCATCAACATTTTTCTGACAGGATGTAGCTAGCAGACTAATAATTAAAAATATCGGTTGTAAGATTTTCATAAACTATTTTGGGGATAATAGGAAAAACCTCAATCGTTTCTAAAATTAGGACAGATTGCCTTCGAATCATAATGAAAAGGCTGTCGATAATGCCGACAGCCTTTTTGCAACAGGTTAATAGATCGATCTCAAATTTAATAGCCTGGATTTTGAACCAAGTCTGCGGTCAAGTCGATTTCCCTTTGGGGAAAGGGTTTTAATAGATGAGTTGAATTCCAGTTTTGATTGGCCAAAGTAGACCCGAAATCAATATCTGTAGGAATGTTGATGACCCCCGCATTGTGCCACCTGACCAAATCATTGTACCGATGGCCTTCCAAGGCCAATTCTACCCTTCTCTCATGTAGCAGCCAATCCAGCATCTCCTGCTGGGATGCAGTAGATGGCCGGTCTGGTAAAATATTTCCGGAAGGGTCTGCCCTTCTTCTTACCATATTTATCAATTCAGCAGCCCTTGCTACATTGTTGTTACCAAGCAATTCTGCCTCCGCCAACATTAAATAAACATCGGCCAGCCTTATAATCCGTTCGTTGTTGGAACCCGCATTAGGCTCGGGATAGGTAATAAAATTCCGAAGGTATTTGGACGGAGTAGCGCCGGTAATGGACCAAGCAGGATCATATGGTACACCAAAATAGTCATCTCCCGGCACATAAAAGGTATGAA
>DATHWC010000418.1:0-26363 GCA_035460985.1 Lunatimonas sp.
GCCTTTTTTGTTTTATGTAAGTGTTACGTATTAACCAGACTGAGGTTTCTCATTGCCTTTCGTTGTTTGTCTGAATAATGGCTACTTCGTAATCATTAATTTTTCCTTGAATTGGATACCCCGTTCAGAAACCACAGATACAATATAAATACCTTGCTTTAAATCCAACAGCGGAATACTCATTGTGCTGTTATTGATATTTATTTCACTTTGGTTATAGAATCTAATCAGCTGACCGGATGTATCGTGTATCATAATTCTGGAATTGGGGTATTCTGAGTCCAGTACCAGATTAACTTGACTTGAAGCTGGATTAGGATAGAGCTTTGCTTTCGTATCCTTAAAATCTCCGAAATTTAAACTTTCAGTTTCTGAACCGGAGTGTTCGCCATTAAATTGCCGAAGGTTGGCCATTCCTGGACTGAACGATTCATTACTTGGGAAAATTGCTATACCGGAAATCGCAGCGTCTGCAACAGAAGAAACTAGATTAATTGTCATCTTTCCATCTTTCACTTCAACATTTTCAAATATGAGCTCAAACGGTTTAGATTGATTTTCCACAAATGTGTCTAAACTTTTCTTGACGAGTTTGCCCTCTATAAAAATATCAAAAACTCTCCGTCCAGGTCCTGTGGCAGCCACACGATGTCCAAAATACACTTCATTGTGATAGGTAATGACTGTATATTTGCCGTTTGAAACGGGAACGTCATAAATCAGATTTTTTGAGAATCGCTGGGATTGAAACAGCTCCTGATCACTGGCTAAAGCATGTGATTCGAAGAAACTACCACTAAAATGTCTGTTTTGAAAATCTGATTGAAATTTGGTTCCATGAAAATCCGTATCTTTGTCACTTCCAGCATTTATATATATTCCATTTTTGGGAAGGGATTTCGTGTTATCCACCACAGTAGGAATATTTGTATCAACCGGAATGATTGAAATACCTGAGATTGCTGCATCACCTATTACGGCTAACAGCCTAATTTTTATCGAACCATTTTTTACCTCGATACCTTTATGCTCCAGCGCAATTTCTTTGTTATTGTTTACAACAAATAGGTCAAAGTTTTTCTTTACTTCTTTATCTTGAATTGAAATCGAATAGACCCTTTTGTTCGGACCTGTCGTACTTACCTTTTGCCCAAAATAGACTTCATTGTGATATGTGATGACATCATAGTTACCATTTTTAACTGGAATTTCATACACTAAATCTTTGGCGAACCGTTGACTTTGCATCATAGTGTGTATGCTAGCTGACGCATTGCCTTCCATATTTCCGGTGTTGAAATATTTTCCGGAGAATTCCGATTCAAATTGAACTCCTTTGTATTCTCCTGATCTCGTATTACCGGTATTTATATGAATTTCCTCTGTAGATGGAGTTTCTTTTACCTGATCATCCGCATCTTTGGTTGATACTGGCAGGATTGCAATGGCAGAAATGGCTGCGTCTGCAATAGATGAAACCAAATTTATTGTCACTTTTCCATCTTTAACTTCAACATTTTCAAATATGAGCTCAAACTGTTTAGAATTATTTTCCACAAATGGATCCAAATCTTTCTTGACGAGTTTGCCTTCTATAAAAATATCAAAAACTCTCCGTCCAGGTCCTGTGGCAGCCACGCGATGTCCAAAATACACTTCATTGTGATAGGTGATTACTGTATATTTGCCGTTTGAAACGGGAATGTCATAGACCAGATTTTTTGAAAATCGCTGGGATTGAAATAGCTCCTGATCACTCGCTAAAGCATGTGACTCAAAGAAGCCACCATTAAAATGGCTGTTTTGAAAATCCGATTCAAATTTGGTTCCATGAAAATCCGTATCTTTGTTACTCCCAGCATTTATATATATTCCATTTTTGGGAAGGGATTTCGTGTTATCCACGACCGGAGGAATATTTGTGTCAACTGGAATAATTGCAATTCCCGAAATAGCTGCGTGGCCTATTACTGATTCTAATTTTAAAGTCAGGTTTCCGTCTGTCACCTTTATGTCTTTAAATAATAGACTAAGTGGCTTATTGTTGTTTTCCACAAACAGATCAAAGTCTTTTTTTACAAGTTTGTCTTCAATTGATATATCGTAGACTCTCAGGTTAGGTCCTGTAGTGGCTACTTTATTTCCGAAGTAGACCTCATTGTGAAACGTAACTATATCATATGTACCATTTTCTAACGGGATATTGTACACCAATAATTTGGCAAACCGTTGGCTTTGAAATATCGGCTCAATATTTGGAGCGTCAAAGGATTCAAAATACCCACCTGAGTAATTTTCATTTACAAATTCAGATGTGAAGTTTACAGATTTGAAAGTAGCATCTCTGGTGCTTCCTGTATTTATATAAATGCCTTCTGAATTGAATTCCAAATCGCCAAATCCTATATGGGTATGGGGCTCTTCGGATATTTTTGCCTGTGCAATAGTAAGATTGACTTCCTCTGAATTAAAGGTCCTGCCATTACCATCATTGAGAGAAGCCCAAATATACTGTTCACCAGGTTGCAGGTTTTCCCAATTGATACTAAAAGGATAGGTGTTACACTTCCCAATTTCCTTCAAACCACAATAAAATGTAGCAGAAGTCATTTTGGCATGTTGGTTGTTAGCAATGTCAAGCGATATTTTTACTGTGTCCTTTGTTGTTATTTTTTCTATACTCTTGCTAAGCGAAATTACGATTTCCGGGTCCTCCGGCTTCACCTCTTCGATAGGCATTTCCCCTGTCTTGAAAAGGGCGAATCCAGAATATGGTGCGAGCGTTACCTCACCGGTGTATTCCTTTAATCGCGCATCCACATATTTTCCTTGAAGCAATACTTTTTTGGGCTGTTTGGTCGCATTAAATTCAAATAGAATCTTTTCGTCTATTCTTACCTCTTTGGCTTCGACCTCAACGATCTCTAAGTCATCGAGCCAATAGGTTATGTTTGGATTTTTAAAGGTAAAAATCAAAGCACCGTCAGCGACATCCAGTAAGGGAGTTAGTATAGTTTGATATTCCGCGGTATTTGATGTCAAATCAAAAGTTGAGATCGGGGATAGGGCGTGCCATGGTGACCCTGTATGTCGTAAATGAACACTTATTGCAGCATTTTGTGAGGCAGAGGTCTTAAGTCGTATCAAGTACTTTTTTTCCTTTTTTAAACTTCCCATTTTTAACAAAAAGGAAGAATTAACATTTGCAATAACCTGTAGTGTAGGTCCATTTATTTTGTTAGGGATAATTGATGCCTGTGCCTGGGAGAAATGGATATCATTCACATTCCCGTTAAATTGGCCATTTTTGTAAATATTTTCACCTTTTACTACTATATTTTCATATTTGGGAAAATCAATCTCATTGCTTTTGGAATTATGGTCCTTCCCAAACATATTCTTGAAACCAGGTAAATTCTGACGGGTTTCTACCGTAGTTCCATTTATTAATTGTCTTGTGAAAATGGAATAGGGATCTCCAAATGGACGGAAAAACACGTTGTTATCAAACGCTCCCATCGATTTTATATCATGTTTGTGAGAGTGAAATGTGTATGAGTTTTGTAGATTTGTTTTAGCAAAAAATGTATTGTTCGACATTGTCACGTTTTGAACGTCGGCTCCCATATGGCTATTAGCAAGTGTTATGCTATGGTCTGTATCGTAGATTAAATTATCCTTGACAATAATGTTTCTCACATTCGACATTTTAACACCACTGTTTTCGGTATGGGCGATTGTATTATTTGAAATCTCTACGCCATTGGCATTGTCATCCATAAAAATTCCTTCAGCCATGCCTCGGGGATAGCTTGCTGTGCTTGGCAGACCTGCCAAACTTCCCTTTCCATTAAGAATTATATTCCCGACTATTTTTCTGTTGTGAAAGGTTTGATTATTGTTACCTACATACGTGTAGATACCACCGCCATCTCCTTTTATTAGACAAAAATTATCCACAAGGTTGTTTTTAACAATTGTGTTATTCCCACCAAAATGTATCCCTAAATAACCCGTATTGTACACTTCATTTCCCTCAATTATGGTATTGTCGTCAAGGGCTATTATTCCATTTCCTGATGAATCGCCATTTCTAACGCCACCGGGAAACCTTGCGGAATTTTTCACAATGTTATTTTTTATTGATGCATTCGAATTTCCGTATCGTAAATAAAAACCATTGTTTAAGCAATTTTCCACATAACTATTTTCAAATGAAAGGTTTACAACGCTTCTCGCATAAACCCCACTTTCCCCAGCAAATTCGACTCTGACTTTATTGAACTTAATTTCCCGTCCCCCGGAAATGTCAACAACATCGGAATTGGCCCCTTTGAAGTTCAAATTTTGGATAGTTATATAGCTTGCTCCGTATGACTTAGTCAGTAAATTGTTTAGGGTGCTTACTTCAATATTGCGTCCATTAGGTGACACATTGCCGAAGAACATGCTCAGCTTTTTAGATGTTGGGTTGAAATACCATTCTCCAAACCTGTCTAATGTTGAAATATGGTTTTGAATAAAAAAACCGTAGTCTTTAAGTGACGGATAGGTTTCATTCCCTATGTAGGTAAGTGAATTACCATTATGACTAGATATTTTATGAGTATCAATGATCCATTGATTTTTTCTGATTACGACATCTCCACCAGCCCAGTTCGGTGAGGTAGTTAATTGACCACTGGATAGTGTTTTTCCACCGCTTACACCCGAAATTCTTAGAAACCCCTCATTAATTGCATCGCCGTTTGGAAAGCGTCCCATAAAATGAAATTCACCGTCTACCAATAGATTTTTTATAAGACTGGTATTTAGAATAGTTCCGCTTTCGAATACTCCATTTCCTTTAGATGTCCACTGGGAAATATTTTGGAATGAAGTAATTATGGGTTCTTTTCCTGTTCCATAAGCATCTAGGCGTATAGGACTACCCATTATTCCGGAGCCATTCAAATGAATTGTACCATAAAATGAATCTCCTCTTTTGAAAAATACTCCATCGCCTGGTTTAAGTGTAGAAAAGACTTCGTTTACTTTTTCTATACTTTTCCATGGAGTTGCCGGATTTTGTGCTTGTAAAGCCGTGCGCTTGTCATCACCAATACTACTTGAAAAGTAATAATCTGCTGCATACGTAAGATGGCTGATTAATATCGCCACTATGATCATCCCAAATTTTCTTCCTACACGTTTCATGACTTTTATATTTACTTTTTCGTTACTTGTTATTTTCGAATTACTCTTAAGTTTTAATTGAATTTTATCTAGCTAAATCTGATTTTCAAATTATTAAATTGGTATTTCGCTTTTTGAAATTAAATTTTTTGGTTTTTGTATTAATAAAAATATAATTCTAAAATCGTTTCTGATTTCGATAAGTAGTGATATAAAAAACTTATTTGCAAATATGACGTGGAAATATTTTTCAACTAGTAACGTGGAAAAAAGCACATGATTTATTTTAAAAATACTAATTCGTATTTCGAATTGTGAATTCTGTGGATGTTGGGAAAATTGGTTAAAAAATAAAAAATGCGAAAATTTGTATGGAGGTCACTTCATTAACTACCGTTAGATTGCCAAACGGCAAAGTTAAGCTGTCACCTCGTTGGCATAAGTAAAGCTAGTGGTACCCAAGTCTTGACTTGCGGAATAATTCCGATTCGATTCCTACCCTGCCAGAATTTCAGCCGTATTGGCTTTTTATTAGTCCGAGACATTTTCTGTTCTGAACGTCGCATAGCAATCAAGTGTCCATGAAAACGCATAGAGAGAAATTCCGGTAATATTTGCCATACTTTCTCTTTCCGGCCCCATACTACTCAACCAAGAACTGTAGCCCAACGTAAAATGCTTGTTTAACCTATATCTCACAGAGGCACTCAGGTCCAAGCAGATTGGTTTTGCGAAAAACTCTGACGCATACGGCCATACTCCCACCTTTCTTAAATAAAAAGTACGCAAGACTCCATTTTTTGCTAATACCAACAGTTCCCGCAAATCCGGGACGGATGCTAAAAACCTCAACTGGCAATTCTTGAACAATGTGGCTAGTAAATTTGGGAATTATTTTCCGGACACAGAATAATGGAACGTTGGTAGAATAATAGATGGGGTTTGGAAGTCGTTCAAATTTGATTATATTTGAAAACTTATTTTACGATGATTTTAACTGTCATGTGAAGTCAAATCATATGGCATATTTAACATGAATATCATCATACTACAGGGCGGAAATCGTGGGAATGTGGGCGGAGAGTCAACTAAAAACAATTAATTATTTTGTTTTCAGTGTGTTAATTAATAGTCCTTTGATATACAATGAGCATTAAATTTTCAATAGACTAACCTAAAAAACTAAAACGTTTTGAACATCTGACCAATAAAAAATGTCAAATAGAAAAGTTTTTTGAAGGATTAAACTATTATTTTTATTAAGTTTTTAGTACACCATATATAAATATCATTTGTGTAAATCGAAGCTAATTAAAAACTAAACTATGATACCAAAAATTATTCATCAAACATGGAAAACAAATGAAATCCCTGCAAAGTGGATTCCTTATGTAAAAAAAGTACAAGAGTTAAACCCAGATTGGGAATACAAATTGTGGACTGATGTAGATAATGAAGATTTTGTAAAAAGTGAATACCCTGAATTTTATGATATATTTATGGGTTTTTCGAGAGGGATTATGAGAGCGGATGTGATTAGATATTTGATAATGAATAAAATTGGAGGGGTTTATCTTGATCTTGATTACGAAGTATTACAACCATTTAACTTTGGTGATAATAAGCTCATTCTTCCCTTATGTAGAAGTATAAAGGATGGAGATGAAAATGATGAGCTTGGAAATTGCATTTTTGCATCTGAACCAGGGCATCAATTTTGGAAGGATGTTATTATTGATTTAAAGGAAAATCCTCCAATTGTAACCGACTACACTCAGGTTATAGAAGCAACTGGCCCAAAATTCCTATCTAAGATATATAATATAAAAGAGTATAAGGATGTATCCTTTCCTGATAGGTTAATTTATCATCCTCCCTACTCTAATAGTAAAAAGGGGATTGAAAAAATAAAAAATAATGGTATTTCCTTAGGTATTCATCATACCACGGGAGGTTGGAAGGAGCGATGGACATTAGCCTATTTAAAACAGCAACTAAAAAAGATTTTTAAGAACAAATGATATAACCTGAATTTCTTGTAGTTTGAGGGAAAAAGTTGGTAGAGGTCTTTTTGCTTGTGACTCTGGATCGGTTGGAGGACATCCTTCAGCCAGTCGAACTCTTTGAGGTTGTTCTTTTTGCAGCTGGCCATGAATGAGTACACCGCTGCGGCCATCTTCGCTGCCTGGTGCGAGCCTAAAAACAGATACGCCTTACTTCCCGCAACCAGGGGCCTGACAGTGTTTTCCACAAGGTTGTTGTCATTCCCATTTGCCCGTGTAGGGCATACCGCTCAGTCCGTCCCATCTTGGCCTGGCATAGAATATGGCTTTGCCAATGGGGCTGGTTGGCCGGTATTTCAGGTGGTTTTCTTCAAGCCATTTTCCCAGTTCGGCCAGAACGGGTATCGCATGCGCTTTCCTTTGGGCCCTACTTTTTTTCCTGTTTGCTCGTTATTGAAAATGCACTGTTCTAAGCAAAAAAAGACGACTATTTGTAAAGTAAGATAGATTGAAATGGTTTGATAACCAATGAATTATCTGATCCTTCAGTAGGGATTACGATTTTTGACGGATTGGTAAGGAAAATATCTGAGTCAGTGGGGTTATGGAATAGAAGAGCCTGATGTGCGGCGTCATTTGCGGGGTGCGCGGTTACCTGTAAATTCGAAAGACCAATATCTTCAGACGCGTCCTGGGAAAAAATCAATAATAGTACTCGATCCGCATTTTCTGTTTTACCTAAATTTACAGAATATTCTTTTTGTAAGGGAGATATTATGATCGGTTGGGTAAGAGATAAGTTCGACCATGGTCTTCCATCAAGTCTTAATAAAAGGTGAAGTATTTGGGTTTGTTCTGTATTCGCAGTGAAAGAAAGTTGATAAAGATTATCATCGGAGATTTGGGGGAAGCCGACTGCGACCGCTCCGAATGGTTTTTTAAACTGGACTTTTATTTGGCTTTCAACACTCGATAGTTCACTCCCATCATTAAATTTTCTGAAAGTGGAGAGTGAAATTTTCTTTGCGGCTCCCTGTTGATTTGATTGATTGTATTTTGTTTGGGTGCTGGGAGGAAGAATTATCCTTATTGGAGATTCCTCTTTTATGCCAAATCGCTCAATCATCTCTAAATTCATAAAACTCGTTTCAAATGAGCGGTTTGGTTGTTGCTTTTGAATTAAATAAGATAAATTTTGATTTTCGGGACTAACATACGTGTTGTTCCTGAAGTTTGCCATGTTGGCATGATTGTCTATGTTTGAAGCGATTGAGACTAAATTTTGATGCTCAGAAAAAGCTGCAAATTGGTTCTCCTCAATTCGGATATTTTCAATTCTATTCCCTAGATCATCATCTGAAAGAGCCAACTGTATAAAACAGTTTGCTACTTTGTTACGGATAATTTGAATATTTCTTCCATTATGGATATGAATTCCATTACGCCTTGAGTTATATACCGTATTTCCTTCGACCATAATTCCGGAAGCATTATCGTCCAGATATATTCCCTCTACCTGTGGAATAGATACATTTTTGGACATGGTTGTTCCGGAAGTCGAGCCAATTCCGTTCTCAATAATGTTTTCCTTGATTATTCTTCCGAAATTAAGCTTATTGTTTGCTCCTTGGTAAGTGTAGATCCCACCTCCATCATTTTTTACTAGACAATAGTTATTAATATGATTTCTCTCGACGATTGTTTGGATGCCATTAAACACAATTCCTGAATACCCAATATTCGAGAGTCGGTTATTTGCAATGACGCTAAAGTCAGAAATACTGTGGATCCCGACTCCATTTCCGTCTCCAGACTTTCCCATTCCAAAAAATGGGTGAATGTCAGTTATGTTATTATCAGCTATTATGGAGTTTGGGGTTCCATATCTGAAGAAAACCCCACTGTTCAATGCGGTAATTACGTCGTTGTTGACAAATTTAAGGTTAGGAACATCCACTGCATACACAGCATTCTCTCCCGAATATTCAATTGTGCAATTGCTGATTTCAATATGTAAAGCTTTTTCTAAATAAATAGCATCTTTATTAGCTCCGGAAAAACATAAATCTTGAATCTTGACATGTTGATCCCCACCTTGATTAGTCAGTAAATTTTCTTGGGAGCCAATTTTTATTTCTTTTGAGTCAGGGTGGCCTTCTGCTAGAAAAATATAAATATTCGACGTTTGGGCATCAAAATACCATTCACCATCCTTATCCAGTGTGTTTATATGATCTTGTATAAACAAACCATATCCCGATTTGGGAGGATATTGCATGTTATTTTCTAATCTGATTCCCTCTGAACGGTACTCCACAGGAAAAACTTTATCTATAATCCATTGATTTTTCCGAACAACTAACGTTGCCGATTCCCAGGCCTTTGGATTAATGTGTGAAGGTAATTCAATTAGGCCGTTTTCGTTGATGTTGTAGTTCACGAATTCATCATTGGGATACCTTCCTTTCTCTTTGATTTTACTTTCTACGCTCACTAAGTTGAGCAAGGTATTTCTATCTAATTCCGATGACCAGACACCTGGCTTATCATGTTTTGTCCATTTCGTAATCTTCTTCCATCCACTAATAACAGGGCTGTGGCCTTGTCCATAGGCGGAAACTACTATTTTGTTTTGGTTGGTTCCAGAGCTACTCAAAACCAATGAACCTTCGAATACATCGCCTCTTTTTAGCAATACACTGTCTCCAGGTTTCAAACTCCCGAAATAGGAGTTGATTTTTGCCAATGATTTCCAAGGTGTTTGTGGTTGTGTCGCTTGTTGTTGAGTATTTTCATCGTTTCCATCGGAAGAAGAAATATAATAGTTAGCTGACTTTAATTCGCTCAAATTGGTAAATCCAATAAAAAGCATAACTGTAATAAACTTTGATGTTATCATAAAGCTGAAAATACAAAACCAAACCAACGATTCTTCACACAGTGATGCGTTGCCAATATCAGTCAAGTTAAAAAAAATATTATAGCAAAACGAGTTTGAGGCAGAAATTCCCGATGTAGATAAAAAAAAAGAAGGCACTCCAATAGGAGGAGGCCTTCTTCAATGAATTATAGTTGAATTATCTATTACTATTTAACTATAAATTTCTCTTTTTCAAATCTACCATTCTGATCGTGAATTGAGATAAAATAGATTCCAGAATTAAATCCGCTTAGCGGTATTTTTATCTCACCATAATTGGCTGTTTCCTCAGAGACTTCTTGGGTTACCATAGTTTGTCCCATAGAATTATGGATATATAACGTCACGCCTTCGGATTCTCTTCCGATTTTTATATTAATCTCGTCAATTGCGGGATTAGGATAGAGAACAATTCGGCTACCAGAAGCAGGAACATCAAAGTTCATGCTTCCTTCAATCATTTGTGTTTCGCCGACCTGTCTAAGATTTGCGGAACTTTGGAAATTAGAACTAGAAGATGGGAAAATGGCCAAACCGGATATGGCAGCGTGACCAACACTAGTGTTGAGTGCGAAATTTAATATGCCATCATTCACTGAAATGTTTTCAAAGATTAATTCTATTGGTTGACCATTATTTTCCAAATGCATGTCGATGTTCGATTTTACACGCCTACCCTCGATATCTATATTGAAAACCCTTTGGCCGGGTCGTTTTGGGGGCCTTCCATCTCCGTTTCCAAAATAAACCTCGTTATGGTATGAAACAACCGTGTAAAGACCGTTCGGGACTGGTACATCATAACTGAACGATCTTGCAAACCTTTGAGACCTTAATAATTCATGCGAACTGGCGGAATTACTTTGCTCAAAAAATCCCCCGCTAAAGAACCGTTTGTCGAAATCAGCCACAAAGTTTGTACCCGAAAAGGAGGTATTTGATGTACTTCCGGCGTTAATATAAATTCCGTTCGCTGGAAATTTGGATTCTATTTTGGGGTTATTGATTGGTGGATTTGAACTGCTAGCGGCAGCAAGAATCTCAAATCCGGAAATGGCTGCGTCTCCTACTCTTGCAGATAGGTCTAGGGATAAGATGCCATTTGTTACGACAATGTTGTCAAATGTCAGGACTAGTGCCTGATTTTTGGATTCGACGAATAAATCCATATTTGTTTTAACGGCAAGCCCTTGTAGAGCAATATCGAATACCCGCAGGTTTGGACCATTTACTCCGAAAATGTTGCCAAAATAAACTTCATTATGGTAGGTTTTGACGGTATAGGTGCCGTTTTCGATTGGGACTTTATAGCTAAGTTGCTTACCAAAACGTTGACTTTGTAACATCGGCTCAGAGTGTGCGGAGGAATGTTCCTCAAAAAAACCTCGATCAAAAAATCTACTTTTGAATTCTGATTCGAATGTTGAGTTGAGGTATTTGGCATCCCGTACGCTTCCTGTATTGATCTGGTATACGGCTCGAGTGTTTTTACTTGGTTCGGATACAATGGGAGGAACGGGAGGCACTGGTATACTTGTATCCGAAGGTATGATTGCAATACCTGAAATAGCTGCATCTCCTCGTGTGGCGACTATTTGTATAGTCAAAACGCCGTCTTTAACCTCAACATTGTTGAAGTTCAATTCCCCATTTCCATTTGGAAACTCTACGGCTATGTCTATATTATTTTTAACAACCTTGCCTTCTATGCTGATGTCGAATACGCGAAGATTTGGTCCGCGAAGTGGGACAGAATGGCCGAAATAAACTTCATTGTGAAATGTTTTTACTTGATATCGGCCATTCGGGACGGGTATTTCATATCGGAAATTCCTTCCAAATCTTTGACTTTGCATAACCGGCTCAGTACTTGCCCGACTGTTTGACTCCATGTTTCCACCGATAAAATATCGGTCCTTGAATTCAGAGTCGAATAAGTTACCTTTATATGTAGCCGCCGAGGTGGAACCTGTATTGATATAGATTGCGTTGGTAAGTTCCTTTTCTGTAGTTCCTTCATCAGGTATGCCATCATTGCCTATTATCGATAGCTTTGTGGTAACAATCTTTGAATCGTACGCTAAATCGGACTGTAGCTGTACAGATGCTTTTAGAGCGAGATCACCAGCCTGGGGATTTTCCCATTGGAAATTGTAAGGGGAACTTGCAGACCGACCGATGATTTGGGATCCATTATAAAATATAACTTCTTTGATGTTATTCCCGTTGGCGTTTACGGAAGTGTTAATGGAAAGTTTTTGTCCACTTTCTAGGGAAGAGGTAGCTGTTGTTGGAGATGTAATGCTGATCGTGGGAGGACTTATTGACTCCTTTGGAATGTCACTTGACGTTTTGAAAAGTACTAAGGACTGGTAAGCTGGCATAGCAACAGATCCAGAAAAACTTTGGCCTTTTCCATCTACATACGCACCATCCAACGTAATGCGTTTCTCGGTTTTTGATTTGTTATACTCAAACAGAATTCGATCATCAGGCTTTGTTTCAATGATGTTGCTTTGTCTAACATCTACATCTTCCAGCCAATAATCAAAGTTTGACTCATCCGAAACAATTAATAGGACAGTATTTTCGATGTTGTCGTACGGTTTGAGTAGTACTGAAATTTCTTGGTTGTTTGCATTTAGCTGAATTGCTGTCGATGGGGAAACAACTTGCCAAGGACTGCCGGATTGCCTTAAAAATATTCTGATAGTGCCGTTTTTATTTGCTCGGGCTTTAAGTTTCGCAACATAATTTATATCCTTTTTAACAGCTCCTATTGGTATAACGAGTGTTGATGATGAAGGGGAATGTACTTTTAGTGAACCTTGACTTAATTGGCCTTTTGCCCAACTTGTTTGGCAATTGCCGCAAGCTACGCCTTGAACATTTGAAAGAAAAGTGCCATTTTTAAATAAATTGTCGCCAATAGAATTGACAACTTTAAATTTTTCCAACGGACGAATGACCTCTTTGGAGGTCTGATCCTTATTATAGCCGTTTTTCCACCTATTCAGATCCAGCGTTTTTTCCACATAGGAGGAGCCATTAGGATATCTCACAAACATGTGAAACGGATCTCCAAAAGGCTTGAAAAAATAGTTTTGGTTTACGTTGCCTATTTGCGCGATACTGTTTTTGTTGAAGATAAACGAATATGACAGTTGATCCTGCTCTTTTGGGAAGACGATGTTTTTTTGGATTGTAAGTGACCTTACATCACCGCCAGTTTCGCTATCTCCTACCGCTAGGCCTTTTCCACTGTCATAAATCGTATTGTTTTCAACAAGCAGATTGTTGACATTAGCCAACTTTATTCCAGTATCTGACATGCCAGCAATCGTGTTGTTTGTTACTATGACATTGCTTACGTTGTCATCTAAAAAAATTCCATGCCCTTGACCGGTTTTTTTCAGGGCTAACACGTAAACTCCAGCTGGTCCTCCGTCACCGTTTAAAATAATGTTATTTACTATTCGCTGTTCACGTCCTTTTGAAGCGGTCACGGCGCCGTAGCTGTAAATCCCTCCGCCATCACCTTTGTTTAAACAAAAATTATCAACGAAATTGTTTGAAACTATTGTCGAATTACCCCCAAAATGAATACCGGAATATCCGGTATTTAATATTTCGTTGTACTCAATTTTTATATCGTCGTCTACGGCATAAATCCCCAATCCTGCTCCATCGCCGCTGGACATTGAGCCTTGGAATAATGCCGAATTTATGATTTTGTTATTTAAAATGTGGGCACCAACGGTCCCATACCTTAAATATATGCCATTATTATTGCTGTAGGCAATTTCATTACCGTTTATTTTTAGCTCTAATATACTTACCGTGTAAATCCCGTTAACCCCTGAATGCTCTATTTTATTGTTCAATAGGGTTACGTTTCTACCGCCAGATATATCTATTGCGTTTTTGTTTGCTCCTTTAAAATTAAGATTATCTATTTGAAAATTACTCGCGCCGTAGCCTTTGACGAATAAATTATCCAGACTCGGTATTTGAACATTGAAATTGTCTGGTGAGTTGGATCCAAAAAACACATATAATTTTTTGTTGGATTTGTTGTACATCCATTCACCAAACCTATCAAGTGTGTTTATGTGGTTTTGGACAAAAAAACCGAAGTTTGTTGATGGGTGATAGACACTATTACCGGAATAAGAAACGGTGTTTCCTGAATGAGAAGAAATTGGATGCCGGTCAATGATCCAATGGTTTTTTCGGATCACAACCTCTCCCCCGTTAAGGTTTGGAGCCCCAGACAGTTCGCTACTGGTTACAGAACTATTTCCATTGGCAGAATTCACACGTACATACCCTCCGTTGAATTGATCTCTGTTAGGATATCTGCCCTTTTCCTGTTGTTCCCCGTTTAATATCATCAGCTCGACCTCTGACATATTGAAACTCTGATTTGATTCATATATTCCATTGCCCAGTGCCCTCCATCCTTGTACTCTAATTAGAGAAGTAATGACTGGAGCAGGACCACTTCCATATGCGGAAAATTTGATTGGATTTGTAGCCGATCCGGAAGATTGGAAATTTATTGTTCCGAAAAATTCCTCACCCCGTCGAAAGTAAATTACATCCCCAGGTCGTAAGTTTCTCATGATGGAGTTGAGCTTATTAATAGACCTCCAAGGTGTATTCATGTTCTGTGCTTCGGAATCGGATCTTGAATCATTGCCCGAGGAGGACGAAAAATAATAGGATGCTCCGTATGTAGAGGTGAATAAGCAAAATAAGAGCAATAAGAATAAGGTTGACTTAAAGGTTGGTTTCATGAATTTAATCGTTTGAATTCAATGATGTGGATGGTTTTGTCTTTTAGTAACTTAAAGACCTTGATTTGTAACCAAGAAAATAAAATTAGTGCAACTTTTTTTGGTGTTTTTACGTATGTAGCCTGAAATCCATCTAGATGAATAGTATAAATGGGCGATTGGGTGTAATTTTTAGTTTATGGCAAATTGGGTGATTGGCCAACTTTTTCATGAAACATTTCTCAACAATTCACAAAAATTGATTTTTGAAACCAAAATTACGCCTGTAATATTAAATAAAAAGTATTTCATATGCTAATAGGGTTAACTTCAAAAAGTTGGGAGCTTCAATTGAAAAAACAAAATTTCTGATCGAAATATAAATAAAACGTGAATTAGTTTTTAAATAGAATGTGGACCCTTTCTAATTTGCACAAAAAAAAAAGCAATTGTTAAAGTAAAAATGACATTAATTTCTCAATTTTTTTTTCGTATAATTTTGACGACTTCATTTTGTCGGATCATGCCAAAATCTACAGGGACCATATTTTGGCCAAAGTAAATTTTATTTCCGTTTTTCCTAAATTTAGAAAGTGTGCTCAATGGTTCTTTCCCAATTTCTCCGGTATCCTGGTCTACTGTTGTCATGATACATCGTGCGCAGGGTTTGACGATTTTAAAACGAACTCCACCCACTTGAATTAGATCCCATTGATCTTCCTCAAAAGGTTCTGTTCCGGCAACGACCAAATTGGGACGAAAGCGGTCCATCCTTAGCTGCTTTTTTAGCCTGCTATTCAGATTGTCCAAGGATGCCTGAGAAATAAGCAGGTAGGGCATGGAATCCGCAAAACTGACAGATTCATCAGAGACGGCATGTTTTTCTTCAATAGGTCGGGTTATTGACTCAGGCAGGTGTACGAGTTCACAGGGTATTTTTAACTTTTGTTGGATCCACTTGCTGAGGGTAGGATCAACCAAAGTGGCATTAACATGGTCGTCCCAAATCCGGACTTTTTTAGTGACGTTGGATTGTGGAATTATGGGTAAGGTAATTTTGTCTGTTGGGTTAAGTTTGTCTTTCACGTGAAATTCACCGTTATTCCATTCGACCGCCAGCGTAGCCATTTTGGGATGGGTTCGCTGACTTAAAAAATTTCCATCCAGGTCTACTAACATCCACCTGCGGTCGTGTTCCAATCCCGGCTTATGCACTAGAGATTCATTCACTTGTATTCCGCCAAAAGATTTTATCGGATATACAAAAATATCGGTCAGTTTGATCATGAGATCGTCTTTGGGATATATTTCCACTAATTGATTTGCAGCGAATTCGCCTATTTGCGTCAGTTAAAGAAGCCTACTTGGCATTTGATCTTTTATGGAAATCGTTCAGATTTGGCAAAATTACCAATTCCCCCTGTCATTAATAGCTTGATAATGTCAAAAATTCTGACAATCTGACACAATATTTGGTCTAGTTTTACTTGGCACATTGGTTGATAACAGTGTCTATCGATAAGAAAACGTAACTAAAATTTAAAAAACATATAATTATGGGAAAAATTATTGGTATTGACTTGGGTACAACCAACTCGTGTGTTGCCGTAATGGAAGGGAGTGAACCCGTAGTAATTCAAAACAGTGAAGGTAGGAGGACGACACCCTCTATTGTGGCGTTTTTGGACAACGGCAACGGTGAGCGGAAAGTGGGTGACCCAGCCAAGCGACAGGCTATTACCAACCCTACGAATACAGTGTCCTCCGTAAAGCGTTTTATGGGAAAGAATTTCTCTGAAGTAACCGCTGAAAAAAAGCACATATCATATAAAGTAGATAAAGGCTCTAATGATACCGTTGTGGTAAAAATTGGGGATAGAAGCTATACCCCACAAGAAATTTCAGCCATGATTCTCCAGAAAATGAAATCTACCGCAGAAGATTTCTTGGGACATGAGGTTACAGAGGCAGTCATCACTGTGCCAGCTTATTTCAATGATGCAGAGCGTCAGGCAACTAAAGAAGCCGGCCAAATTGCCGGGTTGGATGTGAAGAGAATCATTAATGAGCCTACGGCAGCAGCCTTGGCTTATGGATTGGACAAGAAAAACCGTGATATGAAAATTGCGGTATATGACTTGGGTGGAGGTACATTTGATATTTCCGTTCTAGAGCTTGGAGACGGGGTATTTGAAGTAAAGTCCACCAATGGAGATGTCCACTTGGGAGGTGATGACTTTGACCAAGTGATTATCAATTGGCTGGCTGACGAATTTATGGCTGAAGAACAACTGGATCTTAGAAATGATCCGATGGCACTTCAAAGACTTAAAGAGGCTTCGGAAAAGGCTAAGATTGAACTGTCCAGTTCAAACAGTACGGAAATCAACTTGCCCTATATTACTGCAACCCAATCGGGCCCAAAGCATTTAGTAAGAACACTTTCAAGATCTAAATTTGAGCAGCTTGCTGAATCATTGATAAGAAGGTCTTTGGAGCCTGTTAAAAAGGCAATGAAGGATTCGGGATTGTCTCCTTCTGATATAGATGAGGTAATCCTAGTTGGGGGATCCACTCGAATTCCTAAGATACAGGAAGAAGTAGAGAAATTCTTTGGTAAAAAGCCTTCGAAGGGAGTTAATCCAGATGAGGTAGTCGCCATAGGAGCAGCGATCCAAGGTGGTGTACTAACCGGTGAGGTGAAAGACGTACTCCTATTAGATGTCACTCCACTTTCTTTGGGTATAGAGACAATGGGAGGAGTGATGACGAAATTGATCGAATCTAATACGACCATACCAACCAAGAAGTCGGAGGTTTTTTCCACGGCAGCAGACAGTCAACCCGCAGTAGATATCCATGTCTTGCAAGGTGAGCGATCTATGGCGAAGGACAACCGTAGTATCGGAAGGTTCCAGTTGACGGATATTCCTCCCGCACCTAGAGGGGTGCCCCAAATTGAGGTAACCTTCGATATAGATGCTAATGGTATCCTAAGCGTTTCTGCTAAGGATAAGGGAACAGGCAAAGAACAGAAAATTAAAATAGAAGCCTCATCTGGACTTTCTCAGGAAGAGATAGACCGAATGAAGAAAGAAGCAGAAGCTAACGCCGCAACTGACAAGGCCGAGAAAGAAAGAATTGACAAAGTCAATCAGGCGGATGGTCAAATCTTCCAAACAGAAAAGCAGCTTAAGGAATACGGCGATAAGCTATCTGAAGGAAACAAGACTGCTATTAATGCCGCCTTGGAAACATTGAAGTCAGCTCATCAGTCACAGGATTTGGCTGGAATTGATGCTGCACTTGAAGGGTTGACCGCTGCTTGGGCAGCTGCTTCCCAAGAAATCTACAGTGCTACTCAGGGTGATCCTGGAGCGCAGACCGGAGGTCCTGGGCCGGAAGCGTCAAACGATGGTGCTTCCGCCCCTGGTGACGGAGTCTCAGATGTGGATTATGAGGAAGTCAACGAAGAGGATAAAAAATAATCGTCTTCTTCCGGAAAATAAAGATATGGCGTCCCTTACAAGGGATGCCATTCTTTTTGCTCCTCAGGATTAACAAAAATATAGATATCTATACCATGCAAATCACGTCTGAAAATAAACTGAGAAAATTAATTATCGTTGGTGATAGATTACTGATAAAGCTAAAAAAGCCCAATCAAAAAACCTCCGGAGGACTCTACCTTCCTCCGGGAGTGCAGGAAAAGGAAAGAGTCCAGCAGGGGTACATTATCAAAGCTGGGCCTGGGTATCCGATCCCGTTACCTGTGGAAGATGACGAACCTTGGAAAGACCATAGCGAAAACATCAAATATATACCCTTGCAGGCAAAAGAAGGGGATCTGGCAGTTTTCCTACTTAATGGCGCATATGAGGTTATTTTCGAAGGAGAAAAGTATTATATCGTTCCGCAAAATGCCATCTTAATGCTAGAACGCGAAGAAGATCTGTAAGCTTCAATTAACGACCAACTGATATAACGTAACGCCACTCGGAATTTCCCGAGTGGTTTTTTTATGCAATTTTTTGGATAACCTGTTTTTAAGTCAATAAGTGGTTTCTTCTATTTTTTACCCGTAATTTTAGTATATTTCATTTAAATGGTATAACAAAAAATAATATGCTGTAATTACTACTTTTTGTAATTAAAAAAATAGATAAATAAATAAGTAAGTATAAATTTATGATTTAAAAAAACACCTTGTTTATTTTAAAAATGGTCATAAAGTTAAGTTTTGGTAAAAAAATATACTTAAAATTCGTAAAATTTTGTTATAATGATAAATATGACTTATTATTGAGCCATTAAATAAAATATAGTTCATTACGAATAAAATTTCGAATCAAGTGATCTTCTAAAAACAACCTAAATCAATTAAAAAATGAGAAAAATTGACAATTCAGCATTTTCAAAGGTAGCAGTGGTATTTGCCATGATTTGCTTACTGGCGGCTTCCCCCGCATTTTCCCAAACTGATGACAAGTTTGATTTCACAGTAACCTTGAACTCGGATCAATTCTTTGGTTTTTATCCGTACTTTTCAGGCTCCTACAGTTTGAATGAAACTTCTGCTTTTACCTTTTACGGCATACTATGGTCAGGTGGAACTGGCGGTGGCTGGGGTAATTGGACAGAGTTTGGTGTGGGAATGGATTTCACTGTAGCCGATGGAGTTAACATAAATCCATCAATTGGTGTATTAGGCGGTAGCCTGTTGTCCTCTACAGCGGCAGGACCTGCGGTATTTGGTGAAGGTATCGTTCCAAACATTGTAGTGGGATTGGACAAAGAATCTGTTGAGGGAGAATTCTATCTGGGTTATTACACTCCAGTGAGGGACGAAGCTCCAGTGGGAGGCTCGACTAGAGCATATCTGCACTACTGGGCAAATTTCGGGGTGAAGGCTTCAAGCTTTTTCTCCTTAGGCGTGCACTATGAGCAATTAAACAATTCTGCAGGCTCAAATGTACCCGAATCAGTTACCCTTTATCAGTGGCTTGGCCCTTACGTTCAATTTTCAGATCCCAACGGTAGGGCATTCGCAAGATTTGCAGGTGGAGGAGATCTAGTCGAAGGAAATGATTCCTTCTTTAAATTGACGACTGGTTTTAATTTCTAAACCTCTCTTTTAAAAAATACCATTACACAAAAAAAAGCTGCTTTAGAATTTCTAAAGCAGCTTTTTTTGTTTATAAATCCTTCGCTGATATACGGATGTATTTGGCGGTGTCAGATTTAAGACATATCAAACCGGCCCTACTTCACTAGCGAGGCAAACTCCTTGGCAAAATAACTTAAAATGACATTCGCTCCAGCCCGCTTGATGCTAAGTAAACTTTCCAGCATGGCTCGTTCACCATCTAGCCACCCCCTTTCAGCTGAGGCTTTTATCATGGCATATTCACCGCTTACGTTATAAGCAGCAATAGGTACTTGGTAGTTGTCTTTCAGAAGCTTGATTATATCCAAATAGGCCAAAGCGGGCTTCACCATCAAAAAATCGGCACCTTCCTCTACATCCAAGTCCGCCTCGATTAGTGCTTCTGAAGAATTGGCAGGATCCATCTGATAGGTTTTTTTGTCGCCAGACTTGGGTGCCGAATCCAAAGCATCTCTAAATGGGTTATAAAAAGCACTGGCATACTTAGCGGTATAGGACATTATGGATACTTCCTGAAATCCATTGGCGTCCAACACATTTCTAAGAAATCCAACTCTTCCATCCATCATGTCAGATGGTCCAATTATATCCGCTCCAGCTCTCGCCTGTGCCAATGTCATTTTTCCCAAAATCTCCAACGTCTCATCATTGAGAATTTTACCATCCTGAACCAGGCCGTCATGTCCGTCCGAACTGTAGGGGTCCATAGCCACATCTGTCATGACGCATGCCTCTGGGAAATTCCTTTTTACAACCTCAATGGTTTTGAGGTAAAAAGTTTCCGGATTGTAGCTTTCTGTTGCTGTTTTGTCTTTTTTGTTTTCGGGATAGGCGGGAAAGATATCAAAGGCCATAATCCCCAAATTCATACAAGATTCAATCTCTTTTAATATCAAATCAGTGGAATAACGAAATATTCCAGGCATAGAAGACACTTCTATTTTTTGTTTGTTTCCTTCAATCAGAAATAAAGGAAAAATAAAATCTTTTACCGAAAGACGGGTTTCCTCCACCATTCCCCGTATTACAGGGGATTTTCTATTTCTTCTTGGTCTTCTCATCATGATAGTTTGCGTCTGTTGTGTGATATGTGAGTCAGGTAATCCCCAAAATTACCAAAATACTGCAAGAACTTCCTTAAGAGTTGAAAATCTAAAATTGACTTGTGCCGGAAGACGAAGTAAGCTTCCCTTTTGTCTGTTCGATGGATTTAATGAAATTGTTAAGCTTCCGCTTCATCGCAGAATTTTTTCCCGGAGGATTTCTTGGATGATTGAAGTTTCCAAATTATGATAATTTGTGATATAGTAGTTGCAAGGAGGCAATTCCTCTTTGGTATGGGAAGACAATACTCCCACCACCCGCATGCCGGCGTTCAGAGCGGCAGAAACACCAGAAAAAGAATCCTCAAATACGATGCATTGAGATGGTGAGACACCCAAGTTGGAAGCAGATGTTAAATATACTTCTGGATCTGGCTTATGTCTCTTGACATTTTCACTTGCTAAGATCGATTCCATTTTTGATTCAAACCCCAGTTTTCCCATTATCATTTCCAGATTGGCAAATGGTGCCGAGGTTGCAACCCCGGTCTTGAAGCCAAGTTCTTTCAGAGACTTAAGAAAAGGAAGAAATCCGGAAATGGGAGTGATGGCCTCCTTGTAAATTTCCCGAAAGAGCCCCTCTTTTTCATCTTCCAATGCAACGAATTCGTCTCCCAAAATTTCCCGCCCTAAAAAATGGCTGAAAATGTATTTGTTGCTTTTTCCATACATATGTTTGGCATATTCATCCTCAGTAGGGTTGAGGTTTCTCTTTGCAAAGAACACTTGGAATGCTTTGGAATGAAATGGGTTGGTGTGGCATATAACACCATCCATATCAAAAATTACAGCTTGTTGATTCATTATATATAAGGTGTTATTATTTTTCAAAATTGATAATGGTTTCTTCTATGATATCGCAGCAAGTATGAAGTTCCTCCTCCGTGATCACAAGTGGAGGGGCGAACCGGATAATGTTTCCGTGGGTGGGTTTGGCCAAAAGTCCATTGTCTTTCATAGCGACGCAAATATCCCAGGCCACAGTACTTTCGGTAGGCGTGTTGATTACAAGCGCATTAAGCAATCCTTTACCCCGCACTAAAGAAACCAAATCTGACTTTTCCACTAGTGTCATCATTCGTTCTCTGAATATGCGTCCAAGTCGCCGGGCATTATATGCTAGTTGTTCATCCCGAACCACCTCCAAAGCAGTCACGGCTATTTTTGCCCCCAGCGGATTCCCCCCAAATGTGGATCCGTGTTGACCTGGCTTAATGAGTTCCATTATCGGATTGTCCGCCAATACTGCCGAAACCGGGAAGAATCCACCTGATAGTGCCTTTCCTAGGATTAGGATATCCGGTCGTGTGTAGGTAGACTGCTTTTCACAGTGTCCCTTACAGCTACAATCACCGCATACTGCCAGCAGCGACCCAGTTCTGGCAATTCCCGTCTGAATTTCATCTGCCAGCAACAATACATTTTTCTTGCTGCAAGCAGCAGCAGCCTTTGGAATATAGTCTGTGGCGGGTGTATAGACACCTGCCTCTCCCTGAATCGGTTCGATTAGAAAACCTACCACATTGGAGTTATCCTCCAACGCTTTTTCCAATGCGGGAATATCATCAAAAGGTATACGAATAAATCCGGGAGTGAAGGGGCCGAAGCTTTTTCGGGCATTGGCATCATTGGAAAAAGAAATCACCGTGGTGGTACGTCCATGGAAATTATTTTCCGCCACTATGATAGTTGCTTCGTTTTCAGCAATCCCTTTTTTTTCATATCCCCACTTTCGGGCTAGTTTAATTGCTGTCTCTACGGCTTCCACTCCCGTATTCATAGGAAGCACCTTGTCAAATCCAAAATATTCGGTGATGAATTTTTCGTAGGGGCCCAGTACATCATTGAAAAAGGCCCTTGATGTTAAGGTGAGCGTACTTGCTTGCTGAATCAGTGTGTCCAAGATTCTTGGATGGCAGTGTCCTTGGTTAACCGCTGAATAGGCAGAAAGAAAATCAAAATATCTCTTTCCTTCCACGTCCCAGAGGTAAACACCTTCACCTCTCGTGAGGACTACCGGGAGGGGGTGGTAATTATGCGCACCGTATTTATCTTCTAGGGCTATTGCTTCTTCACTTCTAGCTATCAATTCTGACATATTTCTTTTTTTATTATGGGATATTGCGGTTCTTACCGCACGCAGGTCGTTGGGTTACCACAAAGATAGTTAATGCACCGTGGAATACAGAATTGAAACCAAAAAGATGAAATACAAGGAATTATAAAATATTTTGCGAATGCATTTTTGAAATTCCACGAAAAGTTCCGATATTTGCAGACTCAATTGGAAAAAGTCTTAAAATACGACACTTTATATATCATGGCAAAAGTTTGTGACATCACTGGAAAGAGGCCTCGGGTAGGTAACAACGTATCCCACGCGAACAATAAAACAAAGCGTATGTTTTATCCAAACCTGCATAAAAAGAGCTTCTATATTCCTGAGGAAGATGCGTGGATTACCCTCAAGGTATCCAGCAAAGCACTTAGGACTATTAACAAAAAAGGTATTACGGCTGTGTTGAAAGAAGCACAGAAAAAGGGTGATATCATCATAAAATAAGAAATTACCTCACTAAAACGAATATAGAGCGATGGCTAAAAAAGGTAACAGAGTGCAGGTGATCATGGAATGCACGGAGCACAAAACAAGCGGGTTGACAGGTACTTCCAGGTATATCACGACTAAGAACAGAAAGAACACAACCGAAAGATTGGAGTTAAAGAAATTTAACCCAATTATGAAGAAAATGACTGTTCATAAAGAAATTAAGTAATTTTTCTACCAACATTTAAATTTGTAGAAAGATCACCTATTATCTAAAAGATAAAATAAGAAGAAATGGCAAAGAAAGTAGTTGCAACCCTGAAAAAAGAAGGCGGTATTACCTATTCAAAGGTAATTAGAGCGGTAAAGTCGGAGAAGACCGGTGCTTACACCTTCAAAGAAGAAATGGTTCCCACCACAATGGTGCAGGAAACTCTGAAGAAATAGTTATATTCATCTTCCTTAAGAGATCATAAAATCCCTCCCGACTATAGTCGGAAGGGATTTTATGATTATATTCTACGCTAAAACCAATTCAAATTATGGGAGTATTCGGGTTTTTTTCCAAAGAAAAAAAGGAAAGTTTGGACAAAGGGTTGGAGAAATCCAGCCAAAACATTTTTTCCAAACTCGGCAAGGCCATCGTGGGAAAGTCCAAGGTAGACGAGGATATTCTGGATGAATTGGAAGAAATCCTAATTACTTCTGATGTGGGCGTGGATACGACCATTAAGGTTATACGGCGGATAGAAGAGCGTGTTGGAAGGGATAAATATCTTAACACCGCAGAGTTGGATGTTATTCTTCGAGAAGAAATTGCTGGCCTATTAGAGGAGAATAATACCGAGGATCTTGCCGATTTTGACCTTCCCGAAGGAATTTCTCCCTATGTCATTATGGTTGTCGGAGTGAATGGGGTTGGTAAAACTACAACAATCGGAAAGCTTGCCCATCAATTTAAGCAGGCGGGTAAATCCGTTGTATTGGGGGCGGCGGATACTTTTCGGGCTGCTGCTGTGGATCAACTGATTTTATGGGGAGATCGGGTAGGTGTCCCAGTCATTTCCCATGGGATGAACACAGACCCTGCATCAGTCGCTTTCGACACGGTGAAAAGAGCAGTGGAAATGAAGGCCGATGTAGTGATTGTGGATACGGCGGGAAGGTTGCACACCAAGGTCAGTTTAATGAATGAACTTACTAAAATCAAACGGGTAATGCAGAAGTTTATTCCGGAAGCACCCCACGAGATTTTGTTGGTGTTGGATGGGTCAACTGGACAAAATGCATTTATACAAGCGAAGGAATTTACCAAAGCGACTGAAATCACCGCTTTGGCAATAACTAAATTGGATGGTACCGCCAAAGGAGGGGTAGTGATCGGAATATCCGATCAATTTAAGATCCCTGTTAAATATATAGGGGTAGGGGAAAAAATGACAGATCTTCAGGTTTTCAACCGAAAAGAGTTTGTGGATTCACTCTTCAAGAAAAAGTAATACCCATCGCTACTAATCCTGAGAAAAATACTCAGGAATTTTTTTTGTTTTTTTTTATCAAGATTGTAACATTTGCCCTTTTCAATCATCATCTTCCTGAATGAAGACTTTTTTTGAAAAGCACATCTGGCCAATAAAAGGTAAGCTCTACCGGTTAACCTATCTCTGGGTTAAGGACCGGGAGGTGGCTCAGGATATTTTGCAGACAGTTTTCGAGAAAACGTTGCGAAATGAAGCGGATTTACGCAAACTGAATAATCCGATCGGATGGGTGGTAGCAAGTTTGAAAAATGAAAGTCTTCAACATCATCGTGGAATAAAAAAGATGTCTGGTCTCGGCGAGCTTGATTTGGCAGACCCGGGAAGTCCTAACGAAGAGGTTGATGCTCGAATCGAGCAGGTTTTTCGTTTTGTTCAGTCGCTGCCTGATATGCATCGTGAAGTATTTCATCTTAGAGAGGTAGAGGGGCTTACCTATGAGGAGATAGGGGACTATTTGAATATATCACTAGATCAGGTAAAGGTGAGCCTGTTCAGGGCGCGGAGGAAACTGAGGGATTTAATACTTAAGGAAGCTGATGAAAGATAGATTAACGGAATTGTTGGATAAATACTGGGAAGGCGAAACCTCCATAATGGAAGAGGTAGAACTAAAATCCTTACTAAAGAAAACGGACCTGTATCCGGAGCTTTGTAGGTTCTTCTCAGGAACCGAACAGCTATCCGAATTAGACATTGGAATTACGAAGGCGGTAAAATCAAGGAAAATCGGATTTGGATTTTTCATGAGAATTGCTGCGGTTTTCATTTGCTTTATAACTATTGGAAGCCTCATATTCAATAATTACCAGCAGCGGGAACAAGAAAAGGCCTATTTACAGGTTATGGAAGCCTTTGCCCTGATTCAGTCCAACATGGCAAGGGGTACTGAAGAACTTCAGATATTGGATGAATTGCGGCATTTGAATATGGCGCACCAGTTATTTAACGTGAATGAATTAAATGAACAACGATGAGAAAGCTATTGACACTATTGATTCTTTTGGCATTAGGCGGGACGGCGCATGCGCAGGACGATGCTATTGTTAAATTCTTCTCCAAGTACATGGAGGACGACCGTTTCTCAAGGGTAGTCATTAGTCCCAAGACGATGCAAATGGCTGGAGGTTT
>DATHWC010000419.1:0-6854 GCA_035460985.1 Lunatimonas sp.
AAGGAATTGAATTCACAAATCTTCTTCAATTCTTTTCAAAGATGGTGTAAAAAAATTGATTTCCAAAACTTTATAAACACCTATAAACCAGATATGTATAATTGTAAATAAGCAAATTATCAAATATGCATTTATGTAAAATAATATTTGTATGTTACTAAATGGAATTTGCATTTGGCCAAAAATCAGTCCGTGAAAAAAAAAATTAAAATGGAAAAAAAAATTCGGCCAAAAAATTTTTTTTTTACCATATAAGGCAAATAAGAGCATATGAGTTTTGGGTGTAGCGGTAGCGTTACCCATGGATAAGAGTAAATAGTATGTTCCGTTTTGGCAGCCTATATGGTTGTGGTGAAATTCCTTTCGCTCGAAAAAAACCGATCCTATCTAGTTCTGTATATACTTAAAAACAAAAAACCCGGCCAATTGACCGGGTTTTTATATTGTAAGGTGTTATTTCAAAAACAACATCTCTCTGTATTTGACCAAAGGCCAAGACTCGTTGTCAACTAGCAATTCCAGCTTGTCGACTGCGTATCGAATTGGCTCAAAATAAGCCTCCTTTACATCAGTACTGTATTGCTTAGCTTTTTTAACAATATCTTCTTCTTTGTTAATCCGCTTTCTCGCTTCAGTCATTTCACCCACATTGGCCTTCAGGGATTCAATGTGCTTACTTACCTGCTCGATGGTCTCAATCGCCGCGCGGTGATCCAAGCCAAGCCCTTTCAGCCCGTTTGCGTTTTCGATCAGCTTATTCTGATACTGTATAGCAGTTGGGATGATGTGGTTTAGGGCCAGATCACCCATTACCCTCGATTCGATCTGCACCCGCATGATATAGTTTTCAAGCCTGATTTCGTGACGGGCATGAAGTTCCTTGTCGTTGAGTACTCGATGGCGCTTGTATAGGTCAGCTGTTTTCTTGGTGGTAAGGGCATCCAAGGCGAATGGCGTACTCTTCAAGTTGGAAAGACCCCGTTTTTTAGCCTCTTCGGCCCACTCATCGGAATATCCGTCACCTTCAAAGCGTACATTCTTGCTTTCTTTGATGTATTTTCTCAACACATCTACGATGGCTATTTTCTTTTCTTTTCCGGCTTCCATCTCCTTGTCGATGTCCACTTTCATGTCTTTCAACACATCGGCGACGATGACATTTAGCGCAGTCATTGGTCCGGCTACGTTGGCACTTGATCCAACAGCCCTAAACTCAAACTTGTTGCCTGTAAAAGCAAAGGGAGATGTTCTGTTTCTGTCTGTATTGTCCAGTATGATCTCAGGTATTTTGGTAATACCCAATTTCATATACATGTTATCGCCTTTTTCAATTTTGACATTACCGTTTTGCTCCAACTCATCCAGGATACTGTTCAGTGTAGTACCCAGGAATACGGAGATAATTGCGGGAGGAGCCTCGTTGGCACCCAATCGAAAATCATTTGCAGCAGAAGCTATACTGGCTCTCAACAAGTCCGCATAGACGTAAACCGCCTTGATGGTTCCTACCAAAAAGCAAAGAAACTGCAAGTTCTCACGGGCAGAATTGCTAGGTTGAAACAGATTCACTCCCGTATCGGTGATAAGAGACCAGTTGTTGTGCTTGCCGCTACCGTTAAGTCCTGCAAACGGCTTTTCGTGGAACAACACTTTTAAGTTGTGCTTATCGGCAACTTTTTCCATCAAGTCCATCAACAAGAGATTGTGGTCTGAAGCCTTGTTGATCTCCTCAAACAAAGGAGCTACCTCGTACTGTCCGGGAGCTACTTCGTTGTGACGGGTAGATACGGGAATCCCAAGTTTCCAAGCTTCGATTTCGAAGTCTTTCATATACTGCTTCACGCGCTGCGCGATGGAACCAAAGTAATGGTCGTCCAACTGCTGACCCCGTGCGGGATTATGGCCGAATACGGTCCTTCCGGCCATGACCAAGTCAGGACGCGTCGCGTAAAGGGATTTGTCAATCACAAAGTATTCCTGCTCTACACCCAAGGATGGAGTTACTTTGCGAACATTTCTGTCAAAAAACTGACAGATGTCCACTGCGGCGTTGTTAATTGCCTCTGTAGACCTGATCAGTGGAGTTTTAAAATCCAGTGCTTCGCCTGTGAATGACACGAAAATCGTAGGGATACAAAGGGTCTGATCGTAAATGAATATGGGAGAACTAGGATCCCACGCGGTATAGCCCCTTGCTTCAAAGGTAGTCCGGATACCCCCACTTGGAAAAGAAGACGCATCAGGCTCCTGCTGTACCAACGCAGACCCTTTGAATTTTTCCATGCCGGAAAAGGCATCAAAAAAGGTGTCATGTTTCTCGGCAGTAGATCCGGTCAATGGCTGGAACCAGTGTGTGTAATGGGTAGCCCCTTTAGACATCGCCCAGCTTTTCACTGCAGTGGCGATCTCCTCCGCGGTAGACATGTCTATTTTGGTACCCTTTTCTATAGCACCGCTTACTCGTTGGAATACGGAAGGAGCAAGGGATTCCTGCATTTCCTTTAATCCAAACACCTGCGTGCCGAAATAATCTGAAATTTTAAGTGAAGGAGCTTGGGGGATAATCATCTCCCGCTCCTGCACCTTCATCAACGCTAGTTGTCTTAATGTTGCCATTGTTTAAATTTGTGGTTTAAAAACGATACACAAAAGTAGAAAAATATCTCATATAACAAGGTTTTTGGTGAAAAATTGATGCCTTCATCCTAAAAAAAACAGGTGTTTCGATAAAATATCCGTCAATCTACAACCAAACCGCCAAAAACGGCCCCAATTCCGAAAATTTTACGAAAATTGAAAAACCCGGATTTATCGCTAAATTTGCAACTTGATTTAAAAATAATCCGGTTTTGAAAAAAGTTGCCTTCTATACCTTGGGATGTAAGTTAAATTACTCCGAAACTTCCACGATTAGCCGCATGTTTGAGAAAAAGGGCTATCAGAAAGTCGGCTTTGAGGACAATCCAGACATTTATATTATAAACACCTGCTCGGTGACGGAAAATGCCGACAAAAAGTGTAAAAAAATAGTCAACGAGGCAAAAAAAATCTCCCCCAACTCCTACGTGGCCATCATCGGCTGCTATGCGCAACTTAAGCCACAGGAGATAGCCGGCATCAAGGGGGTTGATGCCGTTTTGGGTGCCGCAGAAAAATTCCGTCTGATCGAGTTGCTCGATGAATTTGCCCATGCCCAAGAAACCAAAGTCCTGGCCTCGGAGATTGAAGACGCCACAGTTTTCAATACGGCTTTCAGCATGCACGACCGCACGCGGACCTTTTTAAAGGTACAGGACGGATGCAACTATGGCTGTGCATTCTGCACCATTCCGCTCGCCCGGGGCAAAAGCCGGAGTGACAGTGTGGAAAACATTCTGCAGGCGGCCCGGGAGATTGCCGATACCCCGGTGAAAGAGGTGGTCCTTACTGGAGTGAATATCGGAGACTTTGGTATAGTGGACGGTAAGCGGAAAGTGCGGTTTGCCGACTTGGTTCAAGCTCTCGATGAGGTTGACGGGATCCCCCGCTTCCGGATTTCCTCGATAGAACCCAATTTGCTGACCAACGAAATCATCACCTTTGTTTCCCAATCCAAGCACTTTGTGCCCCATTTCCACATTCCCCTACAGTCCGGCAGCAACGCTATCCTGAGAAAAATGGGCAGAAGGTACCTCCGGGAACTCTATGAAGACCGGGTCGCCAAAATCAAAACCCTGATGCCCCACTGCTGCATCGGCGTGGACGTCATCGTGGGATTCCCCGGTGAGACGGATGAACATTTTCTCGAAACCTATCAGTTTCTCAACGAACTCCCCATCTCCTACCTCCACGTATTTACCTATTCAGAACGGGCGAATACCCGCGCTGTGGAGATGGATGAGGTGGTGCCTATGAAAAAAAGAAACGAACGTTCCAAAATGCTCCGTATCCTCTCAGAAAAGAAACGGAGGAAATTCTACGAAGAAAACCTGAACGAATCCTTTGAGGTTCTCTTTGAAGAGGACATCGAAGATGGTATGATGCACGGCTTCACGGAAAATTATATCCGAGTCACTGCCAAGTATGATCCCTTGCTAATTAACGAAATCAAGACCGTCACGCTGAAAGAAATTAATGAACGGGGGGTGGTTGAAGTGATGGAGCCGGAATTTCAATTCGAAAAACACTGATCTAGTTCCTACTTGTAATGAAACTCTGTGGCTGGCGTGGCTTCCTTTCGCTTCCCTACCCTAAAAGCACCCCATTTATCCTCATATTTACCACTCCTTCATCATTTATGGTGGATGAAAGGATAATATCACTTATTTTAGGGGTTACATTGATCGCTAACCCGAAACACCCATGACCTCAAAATTTCTTTTCATTCTACTTTTTTCTGTAAGCAGCCTCCACTCCACAATTCTCTTGGGACAAAAATCAGCCGCAACGGCTGTCAGGCTCGGCGAAACCGTACGCCTGTCCGAGGATGGCAGCTGGTGCTGGTTTCAGGATGACAGGGCCCTTTTGCTGGAAGATAAAGTAGTCTTTTCGGGAGTTACCTCTACAGGTACGAATACTGTCACCGAGTGGGATCTCCGCAAAAATCAAACGAATACATTTTCCCTCTCAGAAAACGTCCTACCCGCCGACGACCACAATGTAAGCGCCTTGATGGTAAGACCGGATGGAAAGCTGCTCAGTGTATACGCGGGACATTCCATCGATTCGCTAGTCCGGTACCGTATCAGCGAAAATGCCGGAGATATTAGCTCCTGGTCGGAGGAAAAGATTGTGAAAACCAATGGCAGGGTCTGCTATTCCAATGTGTATCGCCTTAGTGATACCGGGGAAACTTTTAACTTTTACCGGGGAAATGAAAGCAATCCCCATTTCCTGATTTCTACCGACGAAGGGGATAGCTGGGAATTTGGAGGAAGGCTTTTTGAGGATTTTGGACGGGCATATCTCCGTTATGCCTCCGATGGCAAAAGCCGGATTCATTTTATCACAACTGAGGAGCACCCCCGCCACCATAACAACAGCATTTATCACGGCTATTATGAGGAAGGAAACTTATTCCGCTCTGACGGGACCCTAGTAGGCCCCATTAGCCGAAACACCAAAAGCCCCTATAAACCTACAGATTTTACGGTGGTTTATGATGGCGATGTCAGCACCCGGGCTGATGTCGCATGGACCAGCGATATTAAGTTGGATCCCCAAGGCCATCCGTATATTGTCTTTTCAGTCACCAAGGATCCAATTACACGAGGCGAAACCCGCAATACTTCCCTGGGAGGATTTGACCACCGCTATCACTACGCCACTTGGGACGGAGCGAACTGGTCTCAACAGGAGATTGCCTTTGCCGGAAGCCGTCTGTATCCGGGAGAAAATGAATATACGGGACTAATTAGCCTACATCCCTCCAATTCACAAGTGGTCTACCTCTCCGCCGATGTAGATCCGGCTACCGGTAAACCGCTGGAGGTTGACGGGCAGCGAAGGTATGAAATCTTCCGGGGCGAAAAGTCTTCAAATACCCAAGCTTGGACTTGGGCTCCCATCACCTATCAATCAGCTACAGACAATATTCGCCCCATCGTCCTGGCAGATGGAGAAAAAGAAGTGGTGCTGTGGTTAAGTGGACGATATACCACCTATAGGGACTATCAGTTGGAAGTAAGTGGTAAGGTCACCTATTATCGGCCGGCATCCACCGTGCAGGAAAAAAGCCAAGCTGCTAAAAAGAAAATCACCTTCCTGATCAGCGAAGACCCAGACAACTACGAGGCAACTTGGACCATCCCCGGATTTGCAAACCTTCTGGAAACGGAAAAAGGCTACCAAACCTCTGTCCTGCTGGGCAAAGGTCCCAGGGAAAGCTATACACTTCCCCAAGTTGAAAAAATTGCCGAAGCAGACCTTTTGGTGGTATTTATCCGACGGGTAGCTCTGCCCCATGACCAGTTGGAACTGATAAAAACCCACCTTGCCCAAGGTAAACCTCTTATCGGTATCCGCACCGCCAACCATGCTTTTTCCCTACCTGAGGAAACGGTAGAGACAGGACACGAAGCTTGGTTGGAATTTGTACCCCAAATCCTCGGCCACGAAAACCAAGGCTACGGTCCGGCAACCTCCCCCACCACAGTAAGCGTTCACAGAAAAAACAAAAACCACCCCATCCTAAAAGGAATTCCAAAACAATCTTGGGCCAGCCGGGGAAATATCTACCTAGTCAGCCCTTTGGCCACTGACAGGTCCACCAAAATCCTTTTGGATGGAACCTCATCAACACACGCCGAACCAGTGGCATTTACCCGGCAGATCGGCGAAAGCAAAATCTTCTACACCTCCCTTGGTTTCCCCACCGATTTCAGCAGCCCACCGTTTATCCATTTACTCACCAATGCGGTAGATTGGGCACTTAAATAAGATTTTCCATGACACCCGTGTACACGTTTCAAATTAGTTTACTACAACCCTCTATGAAAATACTACTGATAGTGCTTCTATTGATCCCGCTATTTTGTCCGGCTGTTTTTGGCCAGTCGGATCCCTCCTACACCTGGCAAGCAGGGGTAAGCAAAGGAATTATTACCCCCGAAAAACCCATGTGGATGGCGGGCTATGCCGCACGCACCCATGAGGCAACGGAAACCTACCACGACCTGTATGCCAAGGTGCTTGTATTGGAGGATCAGGAAAAAAACCAAGTAGTGTTAGTTACAGCAGATATACTTGGATTTCCCAAGAAGATGTCGGACCGCATCCGAACCCAACTGCAGCAAAAATTTGGGTTGGAAAAAAGCCAAATCATACTCAACGGTTCACATACCCACTCCGGCCCCGTGCTGGCAGAAGCTCTCTAT
>DATHWC010000420.1:0-8210 GCA_035460985.1 Lunatimonas sp.
CGAACGGAAGCAACCGTTAAAAACGTTGCAGGTACCATCAATACTTTAGCCCGCTACAACCTCGCCGGGGAACAGGCGCCGATTACTCTGGAGACAGACAGTATCAGTCAGGGTAGTCTAATAAACAAAGCGTTGCTGCGCAACCAATGGAGCAACCGCGCCACGGGAGACATTGATGCAGATTTGGTGCTTTTGGACAGTCTTATAGCCCAAAACTTCCTCCCCTCCGAGGAAGCGGAACTCCGGGAAACAGGAACTGTTCGCAACTATCAGAGCAACCGGATCAACGAACTTCTAAAAACCCTAAACGGGTTAGCCTATAATTTCCCCAACAGTGCGGGGTTTTATCATTCATTTGAGGCATTGGTTTTTCTGGGACAGATGGATTTTGAGAAATCCGCCCAGTCTTGGGTTCGTGCCGAGGAAAAGGGCTTTTCGAAGTTTACCAATGACCACCTGCCCATCCTGTACTTTGGAGGAATGCCGGACGAGGCCGAAATCATTGCGCTAAAGTACTCCCTTTCCTACCCGAATTGGATGGCTTGGGATAACAACGGAAATTTAATCCCCAATGACACGTTACACTTGGTCCGGGGACTGGCGAGAATGCTACCCAGTCTGAAAAAAGATTTTTGGGGAGATTTTGAACGGATATCAGATCCAACGCTCAAGGGTTTTTTTGCCTATCAGGTGTTGCTCCGAAAGTCCCATTGGCTGGATGAAGCTGAGATGGATACCTTGGCCGAAGTGGTTACCGCATATCCGCCACTTGGTAGCCGGGAGGAAACAAGTTTACTCATTGAGGCACTCCGATCTAAAAGCATCCCGGACAAATCAGAGGCAATAACTCCATTAACGCAATTTTATGGCTATAAAACGGCAGGAAATGCTTATTGGACGCCGATTCTTTTTCAGCGTATGGCTGGCTTGGAGGAAGACTTGGACAAATACAACCTCCTGCAGGATGCCGCCCAATTCAACAAAGACCCACTGCTTTGGATTGAACTCGTACGTTACTCCCGTATTTTGGGATTAGACCGCTACGCAAGCGGAAATCTGAGTACCATGTCCGAGTGGATTTCCGGGGAGGATCTAATCGAATTGCAGCTAAAGCATTTTTAGATGTCCCCAAAAACCGTTGCGCCCGCTGCGTGAAGGCCTTCGCCGTCGCTGCTTGAAAAAAGGTTTCTCGAGGCGGGCGCAGCGCATAACGCAACGTACGCAGCAAACAGGCTTTGAAAACAACACTGTGGCCTACTCTTGGGAAAAGCCCTACAAGTAGCTGCTATGGGTAGCCCCAAAACAAAAAAAATCGCCGCGGTCACCGCGTAAAAACCGTTGCGCCCGCTGCGTGAAACCAACTCCCGAGCCCCTCTCTCCTAATCAAACCCTCCAATTTCCCTTTTATCAAAAATCACTCAATCATATCTTTTTTCAGCCATAAAGCGTTATCTTCACGGATTAAACCTGAAGGTAAATGGCTGAAATCATAAAAACCGAAAATATTCAAAAAACCTACCGCATGGGGGCAGAGGAAGTCAAGGCACTGAAATCAGTAAGCATCACGGTAAACCGGGGCGAATATGTGGCCTTTATGGGGCCTTCCGGTTCTGGAAAGTCTACGCTAATGAATATAGTCGGCTGTCTGGACACTCCCACTGCGGGGACCTATATTTTGAACAGCAAGAACGTCAGTGATATGACAGAGAATGAGCTGGCAGAAATCCGTAATAAGGAAATTGGGTTTGTCTTCCAGACATTTAACCTACTCCCCCGAGCCACCTGCTTGGAAAATGTAGCCTTGCCTCTGATTTATGCCGGATTTAACAAAACAGATCGGTCCGAAAAAGCGTTCTTAGCACTAAAAAGTGTAGGATTGGAAGACCGGGTTCACCATAAACCCAACGAACTCTCCGGAGGTCAGCGGCAGCGGGTAGCCATTGCTAGGGCACTGGTGAATGATCCGAGCATCATCCTAGCCGATGAACCCACAGGTAACTTGGACAGCAAGACTTCCCATGATATCATGGATCTCTTTCACGAATTACATCAAAAAGGGAATACCATCATCATGGTTACCCACGAGGACGAAATTGCCCAATTTGCGCATCGGGTCATCCGGCTGAGAGACGGGCTGGTGGAATCTGACAAAGTAAACGCAAACCCAACCATAGGCAAGCAAGTACTGATTTAGGAGCTGATTGACCAGAGAGGCACAAAACAACTTATGAAAATATATACGAAAACCGGAGACGGTGGAGATACTTCCCTACTTGGGGGCAAAAGGGTTTCCAAGTCCCATATCCGGATAGATGCTTACGGTACAGTTGATGAGTTGAATGCTTTTTTAGGTCTATTAAAAGACCAGGGAGTTAACAGCACGAGACATGCATTACTTAAAGAAATACAAGATAGATTGTTTACGATTGGAGCGACGCTGGCTACAAGTACAAGTAGTGGAGAAGTTCGGGTTAAAAAACCGGATATTTTAGATGAGGACATCCAAATGCTTGAGCGGGAAATCGATGCTATGGACGCATCATTGCCTGTACTGAAAAACTTTATTCTTCCCGGTGGCCATGCATCCGTATCTATGGCCCACCTGGCAAGGACAGTCTGCAGAAGAGCAGAGCGCTGTGTGGTATTACTTCACGAAGTGGAACACATTGAAGAAAAAATCATCCAATACCTTAACCGGCTATCGGATTTTCTTTTTGTTTTAGGCCGTAAAATGGCCCAAGAATTGAATATTGAAGAAACTACTTGGGCACCAAGAGATTAATAATCATGAACAAGACGGTAGAAATTAACATTACAAAAACGACAACATCAAAATTACAGGAAACCGATTTTGATAATCTGGCTTTTGGCCACATTCTCAGTGACCACATGTTTGTCGTGGATTACGCAGACGGGGATTGGCAAATGCCTAGGATCGTCCCCTATGCGCCCCTAACTATCAATCCAGCCAATGCAACTCTGCATTACGGGCAGTCGATTTTTGAGGGATTGAAGGCCTATAAAAACGAAAATGGTGAAATCATCGTCTTCCGCCCGGATGCCAACCATCGCAGGTTAAACGAATCCGGCAGGCGGATGTGTATCCCCGAATTGCCGGAAGAACTTTTTATGGAAGGTATGAGCCAACTCCTGAACTTGGACAGAGAATGGGTGCCCTCTAAGCCAGGATGCTCGCTATATATTCGTCCATTTATTTTCGCAACTGACGAATTCCTGGGAATAAGGCCTTCTTTTAAGTACAAATTTATGATCCTGACCAGTCCGGTGGGGAATTATTATTCCAAACCAGTATCTGTAAAAGTAGAAACGCACTACAGCCGTGCTATTGAAGGCGGCACTGGGTTTGCCAAGGCGGCAGGTAATTATGCAGGTTCCCTATATCCCGCACTATTGGCGCAAAAACAGGGGTATGATCAGCTTTTGTGGACGGATGGAAAAACACACCAACATATTGAGGAAAGTGGCACCATGAACGTCATGTTCGTCATCAACGGAACCCTGATAACCGCCCCGACGAATACTGGTACTATCCTAAAAGGTATCACCCGGGACAGTGTACTTACCCTTGCCAGGGAAATGGGCATGCCACTGGAAGAGCGCTTTCTACGGGTAAATGAGCTTCAGGACAGTTTGGAGAATGGCTCTCTGCAGGAAGCTTTCGGGACAGGCACAGCCGCAACCGTTGCACATATACAGCGGATAAATGTGAATGGCACCGATTATATGCTACCTGAAAAGCCCTCCGATGCGTTTTCAAACCGGGTTTTGAAAAAACTTGACGCCATCAAATACGGCTTGGAAGAAGATACCCGAGGATGGATTAGAAAATATTGATTTGGGGCCCTGACCCCAGTCGTTTGGAATCAGGGCTCTTTTTTTGATTTCCCAAAACGCTGACCTTTCCCCCATACGCATGAGCATAAAAATCTGTATTTTTACCGCCTGGGCTGCTATGCTTTTGGGCACGGAAACCCTTGCCCAAAATATGCTCATTCTACAGCGGGGCAATAACCAAAAAACAAGGATAACTTACGAAGTGGGTGAATCCATCACCTATCTACAGCGTGAAATAGGCTACTACATCACCGATAACATTCGGGAAATCACTCCGGAATATATCGAACTATCGGAAAATGTACTCTCCCTTCAGCAACTTGAGGCCATAGATATCCGCCTCAAAGACGAACGCAACCTTACCCTAAAAAACCTCACCCTTCTTCCTGCCGCAGGAGCGATCCTGCTGCTTACGGCGGAAACGATCAATAGCCTCTACTCTGACGGAAGGCTATCATACAACAACGTCAGTTTGGGAATTGCCGGAGGGTTGGCAGGTGCGAGCCTTCTTATGTCTCAGGTAAGGTACAAAAAATTCAGGGTCCGGGGTAGAAACAAAATCCAGGTTATCACCCGGGAAGAGTGGGAAAACATTCAGTAAGCTGCCTTCATTAGGTAGATGAAGTAATAAGAAATAGGTAATGCCCCCGAAATTAACCAAATTTGCACCGTAAAAACTAAAATCAATATGACACAAGACCAGTTGAAAGACTTGAAGGCCCGCGTTTTGGCCTTGAGGAGGTATCTTTGACTACGATCGTAAGAAAGCCGAAATAGAAGAATTTGAAGCCATTTCCATGCAACCGGATTTTTGGAATGATCCTGAGGAAGCGGAAAAGGTAATGAAACAAATACAGGCCAGAAAAGCCTGGACCAACGCATTTGATACCCTGGACACGGGTATTGGGGATTTGGAGGTATTGCAGGAGTTCCACGCTGCCGGAGATGTCTCCGAGGCGGAAATCAAAAAGGAATTCCAAAAGACAAGCAAGGCACTGGAAGAACTGGAGCTTAAAAAGATGCTCAGCAGCGAGGAAGACCAACTTAACGCCATGCTGGAAATCAACCCCGGTGCCGGAGGAACGGAAAGCAACGACTGGGCCGCCATCCTAATGCGGATGTATATCATGTGGGGGGAGAAAAACGGATACAAAGTCCGTGAGGTCGACCTTCAGGAAGGAGAAGTCGCAGGTATCAAGTCCGTTACTCTGGAGTTTGAAGGACCCTTGGCGTATGGCTTCTTGAAGTCAGAAATTGGTGTTCACCGGCTGGTGCGGATTTCTCCTTTTGACAGTGGAGGAAGAAGGCATACTTCTTTTGCTTCCGTTTATGCATATCCCGTGGTCGACGATACCATTAATATCGAGATTAATCCCTCAGATATAGAACTGCACACCTCCCGCTCGGGTGGTGCCGGTGGTCAGAATGTCAACAAGGTGGAAACCAAGGTGCAGTTGACACACAAACCCACGGGAATTGTGGTTGTCTGCCAGATCGAACGCTCCCAACTGGCGAACCGTGAAAAAGCCATGCAAATGCTAAAATCCCGACTGTACCAGTTGGAAATGGAGAAACGAAACGCCGAACGGGCCAAGGTGGAATCCGGGAAGATGAGGATCGACTTCGGATCCCAGATCCGGAACTATGTACTTCACCCCTACAAGCTGGCCAAAGATGCGCGGACCGGACATGAAACCTCAGATGTGCAGGCTGTTTTGGATGGGGATCTGAACGATTTCATCAAGGCATTTCTGCTCGCCCAAAACGAGGAATCGGTAAAGGATTCTTAAAAACACACTTTTAAAGGCCGGAAATTCCCGGCCTTTTTTCTATTAGATGAACACGAATTCCACCTCCGTCTATACCATTGATTTTCACCTATTGTGCCTGAGCTACTTCCTGTTTTTCAGCAGCTTCAATATGATAATCCCCGAGCTGCCCGGGTACCTGAGCAGTATAGGAGGAGAAGATTATAAAGGATATATAATAGCATTGTTTACGCTATCGGCGGGCCTTTCCCGACCCTTTAGCGGTAAGCTGGCAGACAAAATTGGCCGCATTCCCGTGATGGTAACGGGAGTGGTCGTCTGCGTGGCTGTCAGCCTGCTTTATCCGCTGATGACCACGGTGAGTGGGTTTTTATTTCTACGCTTTCTCCACGGTTTTTCTACCGGATTTACTCCGACCGGTTCGGCTGCCTACCTGGCTGATATTATTCCTTTTGCCAAACGCGGCGAGGCCATGGGCATACAGTCTCTATTTGGTTCCCTGGGTATGGCTGCGGGGCCCGCTGTCGGAGGATATATCGCTACGATCTGGGGAGTTGAGCCTCTGTTTTACCTTTCTGCATTTATCTCCCTCCTTTCCATCCTAATTCTCTACCGCCTTAAGGAGACGCTGCCTGAAAAAGAAAAACTGCGCCTTAACCACCTAAAGCTGGGCCGGAATGAAATCCTGGAAAAACGGGTCTTTGCACCTTCGGTGGTGCTTATTTTTTCCGTGTTTTCCTTTGGCGTGGTGCTGACCATCATCCCAGATTATTCAGAACATTTAGGCATCACCAACAAAGGTTTATTTTTTGCGGTATTTACCGTGGCATCCTTGGCTATACGGGTATTGGCTGGCAAGGCATCGGACAAATATGGGCGGATTCCGGTACTAAAAGTTGCCACGCTTACCATGATTGTAGCCATGCTGACGGTCGCATTTGCGGACAGCAAATGGATGCTGCTGACTGGAGCGGTATTATATGGTTTTTCGATAGGCATGAACAATCCCACCATCACGGCTTGGACGGTAGATCTTTCGCTGGAAAAGTTTCGGGGCAGGGCCCTAGCCACCATGTATATTGCCTTAGAGGCCGGCATTGGCTTGGGTGCTTTGGTTTCCGGTTGGATATTTGCGAATAAAGCAGAGAATTTTCCGTTGATTTTTTCTATATGTGCTGCTACGGCGGGGATTGCTTTTATTCTTCTATGGTTTGTACCCCGGCCTTCTAGAAGTACGGTATCGGGAGGGAAATGAAATGTGGTGGAAATATAGCCTATGGCTGAAATATGGTGGAAATAGTTTAGAAAACGTAATGTGGTTAGCGATTTGAGATTTAGGATTGATCTAGACAAATTCAATCTATAACACGAACCTTGTTAGTTGATTTTTTGTGTTAATGCCATGCGCTATAAGGACGAAATCTCTTAACCTAGGGCTCTGCTACACCCCGGAAAAAAGAGCAGTTCGAATGTGTTTTGGCAACGGCGATGGTTGTACACGCCAAACTTTCCCGCCAAAGCACTAATCTATTAATCCCTGCCTTCCCGTCGCTTAGATAATCCCTTATCGATCACGGACTAGTCTGATTTTTTCCGGGGATGAGAATAGATGGTCCCGACACGAAACGCTGTGCCAAGCGGGGTGGGGTTTTGGCGGTAAGGGGCGGGAGGTAATTGACGGTTGTGGCGGCCAAAACGAATATAATACGCTAATTTTTAACCCCTGGGTTGAAACCCGGTCCTACTATTTCGGCCATCCTTAGGGGATTTTTGGCGTGGATCTTATATTATCCGAATGAATTTTTTTCGCATACCCTGATTCGAGTTTAACAATAATATCCGTGGGTGAAGCGGCAGCGAAACCCATGAACACGAAACCACATCTCTGTTTTATTTTGGCAGCCTGCAAGGTTGAAATGCCATTCCTTTCCAGCCAAAACACCAACCTATTAATCCCCGCCCTCCCGTCGCTGCCAAAAATTCTCCTCGATTCACGTCATCGATCGCCCTCCCAGAGGGTTGGGTGGCACATTGTTACAGCAACGAATAGTTTTTAACTCATATGATCTCGTATGTTCAAAAACATATAAATTATATAGTGTCGACGCGTATATAGTGAATGCGTTCCAAATTTAATCAGCCACTGTTGAACCCACTGGTTTACTTACACCATACTCATACGCCCGATAAAGCAGTACCAATCCCAATACCTCCACGACAGTCAGTAACACCAATCCAGGAAGAGCCAGCACCACACTGAGGAAGGCCAGTCCGGTGAGGATGGTGAGAATTCCCGTAACTAGTGCCAAGTTTCCAAAGCGTTTTTGATAGGCAACCAATCCCACACCAAACACGGGATAAAGAACTCCTGCGAAGATAGATTGGCTAACAAGAATACCGTCCCAAGAAAGGCTATCATTAAAAAACATCAATAAGTCCGAACCTAGGCACAGCACGGTTCCCACAGCCAACAAAAGACTGGCTAGCTTTACCCAGCTATTCTTAAATGCATTTCCCATAGCAAAAAACCCTCCCATATAACCTAGGAAAAAAACTCCAACGCCTACTTTGATTAGCGTATAAAAT
>DATHWC010000421.1:0-15405 GCA_035460985.1 Lunatimonas sp.
AGGAACCAAAGTTAAACGTGTTTTTGGGACTAAAGGCCTGCGGGTTGATTTGAATAGAACGATTTAAAAGCCCATCTATTCCGCTACGGTTAAATTCCCTAATAAATAACATCGTGTATGGATGATAGAATGGCAAAAATCGATATCTTCTATTATGGCCAATAACCTGACCATAATTATTCAACCTTGCCTCCCACTCCGGTTTTATAAAAAATGCTCTTTGATTGTCCTGGTAAAATAAAGGATGATCATTTGCCATGGTGTTGAGCTGTATTTCTTGTTGGGTAATAACCAATTCGAACGGACTTAGCGCGTTACTTAATAATGTTGGGGAACTTTCGTTTTCCAAAATTCGTAGATTTGAATTATTGGGGGAATTGACTTTGTTATTTGTCAGTAGGTTGTTTGAAAAGTGCATACCTCCCGGTAGGCGCAAGCGTGGACCAAACTCTATAGGTTGCAATTCTTTTATAGCCTTTCCGCTTTCACCAAAATTATTATGTACATAGTCATAGGAATCTTCCACCCAAATGATAGACCCACTGTAATTATATGCCCCCCCCAATCCCTTCAATTTAAGATCCTTTACTTCTCCGTTGAAAATAAAAGATGATGAATGCCATGGTAAATAGGTCTCGTTGTATCGGTTTCCTGTGAGATAGGTTGGGTTTTGGAGGAATCCACTCGGTGCTGACGGGTAGAACCCTTTATTTGGATCATAGAATTTGGTGTCATTAAACTCCCGCGAGGTGGAAATATAAATGTCCAAATACAATTCATTAAACTTGTGGAGGTAATACGGCTTTAAATTGTATGAAAAATGAGGCCGTTCCCATGGGTGAATTAATTTTTGTTTCGATATTTTTTTTGTCGACCAGCCTCCCTGCTGCTTTATTGTCCAGCCAAGCTGTATTTCCAAAACTTTTAAAGGCTCCGGAGCATCTGTTGGAACTGTGGTAGGACTTGCGGCGGGCACTTTCTTAGCTTTCATGGGTTTCTCCATAAATTGAAGCCAAAAAAGATGAAGCTTGCGATTATAGACAACAGGCATAAGATGATCACCCGTGATATCAACGTCTATTTTTTCCCATGCACTCCAATTGCTATAGTTCATATTGTAGCTACGGTAGTAATAGATATTGGGTATCGCCTTTGTTCTCGCCACCACATGCACCAAATTGATCCTAAAACCTGCTTCATCCTGACTAAAATCTTCCATCTGATGATATAATCCACTTACCTCAAGGTGGGAGATTTCATCTACTTTATGGAGGTAACTTAAAAATGCTTTTTCAACATTGTCGTTGGTTATTTCATTTTGCATCAGGTCATTTTCAAGATCCTTAAAGAATGGTGACTTATCATCACGCAATTCGGGTTCGATCCAATTCTCTGGGTAAAAGAATATTTTTCGATTTGCTTCCCATAGTCGGTAATTTTTCATCCACTTCCATTGCGACCACGCATTAGGTGATGACACATCCTCCTTTGCATCCTGCGTAACGATAACATGGGAACTTTCCAAATTGAGAAAACATCGCTGCACAAAGAATTGTATTGAGCTTAATGCCTGCTTAATCCGTGAGGTCATCTGACAGGAACTCATCTCGACATCGATTAAAAAATATTTAAACAGTGAATTGGAATCTGTCCAATTAGGGTTGACCATACTGGTTCCGCCAAAGGTTAAATTGCCAGTAGTCCGCTCAGAATAGTCAATGTGATATGCTACCAATGCTTTCCGTTTTATCTCCCTAAGCTCATCATGGATAGGAGTTATCTTACTCAACCAGTCATGTTGTTCGTATTTTGACTTGATAGCTTGCCTAGTTTGTAGGGCAATGACCCTGTCTTTGTTGGTGTCATTCGAGATTCCGGTCCAACTTATCAAGGTTTTAGCATCAGAACCGGTTAATTTAATTTGCTCAAAACACCTTAACAAACGGGGATAAAGTGATGCATTTGTAAAATCAAGGTTGGCTAACGTATGCCTGATTCCCAGACCAGCTTCAATGACAGTGAGGTTACTAAGGGATAGGTCGCCTTCATCCCACTTGGTTAGTGCGGAAATCTCGGTCTTAATCTGAAGATTCGTTTTAGTCGAATCTTTTGCCAATTCCAGAATACTTCGAATAGAAATGTTTTCGGGTTCTGGAAATTTGGATTTGAAGTTCAAAAAAATGGACAGATTTAGCCATTCCTCAAATTGAGTGGGAGTAACTGCTGCAGTAAGAGGTAACGCTGAGAAGTTAATCGTCTTCAGAGGAATGTAATTGCTTATAAAATAATCCAGGTTTACGGTTTCTATTTTTAATTTGGAAACCAACAGGGAAGATTTATGCAATAAGGTGTAAATATTAAAATGTCCTGCAAAGTTGGTTCGGGTAATCTCATTATATTCCCCTGTTCCGTTAAGTGAAATAAGATTCTCGTTTTCCAACTCGAAAAGCAAAGATTTTCCGGAAGAAGCAAAAATTAGTTTACTGAGTAAAACACCCGCTTGGTCCGTGGTTATGCTAAAGGAAGATGCTACATGTGATATAATTTGGTTCTGTTTTTGTGCTATAACATCACTCAAAATGGTATTGGCGCTAGCTTGAATTTTCTTAATATATGTGACAAGTGTTGTTTTATTGGCAGATGCATCGGGATTGGCGTTCCCATCCTTAAGCACTAATTTAAGCATACTAAATTCGGTGGCAAATCTGATTTCATCAGGGGATAGATCATCACCCGATAGATCTAATTTCGATGCGATAAGCAAACTTTGGATAGGAGAGAACAATCCCATAAAGGCATCATCATTTATGGGTGGTTCACCAGGGAGTGGTATTAGATCATCGGGAATAAAAGCAATTAGCTGATTCAGAAAATCTATTTTGGTTTTACTATCCACCAAAACTTTTCGCAGGCCTTCGATTAGTTGCCCTATTGATTCATCTCTCAATCCAGCAGATGAACTGGGGTTATAATTCAACACATAATCCAGCTGTAACAGTGACAACCCAGAGATTTTGATGTGTTTTAAATTTTCCAGACATTTACTTGTTGTCTGCAAATCAATAAAGGGATCAACTGTATTTGTCACCGAAAGCAATAAAATCAGATCAGGTATGGATAATTTTAAAGTCCTTGCCAAATAAACATATCGAAATAGGCTCGATAGTGAATGTATAGATAAGTGAGTGTCTGTATTTATTTTGCTAACCAAATAATCAAAATCATTTTGACTTATTGCTAGGGCTGATAGAATAGTTGGTACAGGGGAATATCCTCCGGTAGTTACTTTCAATAGAACTGATGAATCAAGCGTGAGGGGATTGAAAGGCAAAGAGGCATCAATTGGTTGCGCTTTGTCATCCAAATTACTGATCCCCTTAAACTTCGAATCTATAGGATTGGTAACGGCAATATTTTGGAAAAGGCTGTTGTAGAGAGGTTGGACAATTGCATTTGGATTGTCAGGTTTGATTCTTATTTCCCTATTTATTTCTCCATAAAATGATAAGATGGACTCAATAGTTAGTTTTAACTTGTCTTGCAATTCCCTGACTAATTTTAGCTGAATAATTGCGTTACCATCTAAAAGGCTATTGCCAATTTTCGGATTGCGTAACAGTAAATCAAGTTCCCACATTTTCCATCCGGTTTTTCGCCAAAGCCGAATAAACCGATGCATGAGATCAAATTTGGAAACTGATAAATTATTGATGGTTTGGCTATCTGTGTCACAACTGTCCAAGCTACGTTCTATTTCACTCCGGTTATTAGTGGGGCTGTTTACAAATTTAACCATCAACAACTCTAATAATTCATGATAGGAGATTTTACTGCGCTTCATGAAGATTGAGACACCTACTTTGTTTTGAGTCGTATCCAGTCCCCAATACCTATTTTGATCAGCCGATGACGGCCGGGCATTTAATATTATATCTTGTTCTTTCCAGGAAAGAAAAAAAAATTCCGCTGCGATCGCTTTATCATCAGGTACTTTAGCGGCAAGATTGGTCGTATTCTGGTACGCTTCCATTAATTCGTACCGGGGTACCCGTAAAAAATTAAGATAAGCTCTTGCCTCTTCCTGCCAAAGGTTAAAGGAATAATTCATCGGAAAATCCGACTCAGCTAGCTTTGTATAGGCATTGGGCTGTATATTTTCAGGGATAGCCCTTAGTTCTCTTTGTGAAAGATTGGTCTGATAAACAAAGTCCTTATTTCCGATTAGGTTGTTTTCCAGAATCTCGTTGACCAAGTCTATATAGGGGAGCGCTGTATTTGTGTTTTCACAATTAAGTTTAATATTCCCAAGGTCCGGTCTTCTTTCAAAAAGAATGTCTTTTACCGTCTTGGCAGGGTTTGTGGCAGGGTGTTCTTTTAAGAAACGCAGCATATCTGTTAGGTAGGCTGCGGGACCAAACAAAGACTTACAATGCTCACATTCGCAATAATCCATGGACCCAAAAAGGACTTCCAAATCAGGTATGGCACCAAGGGCCTGCTGGATTTCCGCAGTTGTGTAGGTATGCGGAATAATTGCAGCCGGCGTGTCCCTGTACATCTCCTTTCTAAAATCCGTAATCCGAGCAAGTATTTCCATGTATTGCATTTTGGAGTTCTCATACAATTGAAATATCTGTTTATCGTCTACGCCATTTGCTTTCATGATTCCCGCAACGCGTTCCTTGCCCATAAAATAAATCTGCATGGAACTGTGCATCTTCTGATCAAGTAGAACTGATCCTGCGGTGGGGTTTGGAGTTAGTTTATGAATCCGCTGGACTAATTTTATAGATAGTTTGGTGTCTGTGTCAACATCGATTTCATGGTCATGGATGAATTTGTCTAAATTCTCCTCCCTAAAGTTGAAGTCTCTATTTTCATCAATAAAATCCGCAACAGCATCTATATTGGAAACGGCATTTTGATTTAATCTTTTTGTATTGGCGACCAAGGAGACAGCAGGATACAGAAATTCACTCCTTGATTTAATCGCTGCCGCAAAATTGGACACCTGTTCTTCAACTGCTTCCCCAGGCATATTGGCAGGTACCTGATTCCCGTTTTCTTTAATTAGAGAAACGACTTCCGCCTGATCTAATTTGGCAACATCACTTGCTGACTAAAATTTTTTGCCTTCACCTATATTGTCCTTTAAGAATTGAAATGTAGGGACATGATTTTTGGAAATGTTTGCGGCTTCGACTGTTGTCGCAAAATCAGAGATGGCATCTGCTCCTACCTGTTCTTCAAGGGTTTTTACCTCCGACCAAAACCCGGTGTTTATTCCTTTGCTTTTAATAAAAACCGATGCAATAGACGGATAATTTTCTGAGGCAATTGCCGAATTATCCAATAGTGATTGAAGGCTTCCATTTCCGACCAAAATGGGTTTGGTGAGTGTGAAATCTAATCGTAGGGATTTAAGTGACTGAACAATAGCCTCTCGCCTTGATCTAATTTTTTGTGAGACCAGGTTTTGTTTAAGGGCATTATCTATGGCCTCTATCTGCAGGGAGTCCTCTAAAAAAACAATCCCTGAAAGAGCTAATTCCGTTAGTTGCTCAATAGTCTCCCATTCACTTGTTCCACGTAATATATCTCCCGGCAGGTCGGGTGGAAGGTTCTGCACGATAAACGCATAGAAAACTTCAGGCGTTAACGGATTGGAAATATTGGCAGATTTTGCTACAAGATTTGACAATACATGACGCATGACTTCATCCGTGCTAACACCTGTTTGAAGGCTGATCTGAGAAATAAGTTTATTATCCGGCGTTTCCTGCAAGTCAACAAGCTGTTTCTCTCCAATCGCTTTTTGTATGACTTCACGGGTTATTTCATATGCAGAGGCACCAAGATACTTTCCATTATAATTAGAAACGCCATCTTCATCGATACTTTCTGTAAAGTTTACCCAATGGATCTTTTTCACATTGAAGTGTTTTTGTACAGCGATAGGATTTTGTTGATCATTGGCTTTGTATAATTTAACGACAATGTGGAAGTTCTCCTGGACTTTTCCATTTACAGGATTGAGGGGTGCATTATAGGGAATGTCAAAAAAGCCATTTAAGAAATTTTTCTTGGCACCGATAGGTTCTGAACTTTCTTTATCAATCTGTAATTCGAAAATCTTAATAACCATCTCACTGGTACGTTCCCAAAGAAGATTGCGCACCGAACCACGGATGCGATAACGGTGAGAAGCCACAGCCTTGGGATAGGCCTTGATCACCATTTTATTCACGGCGTCGATGGTATCCTTATCATAATGACCGGTAATGGGTAAACCGTTTGATTTTTGAAAGGAGGTCAATGCCTTTGTGGTTGTTTTTCCCAACTTTTGCATATTAAATTCCTTCTCCGAAATTTTGAAACCAAGAAAGGAAAGGTTTTTCTGCAATTCTGCAACCTTCGGTGAAACAGTATTCAACCTCAGTTCTTTTGTAACAGCCTTTAACTGATTGACAGGCGGTAGAGCTAGTTTTTTTACAAACGTACCTTTACTGGTTGCCACACTTTCCATTTTATCCAGGGTCGCCTGATCAATAATACCTGAAGGCGTAAGCTTATATTTTTCTTGGAAGGCTTTAATAAGGTTTGTTGAACTGGCACCAAGTGTTTTGTTTTGTATTTCTTCAGTATCAATTTCCAGATTCAGGTTGGAAATTTTACTGATTTTTTGAAGTTTATTGAGTAAAATCCCACGCTGATTTTTGGCGGATGAGTAGAATCGGTCTTTAATAACCCGATCCTGCATTTTCAGAAAGACTCCTTCGGAAAGTTTTCCATCCACTGGCAATCCTTCTTTTCTTTGAAATGCCTCAATTGCCTTGCGTGTGGTTTCGCCGCTGAGCCGATTTAGCTTTTCATCTTTACTCACCTCAATTTTAAGTTTGTCAAAAAGAGCATGAAGGTTAGCGGTTCGGTGTTTATTGGTTGTAACATGCAAATCATGCAATTGGACATTGATTGCTGTAAGTGTTTTTTTCGTGACTTTCCCCGTCACGGGCAGCTTGAATTCCCGCTGTATTTTTTTTATGGCTTCCTTAGTGGTTGCTTCAATTTTCTTTTCGGATAATGCCGTTGGGGCAATATCCATTTTAAGGGCATTCAACGCATTGTGCAGATGATTTACTTGAGATTTGTTTTCTGCTTTAAAGGCGAGGGGTAGTTTGACGAACAGCATAGTGGTGTTAGTTTAGAAGTTGCTGAGTAGATTGATGGCTTTTTAAGGATGTTCATGTTCTGCCAGAAGTTGCCACTCCCGCATATCCACATCGTATATTTCTACTTTAAGGTTGACCAATGGGCGACCGTTTAAACCGGTAATTTTGCCGAGAACGGTGTTTTGTTGATGTTTGATTGTTTTTGCCATGATGATAATGTTAGTGTTCTTGGATCATTTCGCTTCAGTCCTTTGGCTGAGACAATACATTGGGATACAGCACTTTATTTTTGCTCAACGTCCTATGTGTTTTTCCATTTTCACAATCAATCTTGCCATGGCCTCTTTGGCATAGGCCCAATTATGACATTTAAAACTTCTCAAGTTTTTAAAATCTGTACCACATTTGAAGCACTTCAAACCTTGTATGGCATGAGGCACTTCAGTGTTTACAAATTTTTGCTCGCCCAAAATTACCTCGGCTATCATTTTTAATGAATGTTTTGAAGCTGCGGCTGAAGCTACAATATCCAACCAGTTCACTTGGCGTTTACATTTAGTACATTTTTTTCTATCTCCGCTAACCCATAGTGGGGCGCCAATGGTGTCGGCGGGCATACCCAATAATTTTTCGATAGCTCGGACATCCTCCGTTGTAGTTAACCATTTGAATTTACCGGGTAAGGATGCCGGTGAATCGTACACTTTTCTAAATACTTCATCGCTTACAGGATATGTGAAGCGTTGGGACTGTTGGGGAGATTGCTTTTCCATTTTTTTATGTTTTTATAGGTTAAAATAAATATTTACTAATTACAACAACTTTCTGTGATGAGTAGAGGAGATAATGCGATAGATAGTTGTATACAATTGACATACTTCTTCCTTTTAGCGATATAATTTTTATGACTATTTATCGATTTCCCTATCATCGTTTAATTTTTTGAAAACTCTTATTTTGACTGCTAATTTTATCTAGAAGTCCTTAATAAATCGAAAGCCGATATAAGGCCCTAGTGGGATGCCATTAAATGGTTGCGAAGCTCCACCCTGGTAATAGGGAACATCTGATGAAGTAGCAGAAACCCCCAGATTAAAAAACGTGTTTCCAGTTTGGCTATGCTTGAAATAAGAATATCCCAAGCTTGGTCCAGGTTCAAACATGTGAACGGCACCAGAGTTACTACTACCAGCATCTATAGCATCTCTTGTTCTTAATGTTAGGGAATCTTCTGTAACATTTCCGGTAGGATTAATGTCAGCTTTTAACCCAAGAGGTCCAAATTGCGGCCCGAAATAATGTCCCTGAATCTGAAAGCCCTGGTATGAATCAAGTGACCAAGTACCTGATGTATAAACAGGAAATGGAAGTAAATCGGCTTGAAATCTGCCACCCAGATGATATCTATCTCCATCAAAAGTGCCAGATCCCTTTATGTGTCCCAAAACAGTGGCAGGTCCATTATCGAGGCTCGGTAATCCGAATGAGCCTTGAAGATGTAAACTACCTTGGGCACCCGGACCGATATCGCCACTAATTGAAAAGGCTCCAACTGCCAAATTCTGTATATCAAGCCGACCATGAATTCCCACCCAACCACGAAATTCATTCAAACTTGACCTTAGCTGTTGCCCTGCTTCACTAAATTGAATCCTTGAAGGCAAAGTGGTGTTACCGTATCCGCTTACACCTAGATGGAGAGTAAAGGGTCCGGCGTTTATTTGGGCTTGTCCCTCAATATCTACACTCGCAACATCGTGTTTTACATTTAGGCTTGTCAGATCCAAATGGTATCCCCCATACCCTCTCAAGCCAAAACTTGGAACTTCCAGTTCAGATCTTAAATGAAGTTTTCCACCAACAACTAGTGAATTAATACTTAGGGAGCGATTAGAAGAAAATAGGTCGTGAAGTTCAAGGCTAGTATCTAAGTTTGCATTAAGCGTTCCGGTAATTTTGCGTAACCGAAACGGACCAATATCTACCGGTTCGGTTTGATCATCGGGATCGGTACCATTCGCATCGGTATAAGTTATTGGATTATTGCGGGAATAGCGGTATAAATTTTCTCCATCCCCAATTCCAATTGGATCCGTACTCAGCCACCTCCCCAACCACGGCAAATAATACCTGGCACTATGGTATTCCAATCCCGTTTCCTCATCCCGTTCCATGCCGGTGTAGCGGAATCTTTTCGCAGCAGATTTAATTGCATTGTTTATTGCCTGATAAGCAGTAGTGCCGAATGGGTGGTATTCTTCATATGATATTACTCTTGCCAGATCATCCAATTCCAATGTGGAAGAACCTAAATGGTTGTGTAGTTGATATCGTACCAACTGTTTTTCAGTACCATCATCCACGTCATTCCGGGTCTCGACCATCACAACGCGTTGCCCTTCGTCCACCAGGCTAAGACTTACTCTTTCCAGTCCAGCATGGGAGTCGGCGTGTTTTTGATAGACTTCGTACCCCGCAATGTAGATTCGTTCTTCTTTTTTGGTGGGTGTGCTACCTGCGGCGGCTTGGTTCTCTGTTATCTTCCGGATGCGTTGACCGCTGCCATCGTATTGGTAGTAGGTAATGACAGGAATATTGTCTTCCGTGCAATGCTGCCGGGTAGTTTGCACCACTTCCTCTTTAAAATTCCAGCCTATTTTCTCCAGGTGAGGCAAGGCTTCCATATATCCATGCTGGGTATGGTGTTGGTAACTGGTATAATTGGCTGTGCCATTGTCGCCTATAAAGGTTCTCTTTAACCGATTATTGGCTATTTCATATTCATAGCCCCTTGTCCAGTTGCCACCTGTAGCCAGGTGTTTCATCTCCATGATGTTTCCGACTTCATCATATTTATAGCGTTCGGTATAATTCCGAATCGCCATAGGGTCGCCCGGATTCATACTGTGTATAAATGGCTTGTCGTTCCAATTGTCACAGCTCCCAAAATTTAATGAAGCATTGCGCTCTCTGCCCGTGGCTTCTGCCAGTCGGTATAACGCATCATAGGAATAAGTGGAAACCCCAGTAATCTTTTGGTTGTTGAAAAATACCACTGGAACGTTTTTATCTGCTATATGGGTGATGTTCCCAACCGGGTCAAAAGTGTAAAACCAATCCTGAAGGGGATCGTTGTTGAGGCGTTTACTTTCCAGACGTTTCAACCGAAAGGTTTCCCTGTCGTAATAGTATTTGGTGCATACATCATTACCGTAAATAATTTTATCACGTTGCCCTTTTTCATTATAGTTAATGTCTTTGATGTATGTAGCCACAATTGCCGCCCCGGGATGCAATACACTTTCTCCATCTAACAGGCCTGCCTCATTATACGAAGGAGTAATAACGCTTCCGTCAGGAGCAGTTTGCTGGTATATTCTTCCGAGGGCGTCAGTCTCTGTAATAAATGTATAGCCAGCGCCTGGCTCCAAATCCATGGTTAGATTGGCATCTAACCAGTTGGCAACTTCTTTGTATTTCCTGAAAAGCTTTTGCGTGCTCGCCACAGGTTGCCCTTTAAAATCATAGTCAGGAGTTTCTACCACGCCTCCGGTGTCGTAGTGAAACATGGCTTGCCCTAAAATATTTCGGGCTTGTAAGGCAGCTTCGTTGCTCCGGTTTGCTGTTATTAAGTTTTCACCATAAATTATTCTGTCAAAAATATTGTCCAGAGGAGTGGCACCATCACCTCCTATCACTTTGCTTTGGGTTGGACGCTGAGCTATATCATAGAAATACTGAAATTCATGATTTCTTTCATCCCATGTTCGGAAGGGTTTACCCAATATATTGGTGAGTAACCATCGCTGTCCCGCATCCATACTGTTTTGATATACCAGGTTGCCCAGCATATCGTATTTGTATTGCATCACGGTATTGCCACGGGCATCACTGACTGTCCGCAGGTTACCTTCTATATCAAGTTTAATTTTGGTAGGATAATACTCATCCGCATCCGTAGCGAGGTTGATGTTGTGGTCAATAGACAAAATCGGCCTGCCAAGCGTATCAAAATGGAGTATGTTTGGCGTATTGGCGTGTTTGGCTGTTTTATCGGCAGCAATTTTCTCTCTTACGGGGTCTTTGCCCTCAGCCAATAGTTCTGTGTCTATCAGGCGATTTGTGCGGTTGAGAAACCAGGTTGAGTCAAGTACAGTATCGTTTGGATCGTAAACTGCTTGTTTCCACGAATCAAATTCCACCTTAGAAAAAGTGCCATCCGGCATATCGGATCTTATCAAACGCCCCGCTGCATCATAATACAATTTGGCCGTTACACCAGTTTCCACCAGTTCCTTTACATCCTCATAATGCCAGTTGACTGAGAAGTAGGGTTGGTATTGCTTTACAGGATTACCTTTATTGTTTTTGATGGTTCTTCCGTTTCCTATCCACCGGAGTTGGCTGGGATTAACGGAAGCAGTGTCTGTCTCTATAACTGAAATGGTATTGTCAGGATTTACCGTCACTTGTTTTGCTACGCCTGGCTCAGCCTGCACTTTTTTCATCACCCCTTCGCCCAGGCCGTTGGAATACTCAAAGGAGATCTGAACAGGTGAATCCGACAACTGTTGGAAATGGTGTTCCCTAGTAATGGAAGCGACCACAGCCGGTTTTCCGGAAGTTGTATAGGCTTCAAAATCAAATACAAATCTTGTAGATGCCCGATTCAGCAAGTTCCTTCCAATATTGGTAAGTTGAACGGAATCGGGAGCCTGGAAAAAACTACCCACTAATACTAATTCGGCAGCATCCGTTCTTTCTGCAAGGCCCGTAAGTTCGTCCGCTTCGTGGCCTTTGCCCATCACCGCTACTGCTTTTACCAAACCCAATTCATCACTGATGGCTTCAGACAGGTTTCCATTGATGTCTCTTATCCGCTGAGGAGAGAGCGTGCGGAAGTTAAACAGGTCAATCCTGTTTCTGTTCCCTAGAGCATCTTCAGTTTCTTCTATAAACAAAAAATAATCTTTATAATAGTTTACCTTGGTAGTAGCTTCATAAGGGTCGGTGTAAGAAAGAGGACTAAAAAAGCGATTTTGTGCAGCAGGGAGATTTTCTGTTCCGGTTTTAAACTGAATATGGCCTGATCGTACCCACCAGTTTGAATCCTCCATGCCATTTTCATCAATAGAATGAGAAAATTTACCCTCCTCCATTAAGTCAATTAAAGAAGCTGGGTTTGCTTTTTCTAAATAGATATTTGATAGCAAAGCTGGCGAGTAGGCCAACTGATAGCTTTCATAAGGTAGCGCCAATGACTCCAACTGATGCAATGGCAACCCACCGGTAAGGTTGTTGTTGTAAAACGTGGATCGAACATGCTCAACCAATCTTTTCTGAGCTTTACCAACAACTAAGGGTTTATTTATTTCATGGTAAAAAGCGGTGTCTGAGTTTTCCTCAGCGAGTATATCGGAAAAATCAGTTGGCTTATAATATGTACTCACTTTGGGAACGCTTTTCAGTTCATACGTTTTTACTTCAGAAGGCAAGCGCAAGCGATAAATATCCTCCCCAAACACGTCATTGGTAAATTGATTTTGTGTGTAAATAATAACCGTTTTGCTTTGCTCCTGTTGGGTTTCAGCCGGCAAGGAAGCATCAGTCAGCAATCTTGGATAGACTACAGAGGCGGATTCCAGCACATTGCCGTATTCATCTAATTTGATATTCAGGCTATGCGCAATGCGTGGGTCTCCGGGATTACGTTCATAACTGTATGTTATGGATTCGCTTTCCTTCACCAAAAAAACAGCGTGCTTGTTTTTGCCCTTGGGTTGAAGTAATTCAATCACACAATTATGCGTAGCTACCGAAAATGGCGTGAGTTCTTTTTTTCTGGCTTCGTCTGTATTTCCAAACTTAATGGCGTCCTTTGCGAAAATTTCCGAACGCAACCCCATCCCTTTACAAGCTCGTAATGCTTCCTGCCACTCTTCTCCTGAAAAATTGTTGAGAATGGCAGGAGCAATTCCGGGTGCGGCTAGTAATCTGGCATCGGGTAACTCGACTTCATGATGCGTTACGGAGAAACCTTGCCGAATCATTTCTTCGTACCAGTATTCCTTTGCAAATTGAGTCAGGATTTTTTCCTTTTGTAAGAATGCACCGGTGTGCTGCCAGGATTTTGAAACGACAGGTTCCTGGTGGAAAGTAGCATCGGTTATATTTGTTGCACCGCTTTTTTCCCAATGCGCAAACGTTTCCGCATCAGTCTGCTCCACCATGCCAAAACCCCTGAATTCCCCTTCCGTATGGTCATAATAACCATGGTGATATCTATATTCACTTACAAATTTATATCCTGATATTTTATCTTCAGTTGTGGTCTTGGAAACACAATGAACCGGGAAATGCAACTTGGTGACCCAGGGTTTTCCGGCCCTCTTATCTTCAAGGTAAAATTTTGTGGAAGGTGTATACTCCAATGAGACTTCTTTCCCTAAATTGTTTTTATAAGAAACCATGATGTGCGGTTTCTTGCTGTTCATCAGGTCAATGTATTTCAATGGGCTATTGGCATCCCTGGCCAAAGGACTTGACCAAACTATACAGGCAACTCCGTTCCCCAAGAGGTCAGTTACGGTTATTTTGGCCTGGGAATGAATTTCAGGAAAAGGGTCAATCTGAAACGAAGTTGTGCTGAAGCGGTTCCCGCTAAGATTTTTCCAACAGGTAAATTTATTTTTACCCAAGTAAATTATATCTGAGGTTCCGGAACCATCAATATCCGCCAATCGGATATGGGAGGGATTAAATGCATCCGGATGGTCAAAAATGGGTGAATTGTCCAAGGTTACTTTGGCTCCAAATTTCCCATAACCCAAATTCGGCCAATAGCACACTTCCCCGTTCCGAATCCTCAAAATATCCGTCATGCCGTCCCCGGACATATCCGCCAGATAGATTGTTTGTTTTGCATCTGCAAAGACAACGTGTGGACCTGATTCTTCATCCAATGGTATAGCAGTCTTTTGTCCGGCTGCGAAACCCTCCCGACCTTCTGAGGCATACCATGTAAAAACATCGTCCTCCGAAATCACCACTTCAGGTTTGCCATCTCCATTCAGATCAAGCATCCGCATATTGACATCTCCGAAATCAATATTGGGCAGGGCTTGGAATGACTTCAATCCCTGCCATTCGTTGTTATCATCCAATTCAAAATAGCCCCGTGGTTCTGTACGAAAACTGACAAGTTGCTTTCCCCCATCGGCATCCAAATCCACTAGCTGCAGCTTACCGCCCAAGCCCCCAAACGATGGTTTGGGGGAAACCAATTTTGCGTATTCAAACTTCCCGTCTCCGAGGTTGTGTTTATAATACCATCCATTTGCCTGTTCGGTGAGAATACCGGAGAGACCTTCGTTGAAAAGATCCGTGAATTGGTATTGTTTTTCATCAAGTCCAACAGGGGCATGTACCAAACTTTCTGTTGAAATGGTTTTGACATCCTTGTTCCAATCGTGTTTCTGGTATTCAAACTCCATGGGCGGGAGTTTTTTATGGGAATAAGAACCACCTGGCTTTTTGATATAACCGTAGGAAGTTACCTTCTTTAAAAATGTGAAATCCTGCTCGGTATCCGAGTCATACTCAAAATTTAGAGATCGGATTAACGTTTTCTTGTCGGTTTTATCAGGCCTTTGTGCCAATTCCTCAAACACATGAAAAAGTAGGATCCTCTTGCACAACCGGGTGGTGCGGATTTCAAATCCTGCTTTGAAATCCGAAAAAGCATCGGGTCTAAAATCCCATGGGTTTACTTGGTCAAAAAGCTCATCAATAAAATCGGCCGTCCCAAAATCAAAGACTGTCTGAAACATATAATCCGTCTCAGTGGGAAAGGAATCGCCAAATTTCTTGTAGGACGTTTTATTTCCGTAAAGAATTTTTTCAAGGTATAGATTTGTGTAGGTGATATTGCCGCTTCTATGCCGGTTTCGGTTGTGGAGCAAGGATTTATCAAATCCAATATTATCCTCTTCTATATACTTGTACTGTGAGCAATTTCCTTTATCGTCAAATACGAATTCAGGCAGCCATTCGAATATTTTTGTTGGATCATCCGGATTTGAAATAATGGATTGATCAGTCCATCCAAAAAGGGTGGTAATATTTTCTTTTGTTATTACACGCCATTTTATCCTCCCAGTTGTTTTCTCAGTCCAGCGTTACAGTCTGGCAAATAGTCCTTCTATTCGTGGCTTGTAGTTTTTGATAAAAAATAATT
>DATHWC010000422.1:0-6072 GCA_035460985.1 Lunatimonas sp.
AAAAATTTACCGTGATTTTTTTTTCAGACAACCTGACCTTGTTTGTTGTGCCATCTAGTTTACAACAAGTCAAGTTGTCTATATAAGTGTCCTCTGCCATCGTTGCTTTCAATACCCGTTCTTGTATCCTTCATAAACAAATCCACATAAATGGAAAGGCAGATTTTTACCCTTCATAAACAATGGGTACGTACACCTCAGCCTAAAACGATATTTTTTGAAAATTTCAGGATTTTATTTCCGTCCATCAACTACCCTGAACCGAACATATAATTCGTTAGGTTCAAATGGCCGATTTTATAAATAAAGCACTAAATTGTGAGTTCAAAAAGACATAAGTCTACAACGTTTTGAAACGATAATCCTTTAACGCAAATATCAGTTATGACTTCATCCATTAATAGAAGGAAATTTATAGGTACGGCTGTTATGGCAGGTATGGGCATGGGCCTTTCTTCGGAGCTTGCTGCTTTTTCAAGCCGCACTGGAACAAACAATGCCAAACGGGTCGGAATCATCGGGCTGGACACATCTCACAGTATCGCCTTTACCAAAGCATTCAATGCTTCGGATGCTGCCGCTGATCTGGGAGGATATAAGGTGGTGGCAGCCTATCCCTACGGCAGCAAGGAAATCAAATCCTCCGTGGACCGGATCCCAGGATACATCAAAGAAATCAAGGAATTGGGAGTAGAAGTGGTCGATTCCATCAAAAGTCTGCTTGACAAAGTAGATTTTGTTCTACTTGAAACAAATGACGGAAGATTACACTTGGAGCAGGCACTAGAGGTATTTAGAGCTGGGAAGCCCATGTTTATAGACAAGCCCATTTCAGCTTCTCTGGCTCATACATTGGCTATTTTCAACGCGTCGGAAAAATACAATCAGCCAACTTTTTCTTCCAGCTCACTACGGTATATGGAAAATGTCATTGCCGTCAACAAAGGGAAGATAGGCAAGGTGCTGGGAGCAGATGCATACAGTCCATCTACACTGGAACCAACCCACCCTGATTTGTTTTGGTACGGAATACACGGGGTAGAAACCCTCTATGCGGTAATGGGGCAAGGATGTAAGACTGTTCAACGTACCTTTCAACCGGACATGGAAGTAGTGGTGGGCACTTGGGAAGACGGCAGGATCGGAACTTTCAGAGGCCTGCGTTCCGGAAAAACGGGCTATGGAGGTACAGCCTTTGGATCAGACGGAATTATAGAGTTGGGTCCATACGGAGGCTATAGGCCATTGATGGTAGAAATTGTCAATTTTTTCAACACCGGAAAACCACCGATTGACCCAAAAGAAACCATTGAAATGTTTGCGTTTATGGAAGCAGCCAGTGAGAGTAGAAGAAAAAAAGGCCAGGCTGTCAGTATAGCAGATGTTATGAAGAAGGCCGAGAAAGAAGCCGCTAAAATCAATATTTAACTCCCATTACTGAATAAAATACCCATGGAAAATTCCAGAAGAAAGTTTATGAAAAAAGCAGCATCAACTGCTGCAATAGCCTCTATGGGAGGAATACTCCCGGCATTTTCTGCGAAAAGTTACGCCAACATCGCAGGAGCTAATGAAAGAATCAACGTTGCCTGTATGGGTGTGGTAAGCCGGGGCATGGCTGTAGGAAGTAATTTTGCCGGACAGGACAACTGTAAGGTTATCTATAGCTGCGATGTTGACAGTAATGCTTCCGCAAAATTTGCCAACACGGTCAACGGAATTCAAAACAGCAAACCCAAAGAAGAAAAGGATATCCGAAAGGTATTGGAAGATAAGGACGTGGATGCGTTGGTTGTTACTGCTCCCGACCATTGGCATGCTCCGGCTGCCATACTCGGTGTACAGGCCGGAAAGCATGTCTATGTTGAAAAGCCTTGCAGCCATAATCCCAAAGAGGGAGAATTGCTCATTGAAGCACAAAAAAAATATAACAAAGTCATCCAAGTTGGAAATCAGCGCCGGTCATGGCCTAACGTTGTGGCAGGTATTAAAGAAGTACATAATGGAGCAATCGGCAGGCCCTACATGGCCAAAACCTGGTATGCGAATACCAGGGGATCTATCGGTGTGGGCAAAAAAGTCGCCGTTCCGGATTGGCTTGACTTTGAACTCTGGCAGGGCCCTGCCCCTAGGGAAGAATTCCGGGACAATTTGATCCATTACAACTGGCACTGGTTTTGGAATTGGGGAACCGGGGAAGCACTCAATAACGGTACCCATATGGTCGATCTAGCGCGCTGGGGCTTGCAGGTGGACTATCCGACCATGGTCAATTCAGCCGGTGGCAGATACCACTTTCAGGACGACTGGGAAACTCCGGACACACAAGTTATCAATATGGAATTTGAAGACAAAAGCATGATTACCTGGGAAGGTAGAAGTTGCAATGGAAAACGTATTGAAGACGAAGCTGTGGGGGTGTTATTTTATGGAGATGAAGGTTCCTTATTGATAGGAGGAGGCAATTCCTATAAAATTTTCAACCTCAAAAATGAGGTCATCAAAGAGGTGAAAAATGACATGCCTATCGATCCCCAGAACAGGGTGAGTCCGGCACAAGCCTTGGATGCCATTCACATCCAAAACTTCTTTGACGGCATCAAAGACGGAATCGAAGTCAGGTCTGAAGTCGTCGGAGCCCACCAAAGCACTTTGCTGGTTCAATTGGGCAATATCTCCCAACGTGTAGGAAGGTCATTACAAATTGACCCTTCCAACGGCCGCATAAAAAATGACAAAAAAGCCATGGCCCTCTGGAGCAGGGACTATGCGAAGGGTTGGGAACCCAAGGTTTAGACCTTGCCCAGTTAATTGCACATAATGTATTCAATAGCCCTGTTTGCGATTTGGCAAACAGGGCTACTTATTATAAACCGTAAAAAAACAAACACACCACCTACCGTATGGAACTTAGTTTAATTGACCTCCTAGTCATTGTATTATTTTTTGTGTTGATGCTAGGAATCGGCATTTGGTCCTATTTTAAAAACAGCAGTTCAGAAGATTACTTTGTAGCTGGAGGAACCTTACCGTGGTGGCTATCCGGCATTTCCCACCATGTATCCGGTTACAGTGGAGCGGTGTTTGTGGCCTATGCCGGATTGGCCTATACACATGGATTTTCTCTTTACATATGGTGGGCGTTTACAATTGGATTAACCATCTTAATCAGTGCTAAGGTTTTCCCGGTTTTTTGGGTGAGACTTAGAAAAAGGTTTCACATTCAATCTCCTTTAGAATTTCTGATCACCCGATACAACCTCCTTACCCAACAAATCATGGCTTGGAGTGGGGTCACTTTGAAATTGTTTGATATTGGAGCGAAATGGGCAGCAATAGCCATATTGCTAAATGTTTTTACAGGGGTATCCCTGCCTGTAGGTATATTAATATCCGGGGGTATCTCGTTAATTTATATTACGTTCGGTGGCTTATGGGCCGTTATTATCACCGATTTAGCCCAATTTATCGTACAGATTATTGCAGGCCTCGTCATGTTCGTCGTTGTCATCAACAAATTAGGCGGCATTTCTTCTGTTTTTACACTTTGGGATCAACTTCCTGCCGAAAATAGCCAAGCGTTTAACGATCCCTATACGGTAGGCTTTGCGCTGGCTTTTCTATTTATCAATTTCCTTTCGTACAATGGCGGACAATGGAACCTGGCAACCCGGTATATATCCTCTCCCAGTGAGCAGCAGGCCACAAAAGCGGCTAGGCTGTCAGGTATTTTGTATTTGGTTTGGCCATTAATCCTGTTTTTTCCGATGTGGGCTGCACCTGTAATCTTGCCTGCCATGGAAGACCCTACCCAGTCCTATGGCATCCTTACCATGGAGCTTCTGCCGGTTGGGCTGATTGGCTTGGTAGTAGCTTCCCTTTTTGCCAATACCATGTCCATGACCTCCTCGGATATCAATACAATTTCCGCAGTTATAACTAGAGACATTCTTCCTGTTCTTTCTGAAAAGTTCAAGGATGGCAAAAATTCCCTTACAATCGCCAGGCTTACGACCTTTGTTTTTACGTTGGCTACAATTATTATTGCCTTACAATTTGAGAAATTTGGAGGAGTCTTGGGATTAATAATAAGCTGGTTTGGTGCGTTAGTGGGGCCTATAGCAGTGCCTATGCTTTTCGGTGTAATACCCTGGTTTAAATCCTGCGGACCAAAAGCTGCCATTTCATCCATCGTTATGGGGTTATTGGCTTTTATTTTCACCAAGTCGTATGATATGGGTAGTTTAGCCTTGTCAATCAGTTTACCTGTTACCGTATCTACATTAACCTATGTAATCGTTGGATTCATCAACCGCCATGAAGTCCCAGAAAAAGTTCAAACCATGCTCGATGATTTATCGGTTGAAAGGTAGAAATAACCTCTAATAGATAAAATTGTAATCCTCCATGGTGGCATTTAAAAAAGACCACTGAGGGCACAAAGAAGGCACAGAGAGCATGAAGTTTTTTAAAAAACCTCTGTGCTCTCTGTGAAACCTCCGTGTCCTCTGTGGTTCTTTTTCTCGCAGCGGGCGCAACGACGACGCGGCGGACGCAAAGAATTAAAAAAACCTCTGTGCTCTCTGTGAAACCTCCGTGTCCTCCGTGGTTCTTTTTTCTCGCGGCGGGCGCAACGACGACGCGGCGGACGCAAAGAATTAAAAAAATCTCTTTGTGCTCTCTGTGAAACCTCCGTGTCCTCCGTGGTCATTTTAAACCACTATTAGCTAGTTCAAATAGGTTTAGGCGGAGGAAGCAGTGAAAACCTCACACTTTCCCCAGGTCTCTTCTGGGCCAGCAAAGAGATGCTGGTTTCCGTCAACTGTAGAATCCGAGGATATCCGCCAGTGACTTGGGCGTCGCGCATAAGCACGATTAACTTTCCCGAAGGAGTAAGTTGCACTGATCCAGGGAATACAGGCGCACTTAGAATTTCCGGCAGGTTATGTTCTATCGGTTCGTTCAACTGAATACCCATCCGGTTGAGTTTGGAGGAAAGGGTATAGGTTGTATGTAGTAGTGCCTCTTGATTGTCTTTGGAAAGCAGATGAAATTCAGGCCCAGCGAAAACATCCAAACTGCGGACAAGCTTCCAATGCCTGATACTTACCCGGCTATTGGTCGGGGAATAGTTAGGATCTCTGACTAGAATATTCACCTTATCACCATCCAGGAATCTAGATTGGGAAGTGATTGGAAAATAGAAACTTCTACTCCCCAACCGTTCGGGTGTTTCTATTTTAGCTGCCAAAGCCAAATACAGCCACTGACCGGAGCGAAACGGAGAAATTTCGAGCATTTCACCCGCTTTGATGGTAAAAGGCTGGTGAGTTCGAACTACCTGCCCTCCCACCTGAATGTCCGCATCCGCTCCCGAAGCGACTAGCAGGCAAGGTTGGTCTATTTTTAATGCAACTTTGCCAGCGAAAATCTCCAAACAGGGAGCACATGCTTGGTTGCCTAATAACAAATTAGCAATCCCCGCGGAGGTAACATCCATATATCCAGCCGTTGGAATCCCAAAATTAGCATGGCCAAATCTTCCCGCATCTTGAACAGATGTAAATGGTCCGGCTTTTAGAAAGGTTAACTCCCCCTTAGATGACCTCATGATCCAACTTTATTTCGGTGTTAACCTTTAGCGTGTGATAGGCTTTCAGGGAAATAGGACTAAATCGAATCCTGTCTCCGGGAAGAAAAGGTGGCATTTTATTCTCAAGGCTGTCAAAAAGACGATACGGAGTTCTACCAATTACATGCCAACCGCCCGGACTGTCCATGGGGTATATTCCAGTTTGCTGCCCCCCAATAGCCACAGAACCCGCTTGTATTAACGGATCTGGAACGGCCTTTCTAGGGGAATATAGCCGCTCAGATAGCCCTCCCAAATACATAAATCCAGGCAAAAACCCATAAAAGAAAAGGACATACTCCCTTTGGCTGTGTTCATTTACTAGTTCCTCAACTGGAATCTGTTTGGAACTGGACAGTGGGAGAATATCCTTAGCAACATCTGACGAGTAACATACAGGTATGTACCATCTCTTTCTCGGAGGGGCCTTTACAGTTTCC
>DATHWC010000423.1:0-11181 GCA_035460985.1 Lunatimonas sp.
AGAAAATGATAACGTCGAATTACCAGAGATAAGAATCACTACAAGTGCCGAATTGGAGGGCTTATGGGAGGTTCATTCCATCTATGATAAATTCAAACCATTTGAAGAACTTTTCCCAGGCAAAAAGCCGAGGTTGTATTTCGATATTCTGAACCGACAAGTCTTTGGATATACAGGCTGCAACAACTTCAGCATATTCACCCAACTTGAAGGAAACGAAATTGACGTGATGGGCTTTCTGGGAATGACAAAAGTATGGTGTGACGGTGACGGGGAAGATATCTTTCTCACCTTACTAAAATCTGCCCATACCTTTAAAATTAATGATGAGGGACATTTATCCTTTATGTGCGGCAGCATGGAAATCATGCGATTGGAGAAAGTTGACAGAGAAAATGATGATCATCCACTAGGCATTCCCAGCATGATGGCGTCAGGGCCGAAAATTTACTGGTTATATAATTGAACTGGATTTGATCACTTCGGCTCCTGCCTTTGACATTTCCGTGATGGCCCGTTCGCTGTCATTAGAGGATAAGTTGACACCCTTGGTGGCATCTTCAATAAGGTACGTCTTAAAACCTTCCTTCAAGGCATCCAAAACAGTATATTTCACACAATAATCCGTGGCTAAACCTGATACATAAACTGTTTTAACACCTTGATCCTTCAAATAGGTGCTTAGACCGGTATCCTGCATCCGGTTGTTGTCAAAAAAACCACTATACGAGTCTATATTCGGATTTGTCCCTTTCTTAAATACCGCTTTCCATTTTTCCTGCTTCAAATCCGGATGAAACTCAGCTCCGCGCGTATCCTGAACACAATGTATAGGCCATAATATTTGCTCGACACCTGAGAGATTCACAAATTCTCCCGGGTTTTTGTTTTTATGATTCGCCGCAAAACTACCATGGTTTGCAGGGTGCCAGTCCTGGGTCGTAACAATAAAATCAAAAGATTCCTGAAGACGGTTAATCACAGCAATGATCTGATCTCCATCCGGAACTGCCAATGCCCCTCCTGGTAAAAAATCATTTTGGACATCTATTATCAATAATGCTTTCATCTGGTTTTCTTTAGATTATTGGTCCACGTAGTTTACGGGCTTACTTTTTAGAACCAAATCAGTCCGCAACTCGTGGAGAGCCTCTTCCAATCCCACCGGATAAATGTGCGGGTTGGTCAGGCGTTTATGGGTTTTATCAAACTGCCCCAACCGCTCCAAGGTGCGTTGTCGGATCATCTGTAGATCAGGCCGGGAATATACCTTTTGCCCCTTTCGGAAAATAGGAACCAACAAAACCTGCTCCTCAGCTTGCAAGGTATCGATACGTTTTCGTCTAGTGGGGTCAAGAGGGTCTATAATGGTAACCTGATCTTTGGACCGACTACCCTCCAAATAAATCATGTCTCCAATCGCCTTATCTTCAAAAAAGAAACGTTTCACATTGTGAAATCCCGGCACATTTATTTTGATCGACTGCTGGGAGAGTTTGATTTTTGGCACCCAATTTCCCTCAGCGTTTTTCATAGCGGACATTTTATACACGGCACCCAATGCTGGTTGGTCATAGGCTGTTACCAACTTGGTTCCAACGCCCCAGATATCTATAGAAGCTTCCTGCAATTTTAATGAGGTAATAATGTGCTCGTCCAAATCATTGCTGGCTACAATTTTCACCGCGGAAAAACCCGCTTCGTCCAGCATTTCTCTTGCCTTATTGCTGAAATAGGCCAAGTCCCCGGAATCTATCCGGATTCCCTTCAATTCATTGCCTGCATCCCGTAGCTTCTTGGCGATCTTTATGGCATTTTTCACTCCCATAATAGTATCATAGGTGTCTACCAACAGGACAGTTGTTTCAGGGAACGCTTCGGCATAAGCCTCAAACGCCTCCAGTTCTGTATCAAAAGACATGATCCAACTATGGGCATGGGTACCCGAAACCGGGATACCGAATAATTTCCCAGCCATTACGTTGGAGGTGGAGGTACAACCCCCTATATAGGAAGCCCTGCTTGCAGCCAACGCACCGTCTATTCCTTGGGCACGACGTAAGCCGAATTCCAAAACGGGGTCCCCTTTAGCCGCCAAGACAATTCGTGCAGCCTTAGTCGCAATCAGGGTCTGAAAATTGATGATGTTAAGCAGGGCTGTCTCCAAAAGCTGGCACTGAATTAACGGGCCTTTAACCCGCACCAAGGGCATGTTCGGAAAAACTACCTCCCCCTCTTCCACCGCATCAATATCGCAACTGAACTTTAAATTCCTTAGATAGTCAATAAATCCTGCCTCGAAAGTTGGTTCCCCGGTGGAATTTTCCATTTGAGTCAAATAATCCAGATCCTTTTCCTCAAATGAATAATTTCTACAATAATCGATCACATAGTCCAGCCCAGCTGCAATTGTGAAACCACTTTGAAACGGATTTTTTCGGAAAAAAAGGGAAAAAACAACTTCCTGTTCCGCTTTACCTGATTTCCAATATCCATAGGCCATGGTAAATTGATAAAAATCAGTTAGCAAGGTCAGAGAACCTTGGTACAAATCTTTGGTTATTTTCATGCAGACATTACGCTTAATTCAATAGCATCTTTCAAATTTAATAGAATTAATCGCAAATGCAGAAACCACCCTCATTATTTATCCACGGCGTCATTTTCCCGAAAAACGCATATTGAGAATCACTCCACTTAAAACCAACAACATTCCCCCATAGGTCCATAGGTTATAGGTTTCGTCAAAAAGGAAATACCCGAACCCCAAGGCATAGATAATCCCAACATAAGTAAGGCTTGCAACTTTAGATAAGTTGGCGTTTTGATAAGCCATGGTCATAAAATACTGCGCGAACTGTGTAAATATACCAATGGCTAGCAAAAGCAGCCAATCCCAACCTACCGGATTCACCCAGCCGTAATAGGATATAAGGGCTGCAACCGGCGTGGTAACCAATGGAAAATAGAATACAATGACCAATGGGTGCTCGGTGTTTTTAAGCTTTCGGATAACATTGTATGCCAAACCTGAAAAGATTGCGGAAACAATTCCGATCAACAAATATACGGGGTCTATTCGTGGATCAAATCCTTCAATCACCAAAACCCCGGCAAATGCGATGGCAAAGTATAGAAACTGAATAGGTTTTACCCGCTCTTTAACGATAAAAATACCCAAAATACTTGTGAAAACTGGACCCATATACTGAATGGTTACCGCACTTGCCAAAGGAATTTTCTGGAGGGTATAAAAAAAAGTTATCAAACCTACCGAACCAACAACTCCCCGCAAGATTAGCAATTTTTTATTCGTCCCTAGGACAGGTATATTCTTCTTTCTAAGTACCAGGTAGGTAAATATAAAACTGAAAATTGACCGGAATAAAATGATTTCAATAGCTGGAATGTGGGGAAGGAATTTTACCGTCACATTCATGCAGGCGAAAAAAATCCCAGCCAATAGCATATGCTGTACGCTCTTTGAACTCAAAACCGGATATGTTAGTTTTAGAAAGTGTTTGTAGGAAATTGAAATACAATAATATGTATTAAACCCTATTTGTTCCCTATGAAGCTTATTTTATTTTGTCAAACATATTTACCTAGGTTTGGTTTACAATACATCGATCACAGAAAACGTTTTAAAATGGCATTAAAAATTGGTCAAAAAGCTCCTGACTTTACCCTACCATCCACCAACGGGAAAATGTTCCGTCTTTCCAAAGTCTTTGAAGGAAGGCCCTGTATTATTTATTTTTATCCCAAGGATTTCACAGGCGGCTGCACTGCTGAGGCGTGTGAATTTCGGGATCAATTTGAGGAATTCAAGGAGCTTGATATATACATTGTTGGCATAAGCAGAGATGACATGGCTACTCATATGAGGTTTAAAGAGCAATATAATCTTCCCTTTGAATTACTTAGTGATAGCAGCGGAAAGACCTGTCAGGCATATGACGCACTTGTTCCACTAATTCGGGTTCCCAAACGAATTACGTACCTGTTGGACGAAAATCATGTCATTCAAGCAATCTATCAGGACATGTTTGACGGCAAGGCCCATATTGAGCAGATGATCAAAAGTCTTAAAATATCATAGCCCGGTCGAATGTTAAGAATTGATCGGATTGAACGAAACAAATAAAAAAGGCCAAACAATTGTTTGGCCTTTTATGTGATTACTATTTAATTATTTTTTGGCTATGTATTCCAAAAGGTCTACAACCTTATTTGAGTAACCCCACTCGTTATCATACCATGAAACCACCTTTACAAACGTATCACTCAGTTGGATACCTGCTCCGGCGTCAAAAATGGAAGTTCTTGGATCTCCGATAAAGTCATTGGACACAACTGCGTCTTCGGTATATCCCATAACTCCCTTCAAAGAACCTTCAGAAGCTTCTTTCATTTTGGCACAGATCTCTTCGTATGACGCCGGCTTGCTAAGTCTTACTGTAAGATCTACGACAGATACATTGGGAGTTGGCACTCTGAATGCCATCCCGGTCAATTTACCGTTCAACTCAGGAATAACTTTTCCTACAGCCTTTGCTGCGCCTGTTGATGAAGGGATAATATTTTGTCCTGCACCACGTCCGCCTCTCCAATCTTTAGCAGATGGTCCATCAACTGTTTTTTGTGTTGCCGTAGTGGCGTGTACAGTTGTCATTAGGCCTTCTTCGATACCCCAGTTGTCATGCAACACTTTTGCTAATGGCGCCAGGCAGTTGGTAGTGCAAGAGGCATTAGACACGAATGTCATGTCAGATGTATATTTATCCTCGTTAACACCCATTACAAACATGGGGGTGTCGTCCTTTGAGGGAGCAGACATGATCACCTTTTTGGCACCGGCATCAATATGACCTTTGGCACTTTCCTTAGTCAAAAACAATCCAGTTGACTCAACTATATATTCAGCACCTATTTCGGACCAGTTTAAGTTGGCAGGATTTTTTTCGGATGTGACTCGGATAGCATTTCCGTTGACAACAAGCTTGCCGTCTTTTACTTCGACATCACCTTTAAATTGTCCATGCGTTGAATCATACTTCAACATGTAGGCCATGTAGTCTACATCAATCAAATCGTTGATGCCAACTATCTGAACATCGTCTCTTTCCTGAGCTGCACGAAAAACCAGCCTTCCGATTCTCCCGAATCCGTTAATACCTACTTTAATTGTTCCCATAATATAAATTGTTGATTTTCTTGTAATTATAAAATATGGTAAGAGATTTTAAAAACTTACTATGAATTCATTCGATTAGCAGCAAAAATCCAACCAAAATTGGCAAAATCAGATTGGATTTTAATCTTTTCAAAATTTTCAACGGCAAATTTATTAAATTAATTCTGGGAGGGAAATTTTATCCCCTGCTTTTATTCCATATTTTTGAGAAAAAATTGCGTGCTGGAAGAACTTGATCAAAGTGTACTGGAATTCAAGGGGGATTCCCTTTTTCTTTTGAATGTGTCCTTGGCCATAATTATGTTTGGAGTGGCCCTGGATATCCGGTTTAGGGACTTTTCTTGCCTGCTCAAATCTCCCAAGCCTTTTTTAATCGGGATTTTCTCCCAGTTCTTTATGCTGCCTTTTCTTACCTTTCTCCTGGTGCTGCTAATCCAGCCGATTCCAAGTGTAGCCATGGGAATGTTTTTGGTAGCTGCCTGTCCTGGAGGCAATATTTCCAATTTTCTTACCAATTACTCCGGGGGAAATACCGCCTTGTCTGTCAGTCTGACAGGCTTTGCCACTCTTGCGGCAATAGTAATGACTCCGTTCAACTTTGGCTTATGGGCTGGCTTTTATCCACCATCCGCAGCGATGCTTCAGGAAATCCAGTTAGATTATTTTGATGTGTTTCAAACGGTGGCTCTAATTCTCGGAGTACCACTGTTGCTTGGGATGTATGTCAACCATCATTTTGCCGGATTCAGCAAAATTGCCAGTAAAATTTTAAAACCTGTCAGTATCCTGATTTTCGGGGCTATTGTTGTCGTGGCATTTTACAGCAATTACCACCTGTTCCTGAAATTTATCCTACTTATATTCTTCTGGGTACTAGCCCATAACTTTGCCGCATTGCTTTCGGGGTTTTCGTTGGCCAAAATTTTTGGGCTGAACGTGCCCGATACCAAAACATTGACGATAGAGACTGGCATCCAAAACTCCGGATTGGCATTGGTACTGATTTTCACTTATTTTGACGGATTGGGTGGAATGGCCATTATTGCGGGATGGTGGGGTATCTGGCATATTATCTCCGGGATGACGGTTGCGTTCACATGGAAAAAAACTAGCGCAAGTTGAAAGCGCTGTTCAATGAATTACTGCGCGTGTGGGTTAAATGGGGATTATCCGTTTATTTTTCCCGTATTGAGGTTTCTGGGACGAATCATATTCCCAGCAATTCCCCACTGATAATTATCGCAAATCACCAAAACGCACTTTTGGATCCTTTGCTGATTGCTACCATGACGGGTTTGACCCCCTATTTTTTGGCAAGAGCTGACCTATTTAAAAATCCGTCAATAGCCAGCCTTTTAAGCATCATTCAATTGATTCCCGTATTTCGTATCAGAGATGGACTTTCCAGTATTTCCGGTAACCAAGATAGTTTTTCCCAGTGTGAAGGGCTTTTGGCTAAAAATCAAGCCGTCTTAATCTTTCCTGAGGGAAACCACAGCCTGCGGAGAAATGTCAGGCCATTGAGTAAAGGCTTTACCCGAATTGCATTTGGAGCTATGGAAAAGCACCCTTCACTACCACTGTCCATTCTGCCAATTGGGATCTCCTATGAATCGCATCAAGAAGTTGTTGCAGCTGTTCGGATTGAAGTCGGAAAACCAATTTTGGTTTCTTCCTATAACAACGACTCTAGGAAGCTGACTGAGTCAGCTTACCAAGCGTTGAAGGAGTTAACTGTTCATATTCCGGATGAAGGCTATGAGGAGGTATTAAACTCCCTCAAAGCAAACCACATTCCGCTTTCCTCACCTGAAAAGGTTAAGGATTTTTTATCTGGACAGTGCTTGGTCCATCCCGCAAAGCCGGAATCCAGTCATTTTCAAAAAATTCGGTGGTTGGCATTACTCTTACATTTGCCCTTATGGCTGCTATGGAAAGTAGTCAGGAAGCGTATAAAGGATCCTGTATTTTATGGGACTTTTAAGTTTGTTATAGGGTTGGTCGGTTGTCCCCTTTACTATGTTACTATTATCCTTCTGAGTTGGTTTTTAGGGTATGGTGTCTATGGGTTACTTTTTGTTTTTGTGGCGTTTTTTAGTTTGATATTATATACCAAGGTTTGAAACCAAAAATACGAAGGAATAGATTTTGTTTGGTTCCAGGTTCTCGATTCAATATCTCTTTTGCCTTATCGAATCGGAATCAACTACTTTTATATGATAAAACCGCCCGCAGGGATTTTTGAGTTAGTCGAGGGTAATTTTCAAGAATTTGTTGATCCCTCCACCCTTGGGCCATCAAATTTTTCACATCCTGTTAGGTCCCATCTTATCAAATACCATATCCATCTTGATGGTGTCCCTCGGATATTCCAAAACCTCAGCCTTTTCTTCCGAAATCAATATTGGAGTTTTCAACGCGGATTTTTCTTTGATCAATAAAGTCAAAAGGTCGGATTCTTCTATATCTTTTCCCTGAATATTAGCCTTGAAGTAATCGGAATCCTTATCAAAAAGATCAATAACCCGTTTGTCGAGTTTATTTGCCAATTCCAAAAACTGAGTTGGCGTCATGTCGTTTTTAAACAGATCCAATTCATTTATCACATGGTTATGAAGAGTAAGAACGTAGGCATACGCCTCCCTATCTTCCGATTTATTACTGTTATACAGAAATTTAATTTCTCTTTTACCTAAATTAAACATGATCATCGAAGGTTTAGAACAAAAAAAATAAATAAAACACACCAAACAGCTAGCATAATTTATGCCAGCATGTTATTTCAGTCCAATTTAAACTCCAACTAGTTCAAGCTTCGTAATAAGGTGGGTTCTTCGACTGATTTTATGAACTGAAATTGCCTTAGCTGATTTCGCTGCTGATCATAGTTATAGCTAATATCCATATAAAATGGATTCAACCTGCTATAAACATTGTAAACCGAAACATTCCAGGTCCGCTCTCCCCACTTCTTTGGCTTGTTGAAATTGATACCTACGTCCATGCGTCATGGAGACTCTGGGTTGGAAGGAAGAATAGGTTTCTTTATCTGCCAAAAATCCTGAAAAATATCCTCCAACATTGAATTTCCATCGATTATTGATGGCATCGGCATTGAAAACAGAGAAAAATCCGAATAAGTGTGTGGCATTTTATTTTTTTAAATCAATTTGAAAAATCTTTAAATTTTAAGCGAAAAGTTGGCAATTTATTCATGCCTAATTGAATCTTTATAAATTCCCCTTAGGCAACGCGACTGAATTCAGTCTGTCATCACTCCTTCGAATTGTAGATTTCGGTGGCAGTGTGTACAAGAGTTCCAAACAACCCTTCTAAACTTTTGGAATTCCCATCAAATACAGTTTATTTCCCCCCTTTCCCTTAATCTTTCCTTTCTCCCAACTATATCCCTCACTTTTCAACTCCTCAGTCAGGATGTCCATATCCTCCAACGTATAGGTGCGGACATTGGAGACCGCTCCATCCCAGGCGATAAACAGGGGAAGAATGGGAATCAAATAGGTAAAAACAAGCTGCTCCCAAGTCATCGGTCTGACCATGGGCGTAATAAATAAGGTGGCCATAAAGGCAAAAGGTATAGCCAGCCACCACAGGACCACAGGAGGGGAATTATCGCTTATTTCAAAAACCAAAATTGGTTGCCCGGAGTCCCTGGCATTTTTGAGGATATCCTTTGCCACTCCGGGTTTCATATGGTGCAGGCTACTTACCATGGTGCGGAGTCCAAGGATTTCGGTTGGAACCTGTGTGGCATCCATGGGAGTCGTGAGGTATTTAATGTCCGTATCTCGCTGACCATTTATCTTATCGGCTGCTTTCCTATTGGGATAAAGGTCACTCAAAATCAATGTAAGCTCGGGAAATGCCCCCGAGGACCTGAGGGAATTGACCACATCAATCATGGGACCACCACTGCCAGAACACAAATCCAAAATAACTGGAACCTCGGCATAGCTAAGGCCCTTTTCAGTCAATTCCTTCAAATGACCTGCTGTCCCCAGTATCCGGTGAAAAGCCATAATGTATCTTGTCATCAATACCCTGATCCAATCCGGAAACCAAGGCATATCCTCGAATTCAAACAGGTGTATTCTTTTCATATTCTTAAAGGTGGCCAAAGACAAATTTCTATTCTGTCACTATTCATTCAAATAACGACCTAGGGAATTTTCGGGTTATCGTTGGGACAAACCAGTTTTTTCCCCTCTCATCTTAGGGGTTTCCGGATATTCATCTATAATGTCCCCTTCATCATTGATCATCATAAAATGTTGAAACGGTCCATGGAGAGTTACGATTATTGCCGAATTTTCTTGGGCGGATTTCTGTAAGTACCAAACTTCCTCAGGAATTTTTGGCTCCCTTTTTCCCACACCCCAGGAACCATCTCCGATATAGACGATACCTGAGGGGTCAATTTGGTCATTTCGCAAAGGATAAGTACGCTTATAGGTATGGTCATCATTTTCGAAAGCTACCCGAATCCTGTATTTTTCAAATAAAGGTACCCAGTATTTCAAGACCTGCTCCGACCAAACCTGCTGGCGTTTTCCTCCCGGCTGAACCCTGTGGGACGGATATGCCGGTTTGTGATACACAGGAATCAAGTGGGCCTGGCTCTGCCTCTCCTGTAACACCGTTTCCAACCAATCCGTCTGCTGTCCAGGGATTTTATTGCTGTGCGAACTGTCCAAAATAACAAGGCTGAGATAATCGTTGAAATCCAAAACACCATATCCGGGCTGCCCGGGAAAGGCAAATAACCTGTAGAAATAAGGGCCTTTCTTCAATCTCACTTCGTCCGTAGCCTCATCTATATCTCCTCTCCCGGCTATTTCCATAAGATGCTCGTCTTTCCAATCTTCCTGCAGCAGAACATCCGAACCACCATAATGGTGATTGACCACATCGTGATTGCCTATGCCCACTATCATCGGTATTACCCGACCTTCTGCTGTAATCAAGTCCTCCCTTACGCGGTCAAACCAACTTATCCAATGACCAAGGTTTTCCTCCATGCCATTTGCGTATGCCAAATCACCGCCGATGACGATAAAATCCAGGTCATATTTCATGACTGCCTGATTGGTTTTTCTGAACTGCTCCCCGTGAGATGTGTCCCCTCCTGCCGCAAACCTCAAAGGTGTGTAAATGTCTTTGGGCATAGTGCGGAAAGAATAAATACGCTCAAATTCTCCTACCCTAAACTGATAGGTGCTACCGGGGTCCAATCCTGTTAACTCGCTCCGATATATGGTCCTATCCGAAAAGGGGAACTCATGGGGATCTGCGGAGGCATTATGCCATTCCGCATCAGTTTCTAACCGATAATGCAATATGGGAATCGCTTCGTCCCCCACTTCCGTATGCCAGTCAATTGTCATGGTAGAGGTCGGGTCCTGCTGCCAGGTTAGGAATAAAGCAGCGGGTTCCAACTTATCCCCCAAGGATCTCGCCAGAATAGGGGCCTGAATTGCGACCAAAAACACAACAAATAGAATTACAACCTGCTCATTTTTCTTATTGATCATCTTTGAAAACGTATTAATTCTTACAATTTTAAAAATCCTGTACTGCAATTCCTAATATTTCAGAGCGGATACAATAAATCGGGTCCGGAGGTTAACCTTTTTCAAATTCGAAACTTTGAAAAGTCATTAATTAGATAAACCATATATTTTACAATCTCTTTGCCAGCTTGAATATCATATATCTTCCCTTATTCGTATATTTATATTACATAAATTTTACAAAAATGGAACGTATAGTCTTAGAAGTAGACGAAAAGGTTGCTAAAGCCTGGCGGGCGGCATCTTCTACTGAAACCATCTGAGTTTCTCGAAAATTTTTTATAAGAAAACTAAACTTTTCCAAAGTTTTTAACTTTGGAAAAGTTAGCGTTCGCACCAACCTGCCGTCGAAATTAGTTTACAAAATCCAAACCCTGTCGAATACCTTTTTCA
>DATHWC010000424.1:0-9093 GCA_035460985.1 Lunatimonas sp.
TATACCGTGCAGCCGGGGGATTCCCTTTGGCTAATTTCAAACAGATTGGAAGGCGTCACCATTGACCAGCTAAAAAAACTCAACAATCTCAACAATAACCAAATTAAACCTGGACAGAAACTGATCATTGGTTAAATTTTAAACTAAATTTTTAATTTTATTTTTTTCTGCTTGGGATTATTTCTAAATTGAGAAAAATAAAACTAAAAAGTACGTCATGAATTATAAGAATCTGTTAATGTTTTTAATTTGCGTTCCACTGTTTCTTTTCAACTCATGTGAAGAAGCGGGAAGCAGTGCTTCTAAAAGTAACTTGCCTAAAGCAAGGGGGGCGTTGGGGGAGATTATTCTGGTAATTGACTCCGCCATGTACGCAGGACCCGTTGGTGAAATGGTCAAAGAAGTCTTTGAAGAGGATATTAAGGGTATTATTCGAGAGGAACCCTTATTCAACATTAAAAAGGTAGACCCCAGAAGCTTGACCCGAATTTTGAAAATGGCTACCAACATGATCTATGTTACTACCTTTGACGATACAGGAGCAGGAAGCAGGGCGATAAACAACCAGTTTACGGAAGCATCCAAAAAAATGGCATTGGAGGATCCCAGTCTATATATGCTTCGCAGCAAGGATGAATTTGCCATTGGCCAAGAAGTGTTGTACCTTTTTGGCAACAACAAAGAAGAATTGATAAGTAATTTGCGCAGAAATAAAACTGGAATACAAAACCTCTTTATCGGTAGAGAAAGAGAACGGATTGGGGTAGCCCTGTTTAGCAGAAAAAATTCGGCCGCCACCGTCTTGGGAAGAGAGAAGATGGGAATCAAGTTAAATTTACCCGCCTCCTATCAGTTTGTACAAGACGATGATGACTTTATGTGGTTTCGCCAGCCTACTCCGAGAACCACCAAACCAGATATCAGCCTGTTCTTTTACCAGACCGAATATTCGGATGAAAGTCAGGTTTTTCCGGAAAATCTCATTGCGTTGCGAAACGAAATCACCAAACCCCGGATTTTTGGTGACCCCGATATACCTACGTCTTACATTGTAACCGAAACAATAGAGCCACCTGTGTTTACAACCATGACTGTGGATGGAAACTATGCGGTAGAAATGCGGGGAGCATGGAAAACAAACAACTTGAGCATGGGAGGATCCTTTTTGTCCTATGCGGTAGTAGATGCTGAAAACGGACAATTGTATTATATGGAAGGTTTTGTCTATTATCCCAACGAAGCCCATCGGTCTTCCATTCGCGAAATAGAAACGATTCTCCTAGCTACCGAAATTCCTGAAATTAAACAATAACTTGCCTTTCTTTTTAATTCAATCTCCCCAACCTCTATGGTTATCAAAATACGAAAAGAAGATGCTTTAAATTATCACAGTGCGGGTAAGCCTGGGAAAATTGAAGTAATCCCAACAAAACCTCTATCCAGCCAGCTTGATTTGGCTTTAGCCTACTCCCCTGGAGTGGCCCAGCCCTGCAAAGAGATTGAGGCCGATAAGGAGAATGCTTATAAATATACAGCCAAAGGCAACCTAGTTGCCGTAATTTCCAACGGAACAGCGGTCTTGGGTCTTGGTGATATCGGACCAGATGCATCCAAACCCGTCATGGAAGGAAAAGGGGTATTGTTTAAAAAATTTGCAGGTATCGATGTGTTTGACCTGGAAATCGACGAGAAAGATCCAGATAAACTGATACAGATCATTCGTTCATTGGAGCCCACTTTCGGAGGTATCAACTTGGAAGACATTAAAGCTCCGGAATGTTTTATCATTGAGAAGAGCTTAAAAGAAGCCATGAGCATTCCGGTAATGCATGACGATCAGCATGGCACGGCAATCATATCTGGTGCGGCATTGCTTAACGCCCTGGATATACTTGGAAAGAAAATTGAAGACATTAAGTTGGTAGTAAGTGGTGCGGGTGCGGCAGCAATATCCTGTACGAGGTTTTACCAGGGGCTTGGTGTAAAAAGAGAAAATATTACGGTGTGCGACATTGAGGGGGTTATCCGCTCAGACCGTTCGGGGCTTAGTGATATTCACAGTGAATTTGCAACTTATAAGAATATTCACCGAATTCAGGAAGCCTTAGTTGACGCGGATGTCTTTCTTGGCCTATCTGCAGGCAACATCATCACCCCTGCGGACTTGAGGCTGATGGCTCCTAATCCAATTGTTTTCGCATTGGCTAACCCAGACCCGGAAATTGAATATGACTTAGCTATGTCATCCCGGGAGGATATAATCATGGCTACAGGCCGATCAGATTTCCCAAACCAAGTAAACAATGTCATCGGCTTTCCTTATATTTTTCGAGGAGCGTTAGACGTGCGTGCAACCACGATTAATGAAGAAATGAAACTGGCTGCGGCGAGGGCCATCGCCACCCTTGCTCGGGAGCCTGTACCTGATATTGTGAACAAAGCGTATGGTGAATCCAAACTTGCCTTTGGCAAGACGTACCTTATTCCAAAACCTCTTGACCCGAGATTAATTACGACTATTGCTCCCGCGGTGGCTAAAGCTGCGATGGAATCCGGTGTTGCCAAGAATTCCATTTCAGATTGGGAAAGTTACGAATTGGAATTGCAGGAAAGAATCGGAATCGATCAGCGACTGATGTCACGGGTAATAGCTAGAGCTAAGAAAGATCCCAAACGCGTAGTCTTTGCCGAAGCGGACAATCGTAAAATATTGAAGGCTGCCCAATTGATTAAAGATGAAAAAATCGGAATTCCTATCTTATTGGGCAATCGGGAAAAAATACAGAGTTTGATTGCTGAAAACTTCCTGGACCTGCCGGATGTGACCATCTTGGATCCTTTTGAGGAAAACGCGATGATCGATAGGTATGCCGCTATACTCTACAATAAGCGTAAAAGAAAAGGGCTAACGCCTTACGAGTCTACAAAATTCATGCGTGACCGAAATTATTTCGGGGCTATGATGGTGGAAGTAGGAGATGCAGATGCGTTAATATCAGGCTTAACGAAGGATTATCCAAGGACAATCCTTCCTTCGCTCCAGATTATCGGCGTTAAAAAAGGGGTGAATCGGGTAGCGGGAATGTATATTATGAATTCCGATAAGGGTCCGTTTTTCTTTGCCGATACTACGGTGAACGTCAACCCAACCGCCGAGGAATTAGTGGAAATCATCGGACTGACAGCCAATGGGGTCCGGTTTTTTGATATAGATCCAAAAATTGCGGTTTTGTCCTATTCAAATTTTGGATCAGCAAAGGGAGAGATACCCGCTAAGACTTCGTTAGCTACGTCAATGGCCAAAGCAAAATACCCGGACTTGGTGATAGAGGGTGAAATGCAAGCCAACGTAGCCCTAAACGAAACAATGCAAAAAGAAAATTATCCATTTAGCTCCCTAATAAATAATAAAGCAAATACCTTAATTTTTCCAGACCTCACATCAGGCAACATAGCCTATAAACTGCTTTCAGAAATAGGGAACGCAGAAGCCATCGGGCCCATACTATTGGGTATGAATAAGTCCGTACACGTTCTCCAACTGGGTAGTTCTATAAGAGAGATTGTCAATATGGTAGCCATCGCCGTAGTGGATGCCCAAACCATCAACGAGAATGATAGCCTACCTTAAAGGAAAATTAGCATTTAAGGATCCCACTTATGTGATTATAGATATTCAGGGTGTTGGCTATATGGTCAAGATATCTTTAGCTACTTATTCTTGGATCAAGGATCAGGAACTCGTCATGCTGCACACCTTTCTTCACATCAAGGAAGATGCTCACACCCTGTATGGGTTCAAGGATGAAGCGGAAAAAAAACTATTTTTAGCCCTTATCTCTATTTCCGGGGTAGGTCCAAACACAGCAGTAATGGTCCTTTCCTCCTTAGATACCTCCGAGTTGGAAGACGCTATCGTTTCGGGAGACTATAGTACCATTCAGCGTGTCAAGGGTATAGGGCTTAAAACAGCACAGCGAATTGTATTGGAACTAAAAGATAAAATAAAAAAAGACAATTATAGTGAGACCGCGAGTATGGGGACAGGCTTTGTTCTGCAAAACAATAAACTAAAACAGGAAGCGTTACAAGCCTTGATTACATTGGGTTTTCCAAAGGCAGTGGCAGAAAAAAATATCTCCGCAATTTTGAAAAAAAGTGTTGCCGAAATTTCATTAGAAGATTTAATTAAAGCATCTTTAAAGTCATCCTAAAGCACTACAGCATTGACCTCCCCATTCTCAAATATTTTTTCGAGGATACAGTCGGCACATCAACAATTCACAATGAAATTATTGTGGGTATTGATGCTAACGGCTATGTGCGTACCCAGCTCCTACGGGTTTCAGGAACAGGTTTCTACTTCAACCGACACTCTTCCTTCGCGTCTTGACTCGTTGGCAAAACGTAGGGCCCTTCCCTCCTTTCTACTTTGGGACAATTTGAATACCCAACCTCTCTATCCGTACCAATCTCCTATTTTCACTCCTTCATCCCCTTTCCAACTGCCTCCACCCGCAGAGCAGAAAATAGAAGTAGAATTGGATACCGCATTTCGGTATAGAATCTATGATCAACTTGATTCTACGCAACAGGGAGGCCAAGGTTACACACTTGACTTCGATGATTATTCACAAATGGAACAAATGCGGCTGCGGCAACAATATTGGCGCAATCGGTCAAGAGGCATGGATGGTGAGAGTGCTGTCGGAGGCAGAGGTTTAATTCCTCCCATAACGATGAGCCCAACTTTCGACAGAATCTTTGGAGGCAACGAAATAAATATTGTACCAACAGGCAACGTCAACCTGGATTTCGGTGGGATTTTCCGGCGCATTGACAACCCTTCCATCCCAATCCGGCAGCAGCGGAATGGGGGATTCAATTTTGACCAACAAATCCAAATGAGTGTCAACGGTCTCCTGGGTCAGAAAGTACGAATAGGAGCCAATTTTGATTCGAACAATTCCTTTGACTTCGAAAATCAACTCAAAGTAGAATATGCGGGCTTTGAGGAAGATATAATCAAAAGCATTGAAATTGGTAATGTAAGTATGCCCGTTCAAAACAGCCTCATACAGGGGGCCCAAAATCTATTTGGCGTCAAAACCCAGATGCAATTTGGGAAATTATTCATGACCACTGTAGCATCCACCCAACGGGGCAGAAGGGACGAATTAATCATAGAGGGCGGCAACCAAGGAAGGCCATTTGAAATACGTGCGTCCAATTACGATGAAAACCGACATTTTTTTTTAAGTCACTTTTTTCGGGAGAATTATGAAAACTGGTTGAGGGGTCTCCCCCAAGTCCTTTCAGGAGTTCAAATTACCCGTGTCGAGGTATATATTATGAACCGGGCAAACAATACGGAAACACTCCGGAACTTTGTGGCATTTATGGATCTCGGCGAGGGGCAGCGAATATTCAGGCCGGACAATCCGAATATCGGGACGGGAAACCCACAGGCACCCGCCGCGAATAATTCCAACAGCTTATTTGCAGCACTTCGGAACAACCCCAGTTTCCGCTCCTTTGAGCAAGCCTCAACGGCCATAACCAATGATCTTGGACTGGAACGGGGGACCGATTTCGAACAAATTAACGGAGCGAGAAAGCTTGCGGAAAATGAATATACCTTCCACCGGGAACTGGGATACTTTTCCTTATTCCGTAAACTTCAAAACGATGAAGTCATCGCCGTTTCCTACGAATATACCTATAATGGTCAATCCTATAAGGTGGGTGAACTTTCTGAAGATTATCAAAACAGAGCCGAAAGTGATGTGATATTCCTGAAATTGCTCCGTCCCGCACGGATTAATACCCGTGTTCCCACATGGGACCTGATGATGAAAAACATCTACAACCTCAACGCCAACCAGATAAAACAGGAGGGATTTCAACTTCAGATCATCTATCGGGATGACCGAACAGGTTTGGATAACCCCAGTCTACTTGAGGGACAAAACGTCAAAGATATTCCGCTGATTCGCCTTCTTCAGCTTGACAACCTCAACCCGCAAAACGACCCCCAGCCAGATGGGAATTTCGATTTTGTCCAGGGGCTTACCATTCGACCCGAACAAGGGCTTGTGATTTTTCCCGTCCTGGAACCATTTGGAAGAACCCTTGAAAGTAAATTTCTGCCGGCTGAATCAAACCTCATCGATAAGTTCGTCTATGACACCTTATATCGTACCACACTTGCGGATGCGGAACTGGTCACCCGGTTGAACAAATATTTCCTTAAAGGTACCTACACCGCAGGGTCGGCCTCTGAAATCATGCTGCCTGGATTGAATATATCTGAAGGATCTGTATTGATAACAGCGGGAAATATCCCATTGACAGAAGGTGTGGATTATACGGTAGACTACAACATTGGACGGGTAGTGATCATCAACGAGGGAATACTCCAGTCAGGGAAGCGAATTAGCGTTAGTTTTGAAAAAGCTGACTTGGTGTCCTTTCAGACCCGGAGTCTGCTAGGGACCCGTTTTGATTACCTGTTTAACGAGAATTTTAATATTGGTGGTACCTTTCTATACCTCAACGAACGTCCTAATATCTCCCGAATAGGCACTGGAAATGAAACCCTCCGGAACAGTCTTTGGGGAGTGGATGTAAACTATAGCGAAGAATCGCTTTTTTTGACAAAACTAGCCGATGCCCTGCCCTTTACAGAAACAAAAGAAACGTCCCTATTCCAATTTAACGGTGAATTTGCACACCTGATCCCTGGCACCTCCAACCAAGTGGACGGGGAAGGAACTTCCTATATTGATGATTTTGAGACTGCCATTATACCCTTTAACCTAGGGTCATCCCCGCAGACCTGGAAACTGGCAGCGACACCCGCCACTAACGACAACAAGTTTGACCTCAGCATGCAGACAGAAGACCGTTTGGGCAATGCGTATAGAAGGGCCAAACTAGCATGGTATACCATCGATAACGTGTTTTTTCGCGCTTCCGGAACGGGTGTTCCTTCAAATATCACTAATGATGACAGAAGAAACCACTACGTCCGTCGCGTATTACCGCAGGAAATATACCAAGGGAGAAACAGAGATGTCCTATTAACTCCGGAGCCTCTTTTTGATTTGGCTTTTTTCCCCCATGAAAGGGGAATGTATAATTATAATCCAAACCTAAACACCAATGGACTGCTTCCCAACCCCCGGCAAAATTATGGAGGAGTCACCCGTGCAATCACTTCCGAAGTTGATTTTGACCGTACCAATATTGAGTATATAGAGTTTTGGATGATGGATCCCTTCCTTACTGGCGAAAATGGACGGGTACTCGACGGGGTCTTTAATGAGAACAATACCACCGGCGGTAAATTGCTATTCAACTTGGGGGAAGTTTCCGAGGACATCATGAAAGACGGGCGTCACGCCTTCGAGAACGGGCTTCCCGCCGACGGATCGACCGACAGGACAAGCGAAAATGAATGGGGGAGGGTTACAACACAGCAGTTTTTGACCCCTGCATTTGATAATTCACCCGAAGCAAGGGAAAACCAAGATGTGGGTCTTGACGGGTTAAGCAGTGATGACGAGCGGGCATACTTTGCTGACAGATTTATAAACCGACTAAATGTAAATCCCCAGGCACTGCAACGCATAGAGGCGGACCCGTCCGAAGACGACTTTCAATATTACCTGGACCCTGAGTTTGACCAAAACAACATCAAGACCCTTGAGCGATACAAGCGCTTCAACGGCATGGAAGGCAATACGCCCATTACCTCCAATACCAACCTTCCGTACACTCCTTCCGGATCTAATATTCCTGACAATGAAGATCTAAACAATGATAATACCATCAATGAAATAGAGAGTTATTACGAGTATGAAGTAGACCTAAGGCCCTCCGGCATGCGTGTGGGTGAAAACTATATTGTAGATCAAACTACTGATGTAAGTAATGGAGAGGAAGTAAATTGGTATCTATTTCGTATACCCGTCCGGCAACCGGACAGAAGCTACGGCAACATCTCAGGCTTTAAATCCATCCGGTTTATGCGAACCTATCTGACTGATTTCCAACAACCAGTCGTATTGCGGATGGGCAATTTCCGGCTGGTGGGAAGTCAGTGGCGTATTTTTCAAGAATCACTTTTCGAGCGGGGTTTTGCGGAAATTCCCGAACCGGATAATTCAAACTTTACCGTCGGTGTAGTAAACATCGAGGAAAATGGTCAAGGCGGCGAAAATCAAAGCCCCTATGTCCTTCCTCCCGGCATCTTCCGCGATAGAGATAATACTTCCACGGTAGAGAGACAGCTCAACGAACAATCTTTGCGGCTTTGCGTGGACAACCTTCAGGCAAGGGACTCCAGAGCTGTCTTTAAAAATGTCAGTCAGGACTTGGTTCAGTATGGCCGCCTGAAGATGTTTTTTCATGCAAATAGCATTGACGCCCAAGATGGCGAACTGACTGCCTTTCTTCGAATGGGTACGGATTATACGGACAATTACTATGAAATAGAAGTGCCCTTGAATATGACACCTCGTGGAACCCGTGATCCGAGACAGATTTGGCCCTTGGAAAACGAAATTGACATCGCGCTTGATGAAATTGTAGGGGTGAAATCAGAACGGGACAATAACCAACGCCCACAAAACTTGGCCTATTCGGTACAGGTCAGGCAGTATAGGGTTACAGTAGTAGGAAGACCCGAGCTCAGCTTTATCCAAGGTATGATGATAGGTATTCGAAATCCGGCAAGTTCCGGTGGAGCAAGCAAATCCGTCTGTGTTTGGGCCAATGAATTGCGGGTAACAGATTTCAACAAATCCTCAGGTTGGGCGGCAAATGCCAGGCTAAATGCACAGATTGCTGATGTAGCTGTAATTTCTTCATCGGTCCGCCATAACACCTTTGGGTTTGGAGGATTGGAGACAAGGTTGTCCGAAAGAGCAAGAGAATCCACTACCCAGTATGATGTGTCCGCAAATGTCAATGTGGATAAAATTTTGCCTAAGGGATTGGGATTAAGTATCCCCGTTTATATGAGTATAGAGAATTCCAGCACACGCCCCGAATTCGACCCATTAAATCCTGATGTCCCTTTTGAGGTAG
>DATHWC010000425.1:0-8420 GCA_035460985.1 Lunatimonas sp.
TGTAAAAATGTATTTTGTAATTCAAGAAAGGTTGGATATAATTTGGAAAATTTATTTTTCAGTAATCAATCTACCGTAAAATAAAGCCTTCATTTTTGCTGTCTTGGCCGCAGAGCTCCCAACCCCGCCAACTCGTCCTGACGTAGTCAGTGACCGATTCCCGCCAAAACCTGTACCCGGTTAGTGTAGCATCTTTTGTCGGGTAACGGGATTTTGTCCCCCACAACTATCCAGTCAAATCCGTCATCGATATCGAATTCATCCAAGCGCTGGGAAGGCAAAGATCGACAAAATCGGGTTTTGGCGGGAAAAGAATGGCTCCTCAACCATTGCAGTTGCCAAAACACCTGACGAAAAGATCCTCCCTATCCATGGGCTCCGCTGCCGCTACACCCATGGTTACTATTGTTAAACCCCGTTCGGGGTAATAATCCAACTTCTACCATTGAAGTAATTAGAAACCGCCTATTCTACCCAAATTCCAAATTTTATCATAATTCACAACCCATTATATCCGTCCAAATCCGCTTTATCCCTCCAATCAGCGTTTCATTGCTCTCCGATATTGGGCAAAATGCTCTCTTTTTCGCCTATTTCGGCCGCAGGCCATTTTTCAACCTTATTTCTACTATATTTCAGTTTCATTATTTCTACCGTATTTCAATTTCATCCTAACCCTTCCCTCTGCCAAAACGAAACGAAAAATTTCCACCCGCTAACAAATTGACTATGCGGCATCTTGTGGGAAATTGGAGTTTCGTTGAAACACTTAGGCCTGAAATGAACTTATAAATTTTTATATTAGCGGCCTAATTGAAAAAAGTTATGTATCGACGATTATCCAAAGCGTTTTATGTATTGACCATCCTGCTGTTCCTTATCGTCTTCCTGTACATCTACTCAGCTTCACCGGAATTTGTCACCTATGAGCTGTCCGACAGGGGTTTGCCACTGAAACAATTCTCAAAAGAGACCTTTTTCTACCTGTTTATCGGCGTATTTTTGGTGATTAACGTGATGTTAATACTTCCTGCCAAAATGATTGAAATGGAATATTCAATGATGTTGAGGCGGGTTTTCCCGCGGGGAGAAGGCTTCAGGGATCACGTACTATCATGGTTTTACTCCTTTGCCGCGGTGTTGAATATCTCCACGGTGATACTCATCTTTTACCTGCACAGCATCACCAACCAAAATGAAATCAGCAGTTCGGAATTCAATTTCTTTTTTTACCTGATACCCGTCTTTATTGTGGTGTGGATTATTGGTTTTTTTTATATCCTTGCCAAGCGATTAAGACAGGTGAAAACAACAGCTACTATTTAACCAAATAAAATTTCTCTTTGCAATTATGCCTGAAAATGTAAAATACAATGAAGACAGCATCAAGTCCCTGGATTGGAGGGAGCATATCCGGCTCAGACCGGGGATGTATATCGGTAAGCTGGGCGATGGCAGTGCCCAAGATGACGGTATCTACGTGTTGGTAAAAGAGATCCTTGACAACAGTATTGACGAACATATGATGGGAAATGGCAGAACCATCGATATTAAAATAACAGAACACCGGGTGGAGGTCAGGGATTATGGCCGGGGCATTCCCCTGGGCAAAGTAATCGATTGCGTTTCCAAAATCAATACCGGAGGTAAATATGACTCAGGAGCTTTCCAGAAATCCGTAGGGCTAAACGGTGTCGGTACTAAAGCTGTAAACGCCCTATCAGACTATTTCAAAGTGCAGTCTTTCCGTGACGGGGAAACCAAGGTGGCAGAATTCGAAAAGGGCATCCTTACGGAAGACAGAAAAATTGATAAAACCTCCGACCGGAACGGCACCAAAATCATTTTCACCCCAGATGCGACTATATTCAAGAATTACCATTTTATCCCGGAATACCTTGAAAACCAAATCTGGAATTACGCCTTTCTGAATGCGGGACTGACGATAAATTATAACGGCAAGAAATTTTTCTCAGAAAGAGGACTTTATGATCTCCTTAACAGAAAAGTGGATGAGGACAGTATCCGATACCCTATCATTCACCTAAAGGGCTCGGACATTGAAATGGCACTTACCCATAGCAATCAATACGGAGAGGAATATTATTCTTTTGTAAATGGCCAGTTTACCACGCAGGGTGGAACCCATTTGGCGGCGTTTCGGGAGGCTATCGTCAAGACTGTCCGGGAATTTTTCAAAAAAGACTACGACGCCTCCGATATCAGGCAGAGTGTGGTGGCAGCGATTGCGGTGCGGGTTCAGGAACCGGTATTTGAATCCCAAACGAAAACCAAGCTGGGATCCCAAAGTATGGGTACCGACGGGCCGACGGTGCGGACCTTTATCTCAGACTTTATCAAAAACGCGCTGGACAACTACCTGCACAAGAACCCCAGCACAGCGGATGCCTTATTGAAGCGTATACTCCAGTCAGAGCGGGAAAGAAAGGAGATCTCCGGAATTAAAAAATTAGCCAACGAACGGGCCAAAAAAGCCAACTTGCACAATAAGAAATTGCGGGATTGCCGGGCACACTATGATGATACGAAGGCCAATGAAGAACTGAGAAACCAAACCATGCTCTTTATCACCGAGGGTGATTCCGCATCCGGATCCATTACCAAATCCAGAGACGTGCAAACTCAGGCGGTATTTTCCCTCAGGGGGAAGCCTCTAAACTGCTATGGCATGACCAAAAAGGTGGTTTATGAAAATGAAGAATTTAACTTGCTTCAGCACGCCCTGAATATCGAAGACGGTATAGAAAACCTGCGGTACAGGAAGATCGTAATAGCCACCGATGCCGACGTGGATGGCATGCATATTCGGTTATTAATTATGACCTATTTTCTGCAATTTTTTCCCGATTTGGTGAAAAACGGGCATCTATATATTTTGGATACGCCGCTTTTTCGGGTTCGGAATAAGAAGGAGACTATCTACTGCTATACCGACGAGGAAAGGCAGCGCGCCATTCACAAGCTAGGCAAGACGGCCGAAATCACCCGGTTCAAGGGGTTGGGGGAGATTTCCCCCGGGGAATTTGGAGCTTTTATAGGTGAGGATATCCGGCTGGAACCCATTATCCTTCGGAAGGAAACAAAAATCGCCGATTTGTTGGGCTTCTATATGGGGAAAAACACACCCGACAGGCAGACCTTTATCATCGATAACCTGAAGGTAGAAAAAGACATTATTCACGATGACCCTGCCGCCAAAGAAGTGGAAGAAGAGAGTGAGGCAGCATAATTTGATTTTATTTTTGGATAAGCAAGGCTGATAGGGAAAGCCTTGTTTACAGGTTGGCCATAATGGGCCAGCACCTAAAATTCGGGAAATACTTGACTTACTAATGAGCGATACAACTGATAATATACCGGAAGAAAACGAAGATAGCTTGCACCAGTCCATACCTGTCACTGGCATGTATAAGGAGTGGTTTTTGGATTATGCATCATATGTGATTTTAGAGCGGGCGGTGCCGGCGATTCAGGATGGGTTAAAGCCCGTACAGCGCAGGATTCTCCACGCGATGAAGGAAATGGACGATGGCAGGTTCAATAAGGTAGCCAACATTATCGGGCAATCCATGCAGTACCATCCGCATGGCGACGCCTCCATCGGAGACGCCATTGTCAATCTGGGACAAAAGGAGCTTTTAATAGAAACACAAGGCAACTGGGGGGATATACGTACGGGGGACAGTGCCGCTGCTTCCAGATATATTGAAGCCCGGTTATCCAAGTTTGCCCTTGATGTCGTTTTTAACCCCCAAACTACCGAATGGCAGTTATCTTATGACGGCAGGAAGAAAGAACCGGTCACCCTTCCCGTAAAATTCCCCTTACTCTTGGCACAGGGCGTGGAGGGGATAGCCGTTGGCTTGTCTACCAAAATCCTGCCCCACAATTTTTGCGAACTGATTGAAGGATCCATACAAATTCTTGAGGGTGGAACTGCCCAAATGTTACCCGACTTTCCCACTGGTGGTCAGGCGGATTTTTCCGACTACAACGAAGGAAAGCGTGGGGGAAGGGTAAAGGTCCGCGCACGAATCGAGGAAGAGGACAACAAGACCCTCCTTATCAAGGACATCCCCTATGGCACCACGACCAACTCCCTGATCGAATCCATTATCAAGGCAAACGATAAGGGGAAAATCAAGATTAAGAAGGTGGTGGACAACACTGCCAAAGATGTTGAAATTCAAATTCAACTGGCACCCGGACAGTCGCCGGATATGACCATTGATGCCTTGTATGCCTTTACGGATTGTGAGGTAAGCATTTCGCCGAATGCCTGTGTAATTATAGACGAAAAGCCCGTATTCCTCACGGTCAACGACATTCTTAGGTACAATACCGAGCAGACCAAGGTGCTGCTGAAGAGGGAACTGGAAATCCGCAAGGGGGAGCTGATGGAAAAATTGCTCTTTTCTTCTTTGGAGAAGATTTTCATCGAAAACCGGATCTATCGGGACATTGAGGAATGCGAGACTTGGGATGCAGTTATTCAGACCATCGACAAGGGGCTTGATCCTTTTAAGCCTGATTTCTATAGGGAAATAACTACGGAAGACATTGTTCGACTTACGGAAATTAAAATAAAACGAATTTCCAAGTTCGACACCTTTAAAGCCGATGAGCTGATGCGCAAGCTTCAGGATGAGCTGAAGGAAGTAAACCATCATTTGAAAAACCTTACGGCGTATGCGATTGACTACTACCGCAACCTGTTGCAGAAGTATGGAAAGGGCAGGGAACGTAAAACAGAAATAAGGGCCTTTGACACCATCGAAGCTACTGTGGTGGCTGCGAATAATGCCAAACTCTATGTCAACCGTGCGGACGGCTTTATCGGCTATGGCCTGAAGAAGGACGAATTTGTCTGCGATTGTTCCGACTTGGATGATGTCATCGTGATTCGAAAGGATGGGGTTTGCGTAGTCAGCAAAATTCAGGATAAGGGTTTTGTGGGCAAAGACATCCTCCATGTGGCCATTTACCGAAAAGGAGACGAGCGCATGGTCTATAACCTGATCTACCTGGATGGTACCTCTGGAAAAACCATGGTAAAGCGGTTCCAGGTATTGGCGGTAACCAGAGACCGGGAATATGACCTGACTAAAGGAACCAAAGGGTCAAAAGTTCTCTATCTGACAGCCAATCCCAACGGAGAGGCAGAAATCATCACCGTATATCTTACCCAAGGTGCCAAAGCGAGAATTAAGGTGTTTGATTTTGACTTTAGCACCATTGAAATAAAAGGGCGCGGAGCGGGAGGAAATATTCTGACCAAATACCCGATCAGAAAAATCCAGCATAAAATGGACGGGGTGTCTACCCTTGGCGGGCTGAATATTTATTATGACGCTTCCATTGGCCGCCTGAATACCGATCAGCGGGGTAAATTGATCGGTAACTTCCTCGGAGAGGACAAGATCATCGTTTTTTATAAAAACGGAGACTATGAACTGACCGGATTTGAATTGACAAACCGCTTTGAAGCTTCCAATGTCTTGCTGATTGAGAAGTTTGTACCTGAGCGGGTAGTATCTGCCATTTATTATGACGGCGGAAGCAAAACCTATTTTGTGAAGCGGTTTCTGATAGAAACCACTTCTCTCAACAAAAAATTTAACATTATTTCGGATCACAAACAGTCCTACCTGAAACTGGTGTCTTCGGACAAACAGCCACAAATCAAACTGACCGTCTCAAAAGGCAAAGACAAGGAAGAACAGGAGTTTGACTTGGACATGCTGATCGATGTAAAAGGATGGAAAGCGATTGGGAACAAAGTGTCCCCGCATCCCATAGATGAAATAAGTCTTATTTCCTCCTCAAAAGAAGAAGAGAATGAAACTTCTGAGGATGAAGACTTGGAAATTGGATCTACAATAGATTTAAATGTGAAAAAGGACGATGAAGAGGATCAGTTAGGTTTGTTTTAAAGAAAGTGAAGGCTCTTGAGCGATAGTGGGTTAGATTTGGATCCGGTACTATGTAACCCACATTTCTTGCTTATGGGCTGGCCGATTTTGAGATAAGTAGGTCTTAATTTTTTAAAAACCATGATCTATTCTCATATTTGCAAGAATTAACCCGAATTATGCGATTGGTTTCGTAATGAGGGCTTAAAACGCAAAAAAATCAGTCACTTTGGAGAGTGAGGCGTAGTCAATCCTACATTGAACTCGAAAAGTGAAGCGAATCGGCTGATTTTAAGCACTTTATGCCCGCAGTAGAAATTCATCACCCATAAATCGTGTTATCAAACGCCTGTTTGTATAGGCGCTATGTACTTTAAATTCTATTCATGTCTACCCAAGAAATTAAAATTACCTTTCCAGACCAGTCGGTCAGGGAATTTGTAAAAGGGATTACCGGGCTTCAAGTCGCCAGTAGTATCAGCGAGGGTCTAGCCCGTAATGTCCTAGCCGCCAAAATCAACGGAGAAGTGTGGGATGCCACCCGGCCGATTGAAAATAATGCCACGATAGAATTGCTCACTTGGAATGACACCCTGGGCAAGTCAACTTTTTGGCATTCATCAGCCCACCTTATGGCCGAAGCCTTGGAGGAATTATATCCCGGAATTAAGTTCGGTATAGGTCCGCCTATCGAGAATGGATTCTATTACGACGTTGACTTCGGGGAAATGGCACTGGATGGTGCGGAGTTGGAAAAAATCGAAGCCAAGATGGTGGAGTTGGCCAAGAGAAAGAGCGAATTTGTCCGTAAAGACGTCTCCAAACCGGCAGCTGTAGAATACTTTACGAAGAAAGGCGACGAGTACAAGTTGGATTTGTTGGAAGGCTTGGAAGACGGAACCATTACCTTTTACGAGCAGGGAAATTTTGTGGATCTCTGTAGGGGACCGCATATCCCGCATACCGGATATATCAAGGCGATCAAGTTGCTAAATATCGCTGGGGCATATTGGCGGGGAGACGAAAAAAATAAAATGCTTACCCGGATCTATGGCATTACTTTCCCTAAAGCCAAGGAGCTACAGGAGTATCTGACCATGCTGGAGGAAGCCAAAAAGCGGGACCATAGAAAACTCGGAAGGGAATTGGAACTGTTTACCTTTTCTGAAAAGGTGGGCATGGGTCTTCCGTTGTGGTTGCCTAAAGGAACCCTTCTTCGGGAGAGGCTGGTGAATTTTCTTAAGAAAGAGCAGGATAAAACTGGCTACCAACAGGTTATCACTCCGCATATTGGGAGCAAGGCACTTTATGAAACTTCGGGCCACTACGAAAAATACGGAAAGGATTCCTTTCAGCCAATAACTACCCCCAATGAAGGAGAGACATTCTTGCTGAAGCCGATGAATTGTCCCCATCATTGCGAAATTTACAAAAGCAAACCACGATCCTACAAGGACTTGCCTGTCCGCTATGCGGAGTTTGGCACTGTATATCGGTATGAGCAAAGCGGGGAGTTGCATGGTCTTACCCGGGTGAGGGGCTTTACACAGGATGACGCGCATATTTTCTGCAGGCAGGATCAGGTAAAGGCCGAATTTATCAAAGTGATTGACTTGGTGCTTTATGTGTTCAAGGCCCTGGGCTTTGAGAATTATACCGCCCAAATATCCCTGCGTGATCCTAACGACAGGGAAAAATATATTGGTGGAGATGAAGCTTGGAACAAGGCTGAAAATGCGATCATAGAGGCAGCGGCGGAGAAAGGGCTTATTACGGTGACAGAGTTGGGCGAGGCGGCATTCTACGGTCCTAAACTAGACTTTATGGTCAAGGATGCGCTAGGAAGAAGCTGGCAGCTGGGAACCATTCAAGTAGATTATCAGCTACCGGACAGATTTGAGTTGGAATATGTGGGTGCGGATAATCAGCGTCACAGGCCGGTGATGATTCACCGGGCACCGTTTGGGTCGCTGGAGCGATTCGTAGCTGTTTTGATTGAACATTGTGCGGGCAATTTTCCGCTTTGGCTGGCACCGGAGCAAGTGATAATCCTCCCGATTTCTGAAAAATACATTGCATATGCCGAGGAGATCAAACAGGCGCTTGAAGACCAGGAAATAACAGGTAGTATAGATAACCGGGACGAAAAGATTGGCCGTAAGATTCGGGATGCCGAAGTGAAGAAGATTCCGTTCATGATCATTGTTGGCGAAAAAGAACAGGAAAATAGGGAACTTTCGCTGCGAAAACACGGAGAAGGCGATCAGGGAAGCTTCACTCCGGGTGCTTTTATTGCGTATTTCAAGGACATTATAGCGTCATCATTACAGAAATGAAACGGAAATAAAAAATGTTGGATTTTTAATAATCCAAAAATTATTTGATATTTGCAGTTTAAATCTAAAAAACAACCATAAACATTTTGAGAGGAAAAAGAACGTATACACCGAGACAAGAAGAACCATATAAGGTAAATTCCAAAATTAG
>DATHWC010000426.1:0-28658 GCA_035460985.1 Lunatimonas sp.
TGTTCAGGCTGTTTCCGTTTGTGTCAGGTGTGACCAAAGACAGTGTGGACAATCCGCATCAGTCCAAGTTGGCCGCTGAGGCATTTGCTCACTTCGTGAAGGTGTTTTTACCTGTAGACGCAAACCTGCTCCGAGACACCATCCCAAGTTTTCATGACCTGGACTTACGATTTAAGCAGTTTGAAGAGAGTGTGCAGACTACCGAGAGAGAAATTGATTCCGAAACCGCCCAGTTGATTCACTTCTATCAAGAACAACTAGATTTGGTGGAAACATATAATGCATACATGCAGCTTTTGCCGAAGCGTGTTACCCACAACGACACCAAAATTAACAACCTGATATATAGTGAGGACCTTACCCGTGTCAATGCGGTCATTGATTTGGATACTATCATGGCCGGCTACGTATTTTATGATTTTGGTGACTTGGTACGAACGGTAGTATGTACAGAAGATGAGGCCTCGCACAACTGGGACCAAATCTACGTTGATCTGGACAAATATGAGTCGTTGATAGAGGGGTTTTTCCTTCCACTGATTGGATCCATTGAGTCGGAGGAACTTGCCTCTTTGACTTTTGGAGGCGAGATGATGACCTGTATCATGGGGCTGAGATTTTTGGCCGATTACTTAAATGGGAATAAATACTACCATATCAGCTACGAACACCAAAACCTTCATCGGGCAAAGAACCAAAGCAGGCTGCTCCAATCCTTACGGGATAATCGACCGCAAATCCAGGAATTGGTCGACCGGGTAGGGGTTCGAAGTTAATTAACCACTTCCCAATTAACATTTAAAAACTAACCGTTAACCTTATAAATTTTCCATACACAGTTGTCCGGTTATTTTGACACAAAGATAGAGTACCTAAAAGGTGTAGGCCCACAAAAAGCGGAACTCCTTAATAAGGAGCTGCAAATTTTCACTTTTGGAGAATTGATTTCCCATTACCCCTTCAGGTACGAGGACAGGACTACGTTTTATAAGATCAATCAGTTGAATGCAGACCTTCAGCATGTGCAGGTTATAGGTCAGATTGTTAGCGTGGAGACGCTGGGAGACGGGCGAAGAAAACGGTTGGTCGCCTATTTCAAAGATGAAACCGGGGTGATGGAGCTAACTTGGTTTAAGGGGATACAATGGGTAAGCAAGAAACTTTTAACGGGCGTAACCTACGTGGTTTTTGGCAAACCCAATCAGTTCGGCAGGAAATTCAGCATTGCCCACCCGGAATTTGAACCGATTACTCAGTTAAAAGAGGAAAAGCGTTTTTTACAGCCCATTTATCCCACGACAGAAAAATTAAAAAATAGATCTTTGGACAGCAAGGGCATTTCCAAGATAATGGAAATTCTTTTGAATCAATCGCTGGGAATACTTCCCGAGACCCTTCCCGGGTACTTGATGGAGGCAAATCGGCTAATTCCAAAGCGGGACGCTATCTATCACATACACTTTCCCGCGAATGAGCAAATGCTGCAGCGAGCCAGATACCGGCTTAAGTTTGAGGAATTCTTTTTTTTACAGCTGCGCTTGTTAAAACTGAAACTGACCCGTACTGAGAAATTCAGGGGGCAACCACTACAGCAGACCGGCCTTTTGACGCGTTTTTACAATGAAAACCTGCCTTTCGAACTAACCAATGCGCAAAAGCGGGTAATAAGGGAAATTTATTCCGATCTCAAATCTGGAAAGCAGATGAACAGGCTGATACAAGGAGATGTAGGATCGGGAAAGACCATCGTTGCCTTTATTTGTATTTTAGTCGCCATCGATTCGGGTGCGCAAACCTGTCTGATGGCACCTACTGAAATTTTGGCTTTTCAACATTATGAAAGCCTGAAACCTTTTGCGGAAAAGATGGGGTTACAACTTGCCTTGCTCACGGGCTCAACAAAAAAATCCCAGCGGGAAATCATCCATAGGGACCTCGATTCGGGCAACTTATCCATTCTGATAGGTACCCATGCGCTTTTAGAAGATGTGGTCCAATTTAAGAATTTAGGCTTGGCCATCATCGACGAGCAGCACCGATTTGGAGTGGCACAGCGCGCCAAGTTGTGGGGCAAAAATCTGACCTTTTACCCCCATGTATTGGTGATGACTGCGACTCCGATACCGCGGACCTTGGCAATGACCCTGTATGGGGATTTGGACATTTCTGTTATTGATGAGCTTCCCAGTGGGCGGAAGGCCATTCAGACCGTTCACCGCTACGACAAAGACAGACTGAAGGTTTTTGGATTTTTGAGAAAAGAAATTGAAATGGGAAGACAGGTGTATATGGTCTACCCGCTCATAGAGGAATCTGAAAAAATGGATCTAAAAAGCCTGATGGATGGACATGAAAGCATTTGTAGGGCATTCCCCGAATATCCCATAGGGGTGCTACATGGCAATATGAAGCCCGTTGACAAGGATTTTGAAATGGCGCGGTTTGTAAAAGGCGAAACTAAAATCATGGTAGCTACCACGGTCATTGAAGTGGGGGTGAATGTGCCGAATGCCACAGTGATGGTAGTCGAGAATGCGGAGCGCTTCGGACTCTCCCAACTTCACCAACTCAGAGGTCGGGTGGGAAGAGGATCCAGTCAATCCTATTGTGTGCTTATGACTAAGTACGAACTGTCCAAAGACAGCCGTATACGCTTGGAAACCATGGTCCGAACGAATAACGGTTTTGAGATTGCCGATGTGGATTTGCGGCTTAGGGGACCGGGAGATCTCACCGGAACCCAGCAGTCGGGAATCACGGATTTGAAATTAGCAGATTTAAGTCAAGATGCGGGAATTCTAATCCAAGCCAGGGATGCGGCACGGGATTTATTGGAAAAGGATCCACAAATCTCATTACCCGAACATGCAGCAGTCTACAACCAAATACAGAAACAAACTCATCAGGCATTGAACTGGAGCAGGATATCCTAAAAGTCAACAGAAATGGTTGTTTTTGGCTAAGTACGGCGGAAAAATAATTTGGGGAACGATTTTTCACGAAGCTTTGGTACGATTATTATACATACAGTCGTATAAACATAAAATAACCCAGAAAAATGAATTTAAAAATTACGACGCTAATTATTGCTGTGGGTATGCTGAGCCTCTCCTCCTGTGTTTCTAAAAAGAAATTTACAGATGCAACCTCACACATCGGTAGGCTAACGGGTGAATTGGGTGATACAAAAGAATCACTCGCCAAGACTCAAGAACAACTTGCGGATACCCAAAGGCAACTACAGGAGAGAACCGGAGAACTGAGTCGGGAAAAGGAGTTGACCAAAACGTTGAACAGCCGGCTGAGCCAAGCCGTCTCCACCTCTTCATCCGTGCAGGAGCAACTCACCGAGAAAGAGCGGGCGTTAATGGAACAACAGGAACGTCTTGATATGCTGCAGAGCCTATTAGATGAACAAAAGGCCGTAATGAGCAGCTTGAAGGCGACAGTAGACCGCGCTCTCAACCAATACAGGTCAGATGAATTGCAAATTTATGAGCAAGATGGTAAGCTCTATGTATCCTTACAGGACAAACTGCTTTTCCCTTCAGGAAGCGCTACCGTAAATAAGGATGGTAGGGAAGCGCTTGGAAAACTCGCAGAAGTCCTCAATAACAATGAAGAAATCCAAATCATGGTAGAAGGACATACAGACAATGTACCCATCAGCGGACGGTTTGAAGATAACTGGGCACTTAGCACTGCTAGGGCCACGGCGATTGTAAGGATACTGACGACCACCTATAACGTAGATCCCAAACGGGCTATTGCTGCTGGAAAAAGCTATTACGAACCCAAGGATTCTAATGAAACTGCAGAAGGAAGGGCAAAAAACCGAAGAACTGAAATTATTCTGACTCCAAAATTGGACGAGCTCTTCAAACTGCTACAACAATAAGCATGTCCCGCTATTTTGTGATATATAAGCCTTTCGGGGTGCTCACCCAGTTTAGTGGGGAAGGAAACACCCTTGGGAATTTGGGAACTTTCCCGCCGGATGTGTATCCGGTGGGCAGGTTGGACAAAGACAGTGAGGGTCTCCTCATCATTACAAATGACAAGACGCTGAACCATCGTCTCTTGGATCCGGTCCAAGGTCATCGAAGGGAGTATTTTGTGCAGGTGGAGGGTGATATTACCCAGGAGGCCCTACACCAGCTTGAATCCGGCCTGCTAATACAGGTTGACAAGCGGGCCTATATGACAAAAACAGCGGTTGCTAAAACTCTGAAAGCCTCACCTACACTACCTGAGCGGATTCCTCCGGTAAGGTATAGAAAAACAGTGCCGGATTCGTGGATATCCCTAACACTTACCGAGGGGAAAAACCGTCAAGTTCGAAAGATGACAGCAGCGGCAGGGTTTCCAACCCTGAGATTGGTTCGATGGGCTATCGAGGACCTTACTATAGAAGGATTTGAAAGTGGGCAGGTAGAAGAGCTGTCCAAGAAAGCGATATATTCTTCGTTGGGGATTTAGGAAAGGCAGTAGCCGTGGGAAAATAATCATCGAAATTCACCTCTTTTCAGACAAAAAGGAAGATCGGTCCGTTCTAAATTGTGTTAAACAAGTATTTGTTCTAATTTAGGCCGGGAAATCCTTTGGCCTTTTTAATTAAAAGGAAAAATGGGGAAAAAATTAAACAGAGAACATGCATCAAGATAAAATAAAGGACGCTATCCGCGAAGTGAAAAAAATTGTTGTGGGTCAGGATAAGATGGTCAACCGGCTATTAATCGGTCTTTTTACAAATGGACACATTTTGCTGGAGGGTGTTCCGGGTCTGGCCAAAACGCTTACGGTAAACACATTGGCAAAAGTGCTGCATTTGGATTTCAAACGGATACAGTTCACGCCCGATTTGCTTCCTTCGGATTTGATAGGCACCATGATTTACAATCAGCTTACGGCTAATTTTGAAGTCAAAAAGGGACCAATTTTCTCCAACATCATCTTAGCGGATGAAGTCAACAGGTCCCCCGCGAAAGTGCAGTCTGCGCTTTTGGAGGCCATGCAGGAAAAGCAAGTTACTATTGGTGATACGACATATACGTTGGACAAGCCGTTTTTGGTTCTTGCGACGCAAAACCCGGTGGATCAGGAAGGAACCTATCCGCTGCCCGAGGCCCAGGTTGACCGCTTTATGATGAAGGTCAATATTGACTATCCCTCCAAAAAAGATGAAATGGAAGTGATGCGGCGAATGACGGATGCCTTTTTTATTTCTGAGGTAAATCCAATTTTGGACAGGGAGGATATCTTTGCGATCCGGGCGGAGATAAATAAAGTAAGAATAGCGGAACCCCTTGAAAATTATATTATAGAGTTAGTATTTTCCACCCGCTTTCCTGAAAAATACGGAATGAACGAAGAGGCCAAATACATACAGTTTGGCGCTTCTCCGCGTGCCAGCATCAACCTTAATTTGGCAGCAAAAGCGGTAGCTTACATGGATCAACGGGATTACGTATTGCCTGAGGATATCAAGGAAATCGCTGATGATGTCTTAAACCACCGGATTATCCTCAACTATGAGGCCGAAGCGGACAACGTCAGTACAAGGGATTTGGTTAAGCGGATATTAGATCGGATTCCCCTAAATAAATCAGCCGTTTTTAATTGATATTGATCCCTCAGCCATCCCAAGTGAGTATATTCAAAAAAGGAGGGCTGATGGATTGTTTTTTTCTATATTTGATTCCAATTTATGGATAAAAACAGATTATATTGGGTCCTACAGATAGGTGGTTGGCTTGGTTTTGCCCTTGTCAACCTTTTTTTCATGTCCCTAGACCGGGGTATTACAGCTATTCAGGTAGGAGCCTATTTTTCTTTGGCTACATTCTATTTTCTGTCTACGCATTTTTTAAGGTATACGATCAAGAAAAATACCTGGTTTGAATTTCCCCTTGAAAAGCTGATCAAAAAGGTGCTTACCTCAGTAGTGCTGCTGAGTCTGGTGAATATGCTTGCTCACATAATAATCAACCTGGCCTTCGATACGCTGAATCCAGTTTCGGATATCAAACCCTTGGTACTATTGGCCAATCTGTTTACCAGCTTTCTATTTTACTCGCTGTGGGTGTTGATGTATTTTCTATTTTATTTTTTAGACAATTACAATTCCTCGCTGAAGTATCAGGCGAAAATAAACGAAATAAAACTTATCCATTTACGCAATCAGCTGAATCCACATTTTATATTTAATGCCCTGAACAGCGTCAGGGCATTGGTGGATGAAGACCCAGTAAAAGCCAAATCGGCCATCACGCAGCTGTCCAATATCCTCCGGTACTCCCTTGTCGTGGATAAGCATAAAGTGATCCCCTTCGGGGAGGAATTAAATACTGTCAAAGATTACCTGAATCTGGAACTGATCCGGTTTGAAGAGCGGTTAAAAGTCATTTACGAAATCGAACCCGAGGCTTTCCACTACAAAATACCGCCCATGATGCTACAGACCATCGTTGAAAATGCCATAAAGCACGGCATCTCCAACTTGATGAAGGGGGGCATCATAGAAATCAAGTGTAATCTGGGTCTGTTGGATGATTTGTATATTTGGGTAAGAAACAGTGGACAATACAAGGGAGACACCAACAGTAAGAAAAAGGGCGAAGGACACGGGATATCCAATACCATCCAACGGCTAAAATTGATCTATGGTCCTAGGGCTTCTTTTAAAATTTACAATCAAGGACAAGAATTTGTCGTTACAGAAATAAAAATTCCAAAACAAAACCTTATCTTAGACTAAAAATAGATATCCCAATGCGCGCATTAATAGTAGATGATGAAAGATTAGCAAGAAAAGAGCTCACAAACCTGCTATCCAACCATGAAAATATTGAGATAGTCGGTGAAGCACTGAATGTGGAAGATGCGAAAGACAAAATCGAGCAACTGCAGCCTGATGTGATATTTCTGGATATACAGATGCCGGAAAAGACGGGATTTGACCTGCTGGAAGAATTAGACCATGTTCCTTTGGTTGTATTTATTACTGCCTATGACGAATTTGCCATACAGGCTTTCCAAGTCAATGCCTTGGATTATTTGCTTAAACCCATAGAGCCAGCAAGACTCGCCGAAACATTGGTGAAGTTGGAACGCAAAATGGAGGATTTGAAAAAAGAACAGACCCAGGAAGCTGGTGGCCCATCCAAAAAGCTGACCTTACACGATCAGGTTTTTGTCAAAGACGGAGACCGGTGCTGGTTTGTGAAGCTTTCCAGCGTACGTTTGTTCGAATCGGATGGCAACTACATCAAGGTTTATTTTGACAACAATAAGCCCATGATTCACAAGTCGCTGAATGCGTTGGATGAAAGGTTGGATGAGAAGTCATTTTTCAGGGCGAGCCGTAAACATATTATAAACTTAAGTTGGGTAGAATCTATTGAGCCTTGGTTCAATGGTGGCTTGGTCGTCACATTAAAGGGAGGGGACCGGATTGAGGTAAGTAGGAGACAGGCTGCTAGGTTCAAGGATTTGATGAGCTTGTAAACCACCCTTCCTCTACAAATTCAACCGTTATTTGCCACATAATTACAATTTGTTGTATATTTAATCTTATATTGAGAGAGAACTATAGGCAATTAAGTATAAACACCTATATTTAAACCGTTGGTGCGGGCATTTTACTTTTATAAGCTAGTTCCATACTAAAAGTTTCAAGGTGAGGCAGGTGAGGAAACCAATAACTGATTGGGTTTTTAGTTTAGTAGAGAGAATGTCATTACCACAGTTTAATTTTTAATTAAAAAATTGAGTTACGTATGAAAGAGGAAAGAATCCTAATTGTAGAAGATGATGTAAACATTTCTGAAAACATTGAGGAAATATTGCAACTTTTAGGTTATGTGAACATAGACATAGCGAATTCTGCAAATCAAGCCGTGAAGGTGGTTAAAAAATACAGGCCTGACATGGTCTTTATGGACATAAAATTAAAAGGGGACAAAGACGGCATTGAGTTGGGTGAGATCATTCAACAAATGGTGGATGCGCCTATTGTGTATGTCACGTCCTATAGCGACCCTGCGATTATAGAAAGAGCAAAGAGGACCCATCCGGCAGGATTTATCGTAAAGCCCTTCAACAGCAATGACATACACGCCATGGTCGAGATTGTGCTCTACAATCAGCGCACCCGACCTATGATGTCGGAGACCGGGGGTAGTGCCGCGGAAATCAGTCCGTATTTGGTTACCGATGCGGTGTTTATTAAAGCTGATAATTCCTTTGAGCGTGTAGACTATACGGACATTTATTACGTAGAGGCAAATGGAAACATGGTTACGATTTTTACGAAAAACAGGAAATTTATCATCCGTAAATCTATGAAAGATATGGAAGAAAAGCTTCCGTCAAACCTTTTCCTTCGCGTTCAAAAATCATTTATTGTGCAGCTTGCCCAGATAGACAATTTCAACACTAAGGAAATAACCTTAAAAACCAATGATGTTGTGCCCGTCGGGAGACAATATTACAACAGCTTTTTGGCTAAGCTGAATACCATCACAGAAAGCTAAAGCAGATCATTTGCCAGATTCGCCAATTCGGACCGTTCGCCTTTTTCCAGTTTGATATGGGCATAGAGCGGATGGTTCTTGGCGCGGTCTATCAAATAGGAAAGCCCGTTACTCTGACTGTCTAAGTAAGGAGTGTCTATTTGAAACACGTCTCCGGTGAATATGATCTTTGTGTTTTCACCAGCCCGGCTTATGATCGTTTTTATTTCATGGGGAGTGAGATTTTGCGCCTCATCAACGATAAAAAATATATTGGACAATGATCTGCCCCGGATATACGCCAATGGTTGGATGACTAGTTTTTCCTGTGTAATCATTTCATTGATCTTCTGGTATTCCTTGTCCGATTCTTTGTATTGGTTTTGAATAAACTTCAAATTATCCCAAAGAGGCTCCATATACGGATTAAGTTTGGATTTAATATCCCCTGGAAGGTATCCTATATCCTTATTGCTCAAAGGAACGATTGGCCTCGCTAAAAATATCTGTTTGAAATCCCGGCGCTGCTCCAAGGCTCCTGCCAACGCAAGCAAGGTCTTCCCTGTTCCGGCTACGCCCTGTATGGAAACAAGTTTAATCGCCGGATTCAGGATTGCATGTAATGCGAAGGTCTGCTCTGCGTTTTTCGGTTTAATATTATACGCCAATTTTTTCTCTATCTTTTCCAATACATTCTCTTCAGCATTAAAATAAGCCAGTACGGATTTGTTTAGGCTTTTAATAATGTAAAAGGTATTAGGATCTGTTTTCCGTTTGCCCAAGATGCTTTTCGCATCAACTACCTGCTTGTCATAAAGCTCGTTAATCAGCTCGGCATCAATGTCTTCTAAAACCCGTTTCCCCGTATTTTCCAGCTCGGAAATATTCTTTATTTTACCCGTTTCGTAATCTTCCGCCTGTATTTCCAACGATTTGGCTTTCAATCTAAGGTTAATATCCTTGCTGACCAATATGACCTTTCTTCCTTTTTCAGATTGCTTTAGGCTAAGTGCTGCGTTGAGAATCTTATGGTCGTTTTTCTCCTCTCCAAAAATTTCATTGGCATTCAGACCGTTCTGAGGATTCATCAATACCTTAAAATTGCCCTTCCCCTTGCCGTTAAGCGGAGTCCAATTGTGAATCATATGATTCTTTGAAAGCGCATCGAGAAGGCGGATAAACTCCCGTGCCTCAAAATTCTTGGTATCGGATCCTTTTTTAAACTGGTCCAGCTCTTCAAGAACCGTTATCGGTATGACCACATCGTGCTCCGCAAAATTCATGATGGAATTGTGGGCAAACAAGATGACGGATGTATCGAGTACAAAAATTTTACTGTCGTTTGTGGCTTTTACTCTTGGCATAAATAAATATTAGTTGCTAATTCAATTTCAAATAAGTTAGAAAAATATTTCTTAGGTTGGCTTTAATCCTTAACATAATACGCAAATTTTGATCCAGAATAGGTTTATATTCTTGATAATCAACCTGAAAATTTAATTCCAAATATCCCAAGCTGCTTCTGCCTGTAGGTGAAGCATCTCCAAACCATTTTTCACTTTTCCTCCCCTACTTTCCACAGCTTTCATAAGGGCGGTGTTGTCAGGATTATAAATTAGATCATATGCATAATGATCCGCTCCAATGCGCTCCATTGGCAGCGGCGGCATTTCCTCCGTATGGGGGTACATGCCAAGCGGTGTAGTGTTAATCAATAAGCGGTGCGTGTCCAATATGCTGACGTTATCTGCCAACTCCTCGTAGGTAATGGTGTGTTCGAGATCGGATTGATTTCTGGATACCTGCAAAAAAGGGATTTTAAAGTCAATTAAGGCCTGCATTACAGCTTTAGCCGCTCCCCCCGTGCCTAATATCAATGCATTGGGTTTGGATCCGGGAATCCAATTGTCCAGGGAATTACGGAATCCCACGTAGTCTGTATTGAAGCCTTTAAGTATGCCATTTTCAATTCGTATGCAATTTACCGCTCCAATGGCACTACAGGCAGGGTCCAATTCATTTAGATAGGGGATTACTTGAAGTTTATAGGGAATGGTGACATTTAGGCCCACCAATTCCTTTTCCCTTTCCAGCAGCGCGGGTAGTTCCTTGATATCCGGAATTTCAAACAGATCATACCTGCAGTTGGCTATATTTTCTCTGTCAAATTTTTCTGTGAAGTATTTTTTTGAAAAGGAATGGGTTAAAGGAAACCCGATTAATCCAAATCTTCTCATAGTTACTCAGGTTGTTGTTTGTAAGCAGCAATACGCTCAATTCCAACCACAAGGATAACACCTACCAAGAAAGCTAGTATGGCGACAAGAAATTGGGATTCCTGTCCGCTTTCGGCGAGGTAATGATGTGGCCATATATTCTCTGTGATGAAAGGTTGCTGTATACCACTACTAGACATCCGGTAACTGAGGACCCGCTTCCAAGGCCATATTTTATTGATGGAACCCAACATAAACCCAGACAAAAAGGCGATGGTAATGGCGTGATAGTGCTTTAATAGCCATGAAATAACTCGGCTAAATGACAATAATCCCACAACACATCCCACCCCAAATACAGCAATTGTAAGCAGATTTCTCTGATTCACTGCTGTCAGAATTTGTTCATATTGCCCCAAAATGAGAAGTATAAAGCTACCTGAAATTCCCGGTAATATCATAGCGCAGATGGCAATCGCTCCGGCAACAAAAGTAAACCACAGCGAATCCGGTGTGGTTACGGGTGGGATTTCCGTGATTTGATAGGCCAAATAGGCACCTAATGGAATAATCAGGACCGCAATCACGTTCCATTTCCGTATATCTCGGAGGATGATTAATGCACTGATAAGAATGAGCCCGCAAAAGAAGGACCACAAAGGAATGGGGTGGTTGGTCATCAAAAATGTGATGAGTTTGGACAGGGAAAATATGGCCGTAAGTATCCCCAGAAGCAATGTCAGGAGAAAAGACCCATTCACATGTTTCCAAAACACCTTAAACCTAAATGAGGCCAATAACCGAAGTGCATCCAAATCAATAGACTTGATGCTGTCCAGCAATTCCTGGTAGATTTTCGTAACCAACGCGATAGACCCTCCAGATACCCCCGGCACAATATCTGCGGCACCCATGCCAACTCCCTTTAAAAATAGAAGGAGTTTATCTTTGACTCTATTCATGGTCTATTGCTAGTCAATAAGAATTGAAAATTGATTTGGTCAGGAATTATTTTTTGTCAAATTCCAAGAAATGGTCAAAAGTATCACCCCTGAGTCCTAGACGTAAGGTCTCTAAGGGAATAAATTCGTTTGGAGCAATGTTTCCCAGGTTGACATTCGCTCCAATCAGTTTGATAAACCAAACTTGTTGCTCTTTCTGTGGGGCCTCCCAAATGATTTTTTCCTCTGGGATTTTCGTCAGGATTTCCTCAACCAATCCTTGTCGGACTTCCCCAGAATCTCTGAAAAGACCCACCGTACCACCCTCACGGGCTTCTCCAATTACCTTCCATGCACCGGCTTCTAATTCCTTCTGCATCTGCTCGATCCACTTGTAGGGAGGTATGATTTTTGCGGCATCTTTGGACCCTACTTCCGATAGAACGGTGACTTGTTCTGAAAGCGTGCGAATGTAGTCACATTTTTTATTGTGGTCCAACACAATGGAGCCGTCTGAGACCTCCGCAAATGTAAGCTCATAGGTATCCAGCAATTTTCGGTAATCGTCAAATTGGTCCCGGATGATAAAGGCTTCAAAAAGTGTCCCTCCAAAATAAACGGGAATGCCTGCCGACCGATAGGTTTCTATTTTTGTTTTTAAATTTTTAGTAACGTAAGACGTAGCCCATCCTAATTTGACAATATCCACGAAATCGCCACTCATACTAATAAAATCCTCCACCTCACGGAGACTTAATCCCTTATCCATGGCCATGGTAAACCCAGCTTGCCTAGGTTTTTCCGTCCGATAGGGGATACTTTTAAGAATATAATTCATTCAATCAATAGTTTGTATAGACAAAATAATGGGAAAATTTACTTGGTAGAATCAGTCTTATACTGATTTATTATTTTGAAAATAGCCTTTTGTTGCTCCAATTCAGGCATCAGGTCAAACAAGATCACGTGTTTTTCAAAGTCCAAAGTTAATGCATTTTCCAAATATGAAAAAGCTTCTTTATATTTCCCAGTTTTAATCAAATAGACGACCAAGCGGTAATATAACTCCGGTTCTTCCGGTAGCTCTTCAATCCCCTCTTTGATCACGTCCTCTGACTCCTCAAATCTGTTTTGATCAAAATAAATGATTGACAAATTGACGTAGGTTTCTAAGAGTCCGGGTTCAAGGTTGATGGCCTCTTCATACGCTTCGGCACTTGCCTGTAGGTTTCCCAAATTATATTCAGACTCCGCGAGCCCAACCCAGTAATTGGCATTTTCATCGGAAAGGTTAAGTGCCTTTCTGAAATAATGGACGGCCTCAAAGTATTTCTTCCTTTTAAGCATGCACATCCCCAATCCAAACCAAGCATCATCGTACTCCGGGTCCAGTTTTGCGGATTTCTTAAAATACTTAAATGCCATGTCGATTTGATCCAACTTCTCGTAAGAGGCTGCCAAATAGCAGCAATTCTCGGCATTGCTTCCTTCACAATTGATGGTGTTTTGGTAAGCTTCCAGTGCCAACTCGTACTGCTTGGTATTCATCAGGGCATTGCCGAGGTTGAAATACGCTGAAGCAAAAGTGTCATCTATTAGGAGTGCATAATCATAGGCCTTGATAGCTTCCTCGAACCTGCCCAGCCGATTATAAACCACGCCAAGGTTGTACCACGACCCCGAATTATAGGGATCCTCATCGATAAAATCCTGGTAAAATTGAAGGATATCATCAAAAGATCCATCCTCTTCCGTGATCATTGCGAGCTGGAAAAGGGCATCTTCATGATTAATCTTCAATGTCACCGACTTTTTATAGCAAAAAATAGCCTTTTCAGTTTGGTCTTCCAATCTATAAAAGTTGCCCAGCATATAATAGATCTCAGCCTTATCTTCTGCAATTGGAAGAAAACTCTCAAGAATTTCTATGGCATCTTTGTTTTGACCCAGCAGTGAATAAACATTGGCCAAAGCCAAAATAATCTCCTCATTATTGGGGGATAAATTATTGAGGTTTTCCAGCAGCTCTACCCCTTCCTCCAATTCATCGAGAAAGATCAGCCCTTGGGCCAGCAATAACTTTAATTCAATGGAAAATGGGAATTTATTGGTAGCGAGTTGACTGGTCTTTAGGGCCTTTTTGAACTTCAGGTTATCCATGTAAAATTTAATGATATCCTCAAATTCCTCCTCGCCAAAATAAAGATCCTCGTTGGACTTTTGAGCATGTTCAAATCGCTGAACCAACTCCCTTTCCTGTTCTGAGTGGTTTTCAAAATCTCCCGTCATCGATCTTTTTTTAAATTCAATCTTAAGTTACCAAAATATTTGATAGCTTAAGGGGGTTAGGAAATTATTTTTTGCATTTGCATAAGATGGATATTAAACGGTTTGGTGGTTTTTTTCGTTCCTTATTGCCCATGCCAAGGTTTCTTGGAGAGGTATGTAATTGTGTTTCAGGATGCACTGCACTTTTCCGTTGTCGAATGAGATATCCAGCTGGGACACTTGGGCTGTTTGCCTATTCAAGGGAAGGGGGTTTTTCCGAAACAGATTGACTATTTTTGTCCAAACTAAGGCAAGATTCAAAATCCCTGCTGATAATTTTTTGTGAGGGGCCTTTTTTTGGAAAACCGTGGCCATTTGTTCAAAAAACTGTCGATATGAAATGGTTTCCGCATTTAGAATGTAACGCTCGTTCCATGGAGCCTTATCCATTAATGATCGAATGAGCTGCACCGTGTCCCGAATATCGATGTAGTTTATTGACCCCAATGGATAATAATCATTTTCTTGGAGGACATATTGATAAATGGCTGCACTTGATCGATCATCTTTTACCTTGCCCAGAATAATTGAGGGGTTAAATACCATTACCTCCAACCCTTCTTGAGATCCTCTCCACACTTCCAGCTCTGCCATGTGCTTGGAAATCCCATAGGGAGTGTTCAGGACCGAGGTGACCCATTTGTAATTTTCATTGATGACACTCACTTCTGCGTCCCGGCCCAAAGCGGCAACTGAACTGATAAACGCCAGCCGCCTTATTCCCTTGTCAAGCATGACATTGACTACGTTGGCGGTACCTTGCGTGTTGACCGCCAGAAGTTTCTCACTGTCTTTGGACGAAAAAGAAACCAGTCCGGCTGAATGTATTATAAGGTCCATGCCTTCGAAAGCCGCCTCCACGGATTCATAATCCATTATGTCACCGATATGCCATTGGATTTGATTTTCCAGGTCCCCCAAAAGCTCAAAGGTACTACTCTCCCTTCTCAACCCGTGGATTTCTCCCGCTCCTTGTAATTCTCTAGCTAAATAGCTCCCCAGCAGTCCCGTGATACCGGTGATAAGAATTTTCATAGGTCAGGATTCAACAACTTTAGATCCATAAGTTTGTGATAATACTTTTCCTGTGGCAGGCGCTCCAGCGCTTCCAAATAGCGTATATTGTGACAATCTGTGCCGACAACCTTTATTAGTCCACGGTCAATCAGTTTTTCCGCAAATTTCTTGATGGGCTTGGAATAATAGCCGGTGAGAGACAGAAGGTTCAATTGAAAGAAGATATTTCTGTCGGCAAGCGAGTCCAGCAAATCGGCGTCATGTTGGAGGTATAGGTATCTTTCCGGATGGGCAAATACAGGCTGGTAACCGGCCATTTCCATACGGAAAAATGTTTCGATCAAAATTTGAGGCTTGCTCAAAAACCCCGTTTCAACCAATACCTTATTCTCTCCGAAAGTAAGCAATTTCTGATTTTTCTCGATTTTTTCGAAGAAAATTTCGTCCATATAATATTCTGCCGCAGCTTCCAGTTCAATGTCAATTCCTTCGTTTGCCACTGCCTTCCGCATTTTCATCAACCCTTCATGGATGATTTCAGGTGTATTTCTGTAGAACTCACTCATTACGTGTGGAGTCATTATCAGCTTTTTCAAGCCAAATCCCTGAAGAATCCGGATAAGTTCGAGGGATTCTTCCACAGTTTTGGATCCATCATCGATTCCTGGGATGAGGTGGCTGTGCATATCCACTTTCAACCATTCCAGATTGAGTGGTTCGTTTTTTTTCGATGGGCTCTTTCGTATTAAATCAAATAGTGACATTAAAGTCCTCCTCCGCTAATTTTCACAAATTCTTTAAGGGTGGGCCAAGTTTGGTCTTTTTCTGACAAAACCGCTTTACTTAACCCCCAGTCTATACCTAACTCAGGATCATTCCATAAAATTCCACCTTCGCTTTCCCTGTTGTACAGATCCGAGCATTTATAGGCGAAAATAGCGTCTTCCAGCACCGAGAATCCGTGGGCAAAGCCTTCGGGAATGTAAAGCATGTTTTGATGTTTGGCATCTAAGACGACAGCATGGTATTTTCCGAAGGTAGGCGAGCCTTTTCTTATATCCACACACACATCGAGCACCTTGCCTACAACAACCCGGGCAAGTTTTGCCTGGGCAAAAGCACCTTGCTGGAAATGAAGGCCTCTTACCGTACCTGCCTCGGAATAGGACTGATTATCTTGCTTCCACAAGGTTGGCAAACCGTGTTTTTCAAAAACATCCTGCTTGTATGTTTCTAAAAAGTAGCCCCGGTCGTCTTTAAAAATCCGTGGATAAATCTCATACACATCTTGGATGGGGGTTTTTCTGATTTCCATAATAAAATAATCACATTTAAATAGTCAACTAATAATAGATGAAACAACAGGACGATTAAATTGGTCCATGGCACATAAATTCTTCATATGCACAATTTATCACCAAAATTAACTATTTTGCCTTTCAAGGGTAAGATATATCGCTAATTTTATTCGGATACGCCGATCCGGGATATGATTTGACCGTAAATGTGTTCAAGCGTGAGGTTATTTACGTAAAATGAATCTAAAAGATGTGTAAATCGTTACCTGTTTAATTGAGAAAATTATTAACCAGCGAAATCGAGTGTATGAGTAAATACTCCAGAAAATTAAAAAAATTGAACGATACAGCTCCGGAACCTGAAACTGCTATCTTGGTTGCTTTGATCCATCAGCAGGATACTGAGAAAGGGGTGACGGATCATTTGGATGAGTTGGCGGAACTGACGGAGACATTAGGAGCCAAAGCCATCCATCGCTTCACCCAGCGGCTTGAACGGCCGGATGTTCGGACTTTCGTGGGGTCTGGAAAACTGGAGGAAATAAAAAACTACGTGGAGTTTTTTAAGGTGGATATGGTGATTTTTGACGATGACCTCTCTCCTTCCCAAATGAGGAATCTAGAAAATGAGCTGAAGGTCAAAGTCTATGACCGATCGCTACTTATTTTGGATATATTTCTTAATCGGGCACAAACAGCCCAGGCTAAAACACAGGTGGAGCTGGCTCGGTTTCAATACCTACTGCCACGGTTAACCCATATGTGGACGCACTTGGAGCGACAACGTGGGGGTACTTCCACCAGGGGTGGTGCCGGTGAAAAGGAAATTGAAACGGATAAGCGGGATATTCGCAGTAAAATTACGCTTCTCAAAGAGAAGCTTGACAAAATAGAAAAGCAGGGCTTCACCCAGCGAAAAGGCAGGGAAGGTATCGTCCGGGTAGCCATGGTGGGATATACCAACGTAGGAAAAAGTACGCTGATGCGACTGATGACAAAAGCCGACGTGCTCGCCGAGGATAAATTATTCGCTACCGTGGACTCAACGGTCAGAAAGGTAGTGTTGGAAAACATTCCATTCCTGCTTTCAGATACCGTAGGATTTATTCGCAAACTGCCCACTCATCTTATTGAATCCTTTAAATCCACACTTGCTGAAATCAGAGAAGCAGATCTCCTCGTACACGTAGTGGATGTGTCCCATCCCGGATTTGAAGATCAGATTACCGTTGTAAACCAAACCCTAAGTGAAATGGGGGTAAGTGATAAGCCTGTTATTTTGGTATTCAATAAAATTGATATTGCGGCAAAAATGCCTTCCGAAGAAGAACGGATGTTTATGACAGAATTGGAAATTGAAGAAGGTAATTTTATCGATTTTGAAAAACTGGAACAAAGCTACGCCAAGAAGTCAGCGATTAAGCCGGTTTTCATGGCAGCAGAAACAGGGGAAAATGTAGAGGGATTCAGGGCGGTGCTTACCGCAGAGGTGAAGAAGTGCCACCAGAAAATATATCCCCATTACCTCGATGATGAGGTACTTGATCTTTCTCAATGGGAAGATTTATCTTAAGGCTTAGCGAATTAAGTTCGGATTCTCCACGCTTTGGGGTAGTAATTGTTTACCCGGTTACCTAGGTTTTTTACCCAACCAAGCGGTAAACCCAAATAGGTAACTAATAGCCATCCTCTTTGGGAGTTTTCCGCTGAAATGGATTCCTTTCTTAAAAATTTCAATGCCTCATCCCTCGACAGAGCAAGTCGGGGGATGTTTTTTTTCTCCAAAACCGAAAGTGCCCACTCGTGACTGGGGAGCCATTCTCCACGGATCACCTGACCCAATTCTACGCCGAAGTATCGAATATTTAAGCAATCGGCCAGTTTTTCGAAAATTGGCTGTTTCTTTTCAGGAATGGCAAAATAGCTTTCCCCAAGCTGATACAAGCGTAGTGCTTTTGTATTATCCAGTTGAGAACTGAGTTCGTTTGGAATGTCTCTTGGAGAGACGCGCTTGAGGTGGGAGTGGCGAAATTCTTTTGCCAACCCCACCGACTGATCAGAATTACCACTGCGCCGCAGCACGCTAATAAATAATCCTTCCCCGGTGACCTGGTGTGGAAAAAACCGATATCCGTAGAAGGTATCATCTTCCACAGCTATCTCACTTTCTCGGATTCCCCACTCCTCCCGCACCGGAATTCGGACGGGTTCATAGGCAAACTCCCGAGTTAGAAAGGCAATATTTTCTTCATTTTCTTTTCGGTTGTAGGTGCAGGTGGCGTAAATTAGATAGCCTCCACCTTTGGGCAAAGCACCTACCTGATCAATGATGCGTTGCTGCCGGGCTGCACAGAGCGACACATTTTCGGGAGACCATTCAGAGATCGCCGCCGGATCCTTGCGAAACATCCCTTCTCCAGAACAGGGAGCATCTACCAACACTAAGTCAAAGAATCCTTCTAAGTCCGAAAAATGAGATGGATCATTTTGGGTGACTATTGTATTTCCCAAGCCCCATTTGATAACATTTTCCTTGAGTACCTGTGCCCTGCTTTTTATTACTTCATTGGCTATCAACAGTCCAGACTCCCCTAGGTAAGAGCTTAGCAAAGTTGATTTGCCTCCCGGAGCAGCACATAGATCCAGCGCAATGCTGGAAGGCGAAAGTTGAATGGTCTCTAAGATGTGATGTAGGAAGGTGGAAGAAGCCTCCTGTACATAATATGCTCCCGCATGAAAACTCGGGTCTAGTGTAAAAGATGGTCGCTCGGGTAAATAGTAGGCTGTTGGGCACCATGGAACAGGATCCAAGGTGGCAGCCTTTGAAATCGGTTTGTGAGGGTTAAACCGGATCGAGGTAGGGCTGGCTTTTTCGAGACTTTTTTGAAAATCCTGAATTCCCCTTGGGTCCAAGACAGTTTCCAGCTGTTCTAAAAATTTACCGGGAAGGCTTTCCGATGGTTTATTTGGCATAAATTCATTTGTTATTTAACCCTATCAAGAATACAAAAATAGAGGGATAAATAACCTATTGCATTTTTCATCTGAAATTATCGTAATTTCGTGCAATAATTTTGAAAGTTTTCTGACGGGATGAAGACTATTGTAAAGAGAATTGTTCGTTTTGGGGTCATCTTAGCCCTGGGTTTTTTTCTGGCCTCCATAGTTTCTGTGGCCATTCTCCGCTTTGTCCCGGTGTGGATCACCCCGCTGATGGTCATCCGCAGCGTGGAGCAGTTGTTTGATCCCGAAAAACAAGTCGTATTGAAAAACTCCTGGGTACCATTGGAGGACATTTCTTCCCACGTTCCGCTGGCTGTGATCGCTGCCGAGGATCAAAAATTTAGAACTCACGGAGGTTTTGACTGGGAATCGATACAACAAGCCAGAAAAGACATCGACAGTGGAAAGCGGTTTCGGGGAGGAAGCACCATAAGTAATCAGACTGCCAAAAACGTGTTTTTATGGCCCGGTCGCAACTTGTTGAGGAAGGGAATGGAAGCCTATTTTACCTTTTTGATTGAGGGGCTGTGGGGTAAGAAGCGGATCATGGAAGTGTATTTGAATGTAATAGAAATGGGGGAAGGCATCTATGGCATAGAAGCAGCGTCCCAACATTTTTATAAAAAGCCAGCCAAAGAACTATCCCGGCAGCAGTCCGCTTATATCGCCGCCACCCTACCTAACCCCCGCCGATGGAATCCCACCAAGCCCACAAACTACCTGCAGAGTAGACAGGCCTGGATATTGAGAAATATGAATAATTTGGGTCTGGTTGAGTGGTAGGTACTTTTACGTTGTTTAGTTAGGTGCGTTTCTAAATATTAATAAAACAATAATTGAATTTGTTTTCGGGCTTGGTCATGTTTTGTGGTACCAAATCGGCATACAAAAATCCAGTACCTCACAAAACCAAGAGGAATATATGACACCGGAATACGTTAGAGATCTTTTAAGCAAAGGCGAAACAAGCAGTATTCAGTTCAAATCGAACATAACGAACGAACATAGTATTGCCCAAGAAATGAGGTTAAGATATAATCAACCCTACTTCCTAATCTTCCCTATCACCCGAGAAGCAAAACTTGGCTTATCCCCGGTCAGCGTAAAATCATCCTCACTAGCCCTCTTGACACTTTCTATCGTATAAAAAGCCTTGTCGTTTACCTGCTTTACTTTTTCAATATAGGCTTTTAGGTTTTCCCGCTTCAAAACGGTAAACATTACCTGCACCCGGCCGTACCGTCCTTCAGCTCCCACTATGGTAAATCGATGCTCTTTTTCCTTCATATAGTCCACCAGTTCGTTCATGGGTTCTGGTGTAATGATTCGTACTAGGACCCTCCCAAGAGCCAGCTTTTCCTCAATGGTCATCCCTACATAAATCCCCATCGCAAAGCCTCCCGAATAGGCAATATATGAGAGGGGATTGTCGATATTTTGAAAAATTTGACCAATCGCCAAAAGCCAAATCATTGATTCAAAAAATCCCATTAGCGGGGCAATGAATTTCTTGCCGGACATCACAAATACAATACGTAGGGTATTGATGGATACATCCCCGATCCTGGCAAGAAAAATAAGCAGGGGCATTATCACATAGGAAAAAACATCGGATGATATCCCGAATGACTCAACGAATTCTTGCATGATGGGGCTGATATGGAGAGGGCAAAAATACCCATTATATCCCGAATATAACAGGTAATTGTAGATTTCATCCAGTGACTCTACTTGTATTGGAAAATGTCTAGGGTGGAGCCCATCAAAATGCCAAGACCTTTTGGAATGTTGGAATAGACTTGCACTGGTTGAGCAAAGGGATCCCCATCATTCCAATCCTGCAAGGCTGAAGTGGTGTGATACTGATAGTAACTTTCCGTTACTGATTTTAGATTAAAATAAACCTCTCCCTCATAGGTATCCTCCATGATAGTGCCTTGGATCAGCAAATCCATGATTGCTTCCTCTCCGTCAAAGAGTCTATCATCAAAAAGCAGCGTTTGTTCCGAATAGTAATCGGTCTCATAGACGGGATTTTTAGGAACAAAATTAGCGTTGCCGGCAACCTGATACTGAATGGGATTTCCATATGAATCTGTGCCCAAGTCGACAGATAGGTAGGTGAATATGGATAACTCGTAGAAATTTCTCCCCAGGGGATCATCGAAGATGACGGTAACATCCTGCTCGGTGTTCCATTCCTGAACGTTACGGGTGCCATTAAACCGTACTTCCTTGATCGGGACTTTTTTTGGAGTATGCTCAGAAAGCAATAGCTCGTCATAGCCGGAAACTTGGATCCGGTAAGTATATGTATGGTTTTCTTTCAAGAATAGGTCAAGGGTCCTGTAAGTGACTAATCCATCTACCTCATTTTTTTCCATTAATATCCAAGGTCCATCATTCTCCTGAATGTGGACCTGCCCATTAACCACTTGGTGATACCCCGAGGCATTGTCCAAAATATGCTTGCTATAGGTAAGACGAAGCTTAGGCCATCCATCGGTGTCCAGCGAACTGCTAACGACCAATAGCGGCTTATCCATCGGAATATCGATATCCACAATGGTTTCGCAACCCATGGTTATCGTTAATAGCAGTATAAAAATCCTTTTTCGGAATCCACCAAGCTTTACCGATTTTAAAACAGACCTACTTAAGAAGCAATTTGTATAATTATTCATGGTGTTTAAAATTTAAAACCGTAGGATATAGATGGAATCAGAGGAAACAGGCTGTATTGGACGATTTTCTTATTTCCCTGACGGTCAAAACCTGTTGTCATAAAAAATGGGTTAAGACGGCTGTAAGTATTGTATATGGAAACAGTCCATTTTCTTTCCCCCCATTTTTTGATCTTCCAGAAGCTAAAGCTGAGATCAAGACGATGGTAATCCCGGTTTCGAAAGTTATTTCGGCTCTCATAATATTGTATTTCCGGTCGATGTGGAGAACCCCAGCGATTCACTTCAGCCCCTTCATACGTCATGGTTGGCAAGGAAACTGCATTACCAGTTCCATACACCCAGACCATGGAGAAATCTTTATTACTTTTCCACTCATGGGTCAAAGCCAAGCTTACATCATGTCTTCGATCATATTTATAGGGATAGCGTTTGCCAAAGTTAATTTCATCAAATTGACGGTCCGTGTAGGACCAAGTATAACCCAACCAGCCGGAAATCCGTCCTACCTTTCGCTGGGCTAAAAATTCGACTCCATAACTATCTCCCTCGCCAACTACTACTTTGTCCTGCCAGTCTTGATCTAAGTTGAGGTAGGTAGCACCGTCTTTGTATTCGATAAGGCCATCCATCTTTTTGTAATAGCCTTCCAATGTAAATTCAAACCCCTTTACATTTCTTACGGCACCAATAGATGCCTGCATTGCATTTTGAGGACCTATCTCCGGTGTCGCAGGAACCCAGAGGTCTGTAGGAAGCCCCAATCCAGCGTTGGTTAGCAAATGGATATATTGGGTCATAGTCACAAAAGAAGCTTTTACGGACGTCCGGCTGTCCACTAAATATCTGGCAGCAACCCTAGGCTGTAGGGATTGGTAATGCTGTTCTCCCGCCAGAAATCCTGAATAGTGCAAACCTACATTGGCTTTCAACCGGTCACTAATCGTTATATCGTCCTCTGCGTAAAACGCATACTCGGTGGAATTCAGCTCATCAGCACCCAACCGGACATCGGTTTGCTGCGTAGCCTTGGCAGCATAGACTCCTGGTGAAAACTGATGGAAGATAACATTTCCTCCAAAACGTATGTAATGATCGGGGTTGGGAATAAAGTCAAAATCAGCTTTTGCAGCCCAGTCCCGTATACCTGAGAAGTAATTTTCGGTGTAGAAGTTTTCGCTGACCTGACCCCCTTGGGTTATCTTGTCCTGGTATTCATTGAAAAGATCAAATTTATATTTGCTGTACGTAAACGTATAGTTACTAAAAAGCTTATTTGTGATAATACTGTTCCATCGCAAGGCGGAGATAAGATTTCCCCACTTCAGCCCAAACTCGTCCTGATAGTCCGTGCGTTGATTTCCGTTGACATAATAGTTTTTGTATCGGGAATAGGCTTTATCGTCCCCAGAATATAAACTAAAATATAGCCTATTTTTGTCGTTTACGATATGGTTGATTTTAGTGTTGATATCATAAAAGTAGTAGCCTGCTGTCTCATTTGCGTCGCCTAGGGCTTTAATTAGAGGTGCGGCAAGCAGGTCCAAATAGGTTCTTCTACCAGAGAAAAGAAAGGAGGTTTTATCCTTTTTGATTGGTCCCTCTACAGTGACCTTGGACGAAATCAGTCCAATGGATCCCTCTCCTTTTATTTCTTTCATGTTGCCGTCCTTCATACTAATATCGATGACGGAAGAGAGACGACCACCATAGCGTGAAGGAAAGCCCCCCTTGATTAGTTCCACATTATTGATAGCATCTGCATTGAATACTGAAAAAAATCCGAAAAGATGAGATGCGTTGTAAACAGGAACTCCATCGAGAAGAATTAAATTTTGGTCAGGTCCTCCACCTCGTACATACAGCCCACTGGCCCCTTCCGTTCCAGACTGAACGCCGGGCAAGAGCTGGAGAACTTTAAAAACATCCACCTCTCCCATAAGCGCAGGCAATTCTTTAATCTGCTTGATAGGTATATTGATGGTACTCATTCGGGTTACTTCCTGAATTTGATCCATGCTTTCAGCAGATACTACCACCTCTTCTAACATAGTATCCAAACTCAGCTGGATGTTTAATGTCGTGTCTTGGGAAAGTATAAGCTGTACCCTAGCGGGCTGAAATCCTACAAAGCTCACATAAAGATCTACGCTATCTGTTTGTGTGGTATAGCTGTAGAAGCCATAGGTATTGGTGACGGCACCCTTTTGGGATATCCGGTCATATATATTTGCACCGATTAACGTTTCCCCTGACTCTGACTCTTTTACAGTACCACTAATGGTTACCCGTTGCCCAAAACTCTTTTGCATAAAGCAAACGATGGCCAAACAACATAGAAATATTCTCATCACAATCATTTATCGGACCACATAAAAAAATTAAAAAAACTTCTTTTCAATAAAAACTTCCTTTGGCTTGGCTTTCCGGAAATTTCCCGCAAATATGCAAGAATTTTTTTGAAAGGTAATCAGCCTTTTTAAAAAGCAATGGATTATTGATATCGGCTTCAGATGGTCCGGTTTTTACCCGCAAAATAGCCAAATCCGGCAAAACAAACCGAGCATGCCAACATCAGATATACCAGGTTGTTCCAATTTGGCCAGATGTCTATTGCAACGCCAAATAATAAAGGGCCGCAGGCGGCCAAATAGTACCCGGTGGATTGTGCCATACCGGAAAGTGCCGCAGTGGTTTGGTCATTCCCGGACCGAACCGTGATTAGCATATAGGCCATGCTAAGGCTCGCCCCCATGCATAGTCCCGCAAGGGAAATTCCAATGACATTGAGTGGCAGATACGGGGATAGCAAAAGGCCGAAACCTAGTAGGTAACATAATCCCAGAATTAAAATCATAAGGGATTGTTCGCGGAACTTCAGGGCAATAATAGGGGAGACAAAAGTGCCGATAAGACCAACGACTTGCATCAAGGCAATGATCAACCCGGCATTGGTTGGCGTCACACCCCGGAATATGAAAAAATCAGGCAACCATGTAATCAGCGTGAAAAACAGAAAGGACTGAACCCCCATAAACAGACTCACCTGCCAAGCCAGTTTGGAACGCCACACATTGGCCTTTTTATGCTCATCGTGATTATTTGAAACAGTTTTTTTGGGTTTTATCTGTGGTATCCAAAAGAATATAGCGATACCCAAAAATAGCACCCAAAAGAGCAGAGATCCCCTCCATCCCCAGCCGAAATCCATTGCCAAAGGCACGCTGATGGCGGAAGCTATGGCGGCCATTAGTGACATTGCCGTGGCATAAATGCCGGTGACTTTCCCCACTTTGCCAGGCATCCGTACTTTTACCAATGGAATTAACAAGACGTTGCAGATCACAATGCCGATCCCTGTGAGGCCGGTGCCAATAAATAGTATCCAAGGACCTCCTAAAACCCGAAGCACAGAACCCACCGTGATCACAACCATACCGAGGAGGATCGCCCGGGCATGGCCAAGCCTTTTGCCGATTGCGGCGGAGAATAAGGAAAAGGTAGCAAAACTGATAAGCGGTAGCGTGGTCAAAAACCCTGCCCAGGCATTTGATAGAGCCAAGTCTTCCCGGATGAAAGGAATCAAAGGTCCAACGGCCGTGATAGAGGGTCGCAGGGTAAACGAGACTAGGAGAATACCCAAAAGTAAAAATCCGGGTTTGTCGGATGACGGCAATTTATACATGCGCGTAAAATTAGTGGAATTTATGCGTGGATGTGACCATTTAGGTCCGAGAAATAATTAAATTAAAAAATATGGGGACAAAAAAATTTCGAAACAATTGTCCCCATTTTTGTAAAAACACTAAGTTTGAAAAGTTGCTTAATCACCCGATGTAAAGGTATGGCAAACCCTCGGGTTAAAAAATACCCCAATCGGGGTATTTTTAGTATGGATTACTCACTATATCTATCGATTACTCCTGTTAATTCTTCCATATCCATTTATAAACCAACAAAATACGTTTTTCTATATTCAAAAAATATTTCCTATGTGTATTGCACATTTCACAGTTAAAACATTGTTTAATGTATTTTTCCCTTTTTGTAATAGAAGTTCAAATCCGAAACCAACCCCTTTTTTGCGACTGGATCAGTATAGGAGAATTGCCAATAAAGTGCATATCTGTCAGACAGATAATATTCTAATTTAAAGGGGTGCAGCCCTTTCTCAAGAAAAACGTCGCAGGTATAGTCTACCTCCCGATTAAATTCCTCGATTTTCAGATCTCCGTGGAGATAAAAACGAAACAGCTGATTGGCATGGCCGGAGAACGTATAGTAACCACTTTCCGGGATTTCTAAGTAACCACTTAATTCGGCACCCCAATTTAGAGCTTGAGTGGATATCAAATTGGGGTCTAATGATGGAATTATTCCTGTTGATTTTAGAGTCATTTGATCGGATAGTTTGCCCTTCGGATCAGTAAGATTACCTGTAAAGTAGCGGTATTTCAACCCTGGCTGAAAGGATTCATCCTTGGGGATGCCCAATAGCATTTCGGTTTTTTCAAAGGAGTACTCCGCAATTAGGCTTTCACCCTGCTTGTTTAACGCGAGTGCATTTACCGTAGTGGATTCAGTGAGCTGTATGGGGCCCCGATATCGGGGGGATTTTCCGGATGGAGTGCTTCCGTCTAGGGTATAATAAATGGCATCCGAGGCTTCAGCCGTTTGAAGGTCCAGCATGAATTGATTGGTAAAGATTCTCCGTTCTGATGTTGGCTGTGGGGTAGTTGGGGGAAGTAAGACAGTCGGTAGTTTTGGTCGGCTTCCATCAAGAGTGAATTGATCGAAGAGGTTACCGTCTTGGTCAATGGCCTGGAACTGCAATTGGTTGCCATTGATAGCAATATAACCGTAGTGATGCAAGGTTCTTACCTTGTTCGTAAACCATGTCCGGTTCGGTGCGGACTTTTCTAAGCCTCCACCGGACCCACCCAAAATCATATACCTTACCCCATTTTTTTCGACCACTTTATCTTCCAAAATGGGCCAAGTGCGTTCGTACATGTGCAAGTGGCCGGAAAAAACAATATCCACGCCAAATTTTTCAAATAAAGAAACGAGCAACTTGGCTTCCCCATCCCCGTAAGTGGAAAGCTCGAAATTGGTGTCCCCGTAGTCATTTTCTTCGGAGGAAAAAGGTGGGTGATGTTGGACAACAAATTTCCATGTGGCCTGTGAGGTTGCCAGTGCTTTTTCGAGCCACCTGTATAGGGGTGTGCCCGGTTCTTGGAACTGATCTGTATCTATCATGAAAAATTCCGCATTTCCATACTTAAAACTATAGTAATGTTCCGGGTCCGGATTTTTCATGTATTGGTAGTAAAAAGTGGCATCATGCTCGTGATTTCCAAGGGTGGAGAAAATCGGAATTTGCTTCATAAAGTGATAGGAAGGAGCAAAAAACTCTTCCACCCATTCCGATTTTCTATACCCTAATCCCACCAAATCACCGCCGTGTATTGCAAAGTTTGGCCTCTCGTCCCGCGCCAGAGCAGTGATTTTTCCCCAAATCTCCGGGTTGTTTTGCGAATCGCTGAAAATAGTAAAGGCGAAGGGTGTTTCTTCAAAAACTGCTGTCTTGAATGGAAGAATTTCTGTCCGAAGGGTATCTCCTGGCTCCGTGACAGAAGATACACGGTAAAAATAATGCGTTTCCGGCTCAAGGGATTGCATGGTCAGCTCATGCATGTGCTTGAATACTCCGTCGGAAACCTGTTGGTCTAAAATTGCTTCCCCCGAGTCAAACCTTGCCTTTCCGAATTCGATGAGCGAAGTAGTGGGATGGGTTGTTTCCCATAGGAGGCTCATTTCTGTTTGGGTGCTAAGCTGAAGGTAGGGTTTGATTAGGAAGCCGGGCCGGTTGTCCCTTATCTGTTGGGATACGGCGGAATAGAATCCGGTAAACAAACCTAGGAAAATAAATAATGTTAGTTTCATTTGATGCTGTTTTAGATGTATTGAATATACACCTAAATCCTTCAAATGGGCTCTTCACTCTATTAAGAATAGATTAAATCTTATATGGAGTTCATTTTCTGCTTAGGGTTTTTAGCTATTTGAAACGGAGAACCTACTCTGACAACAAAAACACCGTCATGCTTCTCGGGCCGTGGGCACCGATTACCAAAGACTGTTCGATATCGGCTGTTTTGGACGGCCCGGCGATAAAGACACCGTAACCGGGCTCATTGACATTGATTTTTTCATAGACAGCATGCATGTCCCGAACCAGGTAGCGGCTCTCAATTACAACTGCTAGGTGCTGCGCAATAAAGGGCAATGCCCGATGTACCAGATTCTCCTCCGGCATCCAGACAGCAGCGTTTTCCGCCACCGCCCACGTGCCCTTCAAAACCGCCAATTCCACTGCTTCCAAGTCATGGGGATCCAATACAGTCGCTATATCCAGACTGCCCTGCAGTTCGGGTACCAAGGATACTATTTGTAGTTTTGTATCGAAATGAACTTGCAGGTAGGTAGGAATCTCCTCAATGCTTTTAATAACGATGGTTTTACCTCCGTTTAGGTTGCTGGCCTGCTGAAATTGCCCGATCAACTGATCTATCTCTTCGGTAGGATAAGACAGGTGGTCCGGAAGGACCGTGGCAGCGGGTTTGTTTTTTTTGATGGCTGTCAGTATTTGTTCTTT
>DATHWC010000427.1:0-2603 GCA_035460985.1 Lunatimonas sp.
TTTCCATCTGAAGAAATATTGATCCGCTTATAGATGCCTTTATCTTTGTTTTCATAGACGATGGATCTAGACGGCTCCAACTCACCGAGCGCATCCCCAAAGCTGGCAACCTCCACCCCTATCAATTTTAATTTGGTAGACATGTCAAACCCCATAAACGGTTTGACCTTTTGCTGGGTCAGTTGGTTTACTACCTGTGTTGCCATTTCATATCCTGGGGCAACCAGTCCATAGACCATGCCTCCGCATGATGCGGCTTCACCTATGGCGAAAATGGAAGGGTCGCATGTTTGTAGGAATTCATTGACGACAAAACCTCCCCTGGGTGCGGTTTCCAATCCTGCTCCAGCCCCCAATTCATCCCTCGACCGGATTCCGGCGGAAATCACCAGCATATCTACATCCAAACTGCTTCCATCCACAAACTCCAACCCAGCCAGTTTACCATTTCCCTTAATGGCACATGTCTGCTTATTGAGGTGGATGGTTATTCCCAGTTCCTCCAATTTCCCCTGCAAAATACCCGATCCACTTTCATCCAGTTGACGGGGCATAAGCCGGGAGGCAAATTCGACTACATGGGCTTTAAGTCCCATATCCATTACGGCCTTTGCGGCTTCCAAACCCAACAAGCCCCCGCCTAAAACAGCAGCTGACCTAACCTGTTTCCCAAAGCTTTTCATGGCATCCAGGTCCTCCAAAGTTCTATATACAAACACGCCCTTCTTTTCCACTCCCGCAATTTGGGGAACAAAGGCAGATGAGCCAGTGGCTAATACCAGGTAATCGTACTCCATGGTGTTTCCCAAATGGCTATGCACACATTTTTTTTCCCGGTCTATTTGGACAATAAGTTCCTTAGTCCTCAAATCGATACCATTGTCAATATACCACGATAACGGTGCCATCAACAAATCGGCAGCTTCAGAACCTGAAAAATAAGCGCTCAAATGTACCCGGTCATAGGCCGGCCAAGGCTCCTCCCCGAATACAGTTACCTTGAAACGTCTATCTGGGTCCGCAGCCGTCAATTTCTCGCAAAACTTATAGCCAACCATTCCATTCCCGATTACGATTACCTTTTTCATATGATTATAATTTGCTTTTTATAGGACAAATTGAATCTCGCCATGATAATCCTCAGTGTGTGAGATTCTCGCCATGCCTTCCTGTAGGCAGGCTCGATTTCATAGTATATCCTTTTTTTATATTTTCCTCGCGAAACACATTCCCGTCAGAGAATTGATATTATCGAGTACAATTACTTATTTAATAGGCGCAAGGTAAAAATATTTTTTGAATTATGTACGTATTAATACGTATTTTTACTTATTTTTATCGAGTAAACTACTTATAAAAAAATTAATGGATACTTATTCAAGACTTACACTGGTGGGAGCCGGACCGGGAGATCCCGAATTAATAACTTTAAAAGGGCTCAGGGCACTTGAAAGTGCGGATGTAGTGCTTTACGATGCGCTGGCCAACCCAGAGTTGTTGATCCATGCGCCGGAAACCGCTTTACGTATCTACGTAGGGAAGCGTGCGGGAATGCATGAAAAGCAGCAAGACGAAATCAACCGGATGATCGTCGGATACGCCAGGACAATGGGGCATGTGGTTCGGCTTAAAGGAGGCGACCCGTTTGTATTTGGCCGGGGGCATGAGGAACTGGAATATGCTGCAAAACATGGAATATCCGGCGAATATGTACCCGGAATTAGCAGTGCCTTTTCCGTGCCGGGTCTTGCAGGATTTCCATTGACCAAGAGAGGATGTAACGAAAGTGTCACAATTGTTACCGGTACCTTAAGGAATGGTAGCCTTTCAGACGAAATTCAAACTGCGGCTCAGGGAAATTCCACAGTAGTGATTTTAATGGGAACCCGAAAACTGCATGCAATAACGGAGATCTTTAAAAAGGAAAGGGGTCCGGAGGAGCCAATAGCTCTAATTCAAAATGGATCTAGAGCCGATGAAAAAACTCTGGTCGGCACTATGGCTGACATTCGAGATAAACTAAAAATCCATCCGATCCAAGCACCCGCCATTATTCTGATAGGAAAGGTAGTTCGGGAAAGGCAACTACTTGCGAAAGTGATGTCATCGGCGGATGACCTTCAGCGTTCATTTTGATGATTTGTGATAATATTCGTTAAATTTGATCTGAGCTTAAAATTACGCCATGATCAAAGACAGATTTCACCGGATATTGGAAGATATAGATCGAATCAACGCCGAAGATCCCCATTTGGAGAAAAAGGGAGACAAGGAAGTACCCAAAGAATTGCTTTACGGACAGCGCATGTCTGCAATGTTATTGGAATTTGAGCCACAGGCTTCAGAAGTATTGCGCATAGCGGTGCGGGCCCAGCATATCAAGCGGTGGAGCGTTCCAAGGGAAAGTTATCCCATGGATAGAAAAGGCTATCTATTATGGCGCACAGATCTGAAAAAGTTTCATGGCGAACTTACCGGGGAACTTATGGCAAAAAATGGGTATCCTGAGGAAGATATAAAGCGGGTTGATGACCTAATCAATAAAAGAAGGCTAAAAACAGATCCCGAGGCCCAATGCTTGGAAGATGTGGTTTGCTTGGTTT
>DATHWC010000428.1:0-4466 GCA_035460985.1 Lunatimonas sp.
CGGCAGAAAGTTTTCTGCCGGCACTTTTTTATGTAAGGGATGTTAGGAAACATTTTTTCAACCTCCCTCACCGGGATCACCGAATACCCCTACCATATTCAACAAGACCAATAAGATCACCACAGGGCAGATCCATTTTATAAAAAACATCCAAGCGACCTTGGGAAATCCGTCAAAATTAGATCCTTTGCTCAATTCATCTGCATAAGTCTTTACCTTCTTCACCCATCCAGTATAAAGACTGAGCATCAGACAGATAATCACAACTGCCAAAGTTCCAAAAAAGAAATCCATCATGTCGAAGAAACCCGAAATTGGTTTACCGAAGAAGTTAAAGCTAAATGTGTTGAAAAAATTACCCTTTACAGCAGCCAAGGATGAAGGAATGGATAGTAGCATGGCTGCAATTCCAATGGTCCAGGCGGCTTTTCTTCGGCTCCATTTTCTTTCGTCAATAAAATAAGCAACAGGCACCTCCAGCATAGAAATACTCGATGTCAATGCTGCAACAAATAGTAATACGAAAAACATGGCACCAATTATATTCCCAAACGGTTGAATTTCATCGAAAACCTTTGGGAGTACGTTAAATACAAGGGAGGGGCCGCCATCGGGGCTTACACCAGGAAGAAGGGCAAATAAGGCCGGGAAAATCATCAATCCACCCATCAAGGCAACTCCGGTGTCCATACCTGCAATCCAACCAGACGATTGTATGATGTTACCTTCCTTAGGTAAGTAGGAGCCAAATGTAATCATCAATCCCCAGCCTACCGACATGCTGAAAAATGCCTGCCCCAATGCTGAAAGAATTACCTTTCCATTTATCTTTGAAAAATCGGGGGATAAATAATATTCTATTCCTGCTCCTGCTCCCGGTAGTGTTACCGCTCGGGCTGCAATCAATATAATGATGATGAACAACAGCGGCATAAGAAATTTTGCTGCTTTTTCAATACCCCCTGAGACACCTCCCAATACAATTCCGATGGTGATTAATATAAAAAGGCAGCACAACGGTATAACATACAGGGGGGTCTGTACAAAATCAACAAAATCAACTGGAATATTGACCAATTCTGTAAATATATAGCCTATTGTCCAGCCTGCTATTACGGAATAATAACTAAGAACGGCAAAACAAATTACCACGCAAAGTACCCCTGCACTCTGCCAAAACCTATTTCCTCCTGTGACCCGGATAGCACCCACGGGGTTTTTTCTTGATTTTCTTCCCAGTGCTATTTCATTGAGTAAGAGAGGTAAGCCTATCAGCAAGACACATATGATATATACGAAAACAAATGCTCCCCCACCGTTTTGACCTGTGATGTAGGGGAATCGCCAAATATTGCCTAAGCCAACCGCAGACCCGCCAGCTGCCATGATAAATCCAAAAGTAGAACCCCATTGGCCCCTTGCGGGCACTTTGCTTGCTTTTTGCATGAGTATTGATGTAGGTTAGGGAGATTAATTAGTTTAGAATTTTTCGTTGGCTAAATTAAATTGTTTTGAAACAATAGCAATCCCTTCTTCAAAACTTTTAGGCTCAAAACCCAATATTTTTTGAGCCTTTTCAATAAGTAGACCTGTCCTCATAGGCCGTTGGGCTACTTGATTAAAATGGGATGAATCGGTTCGAATTATTTGATTTTTATTCAGCCCAAAGAATTCGGCAGTTAAAATACCCATGTCGTATGGAGTTAGAAGGTCCTTTCCGGAGATGTTGAAAATGCCAGTTGCATTTTTCTCTACTACTTGTAAACAGCCAGTAGCAAGGTCTTCTGCTAGCGTAGGCGTACGAATTTGATCATCAACCAAGGTAAGCTCTTTTCCCATTTCTAACCCATTCTTAACCCAAAGAACTATATTGGAGCGGGTAAGGTCGTAACCTACTCCATATATCAGATTGGTTCTTATGATTGTCCAGGCTATTTTACTTTCTTGAATGGTTTTTTCAGTTTCATATTTTGTCCAGCCATAATAATTTAATGGATTTGGAATATCATCTTCTCCGTATGGGCCCTGTTTGCCATCGAACACGAAATCCGTAGAAATAAAAACCAAGTGAGTGCCATGCCTCTCACATTGCGACAATATCCGCTCCGTTGCGTTGATGTTTTGTTCATAACAGAGGTCTCTGTTTATTTCGCAACGGTCTACATCGGTCATAGATGCGGAATGAATTATGAAATCAGGAGAATAAGTGGAAAAAAGGCGCGCTAATTCATCCTCCTGGGTCACGTCAACGGATTCATAGATAAAATTTCCCTCGCTTTGGTGTAGCCTGCTTTTTCCTCTTCCCGTTGCTATGATAAGAAATTGGTCATTTTTAGAGCCTTGTTCTACCAGTTTTTGACCCACAAGGCCATTGGCGCCAGTAATGATTACAGTCTTTTTATTTTGCGTACTCGTAGCCATATTCTTGGGTTATCTTCTTTTTGTTTAATTCCACCACGTCCACATTCATAATGACCGGATTTAAAGGTTTATCGCCCGGGCCGGTTTCCTCTTCTGCTATTTTGTCTAGCACATCCAGCCCTTTGATTACTTTACCAAATACCGTATAGGAATCATCCAAATGTGGCGTTCCCCCTACAGTGGTATATGCTTCGATTTGATTGGCTCTTTTTTTGTTTTCCTGGTCCAGATTTATGCTGAAAAATTTTTCAAGATCAGCTTTCTTGGACAGCATTAGGTTGTTTATACTGTCAAATTCCTGCAGTTGAAAAAGTTGGGAGTATTGCTCTCTCAGTTCCTTGTTGCTTTCAAGTTGGAGATACTTCATAAAGGCATCCTGCAATTTTCTGGGATCGGTGTTCAAGGTTAATTCGTCATAAATTTTCCCCTGCACAACGTAGAACTGACAGCCGCTAGAACTTTTCGAAGGATTGATATTATCGCCCTGTCGGGCTGCTGAAAGGCTCCCCCTTTCATGGATAAAACCGGGATTAAATTCAGCGGGAATGGTGTACCATTGGTCTGGTGGCAAATTCTCCTTTCCAAAAACATCTCCACCCTGTATCATAAACTCCGGAATGACCCGGTGAAATTCAGTGGAGTCAAACCTGCCTGCCTGAGCCAGTTGAATAAAATTTTCCTTATGTTTCGGAGTTTCATCGTACAGGATCGCATACATATCCCCATGCCTAGTTTGGATGGTTACCAGATAGTCTTTTTCAGTAGAGCAAGACACTACTGCCAGTATAGAGAGCAAGAACCCTAAGTATCTCACACGCATATCGTTCATTTATTTAATGTTGATTTAATTTCTTTCAGTATTTCGTCTCCACCTGCAGCTATAACCTTGTGGGCTAATTCCCGGCCGACTGCTTCCGCGCCTGTTTTTCCACCAGATACAGATATGGAGATTTTTTCGCTGCCGTCAAGACGTACGATACCTCCATTTAGTTGAAGCGTATCCCCAGATAATGTGGCTAAGCCAAAGATGGGAATGCTACATCCTCCGTCCAGCATCTTTAGGTAAGCCCTTTCTGCTTGTAAGCAAAATCCGGTATCAGTATGATGCACGCTTTTTGTGATTAACGCTTTTAATCCACCTTCCATTTGACTGGAAGCTTCCACGGCGATCGAACCCTGACCTACAGCGGGAGTGAACTCGTCGAGCTCCAACACATGCCGAATTAGGTGATCATATTCCATCCGATGTACCCCTGCATAGGCCAACAACAGTGCGTCACATTGCCCAGATTCCATTTTGGCAATTCTGGTCTGCAGGTTTCCACGGACTTCTACGGTTTTGATATGGGGGTAGTAGTGCCTTAAGGTGGCAACCCTTCTGGTAGAAGATGTCCCTAGCAGTAACGGTTGATTTTTATCCCGATAATCGATGCTATCTGAATGGCTGATGATGACATCATTGGGTTTTTCTCTCTCGGTAAAAGCAATAATTTCAAAACCATCAGGAAGACTTGACTGCATATCCTTGGCACTGTGAACAGCGATATCGATAGCACCTGCCGCGAGTTGGACTTCAAGTTCTTCTGTAAATACTCCTTTACTCCCTATTTTGGATATGGCAACATCTAAAATCTTGTCGCCTTTTGTATCTATAATTACAATTTCCGATTCGAGATTGCTTTTTGCAAGGAGCTCAGAAATGTGGTAAGCCTGATACAGTGCCAATTTGCTTCCCCTTGTCCCTATTCTGATTGGTTTCATCTGTTTATTTTTTGTTTTTTAATGGTCAGAACTTGTCCCGGTTTTCCGGGGTGGAATCTCGCATGTTTAATCATCCCACTGTGTAATGGTCTCTTCATGCTCGATTTCATGATTTAATTAGTTTGATGAAGTCAATTGCATTCAGATTTGGAAGTATTGGTTTCGATAATGCTGAAAATACAATTTTTGAATTTAATGCCTAAAAACCCACTTGAAGACCTAGCATAATAGTCCTTGTTTGAGGATAGGTATTTCTTTCCTCAAATCCTGGATCTAAGCCATTG
>DATHWC010000429.1:0-28694 GCA_035460985.1 Lunatimonas sp.
TTGTAATTCAATCATTTTCATAAAAGGTTGAGGCAAATTAACCAATTCTGAATAACTGCCTAATCTCTCAATTCTTTTTAAACTATTGCGACAACCGATCCACCAAAATCGCCAACGTAGCCAAACTGGAGGCCATCCCTATCCATGCCTGCACGCTTAGTGGTTGCCTTGGTTTTCGTTTAGGGACTATTATTTCTGCTCCAGGCTCTACGTGGGGAAAAAATGTAAAAAACAGGAATTTGTTGGTCCGTCTAACATCCCCATTAGCATAAATGATATAGGACCGTCCCTTTCTTGCTTCCTCCGTAAAACCACCCGCCCGGGAAATGTAATTCCTAAACCCCCTGACTTCCTCGTACCTGGCTGTGGTCGGATATAGTACTTCCCCACGCATACGCACCGTTTGCAGTTCCTTGGGAATACTTATTACATCCCCTTCCTGAAGAATCAAATCATATTTTGAACCCGGAAACTGTAATATCTTCTCCAACTCGATGCCGATAAGTTCATGTTCCCGCATTGCTATTTGTATTACGGAACTATCTGTGCCATCTAACGAAGAATATCGATCTTCGGCAAATGAGTCATCTTCTTGTTGTAACTGCGTATCTTTCCTTCGTTCCTCACGAAGCAATTGTACTCTTTTCTCCAATCGTTCGAGCAGTTGTTTTTCAGTTTCGGAGTTGTCTATAGCTTCATCCCGGTCCATATTACGCGATAATGATTCCAAGTTCTCCAGCTTCTTCTGACTATCGCCCTTATCTTCATAGTTTTCTGTCCGTCGAATTAGCGTCGCTCCTTTGAGATAGGCAAATTGATTTAATCCGCCAGCCCTTTTTATCACATCCGAGATACGTTCATCTCTTTTTTCAAGCGAAAATTCTCCGGGATAATTGATTTCCCCTTCCACCTGCACTAATCTGTCTCGCTGAAATCCTAAGCTTTTCCTCACGAAGACATGATCAAAGGGCATTAAGGTGATACTTTTTTCTTCTTCAGTTAGATTCAGATCCTTGTTTACCGTTAAGGTGAATATTTCTGCAATCTTTCCACTGGAATCATTCTTTACCCGTCTGGCAATTTCAATCATAGAATTGGAAGCTGATTCCTTGAACCCTCTCGCTTTCACTATCAAATCCCCAACTGTCATCTGTTCCCCATACTGATACACGCCCGTCCGGTTTACTTCTCCCGAGATTAGAACATAATACTCTTCCTTCAGGTCATAAATACTTGGGACGTTCAATATATCCTCCCGTTGCAATGGAATATCCTGTTGTCTTCCTTCTAATATAGCGTCCAAATCAACCGACAGTATCTCCATAGTGAAATCCGGCTTTGTCCGATATAAGGTTGCCCGCTTGGTATATGCATCTCCTCTCAGCCCTTCCGCAAGATCTATCAACTCAATCAAAGTCATATTGTCCCTCATGGCAAATTCACCCGATCTGAAGACAGCACCTGAAACTTGGATTCGATTTTCATACCTTTTTAGAAGCTCCCCGACCTTAAATTGGTCGCCATCTTTGATTAGGAAGGTCTCAAATTCAGATGCGGAAACATTGTCTATCTTCAATTCCCGTTCCGTTCTTCTGTGGACAGTAAGAAGAGATCCATATGCTTCACTTGAAAAGCCACCGGCAAATTTTAACATATCCTGAATGGTTTCCCCAGATTTTAATTCAAACAAACCGGGCCTTCGAACGGGGCCTTCGATTTCCACTCTACTGGTAAAAGGAGGAACAATGATAACGTCATTATCACGCAAAATCACATCCTGGGCCATGTTGCCTGAAATCAAAAACGCATAAATATCAACCTCCTGAACGAGTTTACTATTTCGGTATACTTGGATGCTTCTAAAACTTCCCCGCTCATTTGGACCGCCTGCGGCATAGAGAGCATTAAATACAGAAGAAAAGGAAGGAATTGAATAACTTCCAGGCTTCCTGAGTTCGCCTGCTAAGGTGACTTTTATGGTTCGAATATTTCCTACCCTCAATTGCATAAACGTATTGGGATTACCCCCTCCCATTCCCGAATAAATCCGTTCCAAGGATTTTTTAATCCTCGAGGAAGCAACTTCCACCGAACTGCCTCCCACCTCAACAGGACCAACGTTTGGAATAAAAACCCTTCCCTCCGGGTTTACCGTCAAATCATAGTTTTGTTGGGATGCACCGTAGATATCTATTAGCAGCTGGTCACCGGAACCTAATTCGTAGGATGGCGGCGTAGGTAGGTTTAAGTTGGGAGTAAAGTCTAATTCTCTGTTATGAAAAAGTGTAAACCCGAAAATTTTCTTTTGTTCTTCGCTGAGGTCATAGTATGGATCACTGCGTCGCAGGGAGTCAAAAATATCCGGATCGTATTGCATCCCTGTTACCTGCCTTCCTCTATCTTGGCCAACAGCTCCACTCCGGCTATCCTGAGCATTATTACGCCCTGACTTCAACGACTGAATTCGCTGTCTTAATTTTGAGACTTCCAAAGCTGGCATACCCCTCTCCCTAGCCATCGCCTCAAGTTGCTGTTCGTTCATACCCGATGATTCCGCACGTCTTATCAATTGCTCAATCTGTGCGTCGGACAATTCATCCACCTTTACGTTTTGAATATCTTGAAGTGACTGCCCCATGGACAACCCCCACAAAGAAAATAGCAATACGAGGGAAAATAAAAGCGTTTTGCGTAGCATCATAGAATATAATATGGGTTATATATGAGGGATCGAAGCTGCCAAAAACAACTGAAAACTAAAAAATACATTATGGTTTTGGTATAGCTTCGCCTCCTCAATCCCATTTGTAGAATTGAACTTAAGACAAAATATTTTGCTAAAAAACGGAAACAACTGTAGGGTTATTTCAAATGACGACGCAAAAATACACATTCCAATTGTAAATACGTAAAGATGATTTAATCAAATCGAGGAATTATTAATCGGCAAATCAAAAAAAAAACTTGTAAAAATGTAAAAAGCAAAATAATAATCCACCGACAAAGCTATCCAGGTCAGAAATACTGAGTGGGTTAAGTTAGTCGGTGGATGTTACTGTTTTTTATTCTACTTGATTAAGAATACGGTGTCCACCTTTCATCAGGTGAATGTCCTTAAGGAAAAGCTCCACATCAGATTTTACCATATCTTCTACCAACATGGCCAAGTTATATTTTGGCTTCCAGCCCAGTTTCGTCATAGCCTTGGTAGGGTCTCCAATTAGCAAATCAACTTCCGTAGGTCTAAAGTACGTCGGATCAATTTCGACTAAAATATCTCCGGCACTTACTTTAAATGTATCTGTACCCAGAATTTGCATAGACTTATCGGTATCAATTCTTTCCAAAATCCCCTTTTCGTTGATTCCTTCTCCTTCAAATCTGAGATGAAAACCGATCTCTTCAAAAGCCATTTTGATGAAATCCCTTACTTTCGTCGTCACGCCGGTAGCTATCACATAATCCTCGGCAACATCCTGCTGCAAAATTCTCCACATCGCTTCCACGTAATCTTTGGCATGTCCCCAGTCCCGCTTGGCGTCCAAATTGCCCATAAACAGGTTTTTCTGAAGTCCTAAACCTATTTTGGCAACGGCCCGGGTAATTTTCCGTGTGACGAATGTCTCCCCCCGTAGCGGAGACTCATGGTTAAACAAAATTCCGTTACAGGCAAACATATTATAGGCTTCCCTGTAATTAACGGTAATCCAATAACCGTAAATTTTCGCAACTGCATAGGGAGAGCGGGGATAAAATGGAGTCGTTTCCGATTGTGGAACCTGCTGAACAAGTCCATAAAGCTCGGAGGTAGATGCCTGATACACCTTGCAGGTCTTTTCCATTCCCAAAAGCCTTACAGCTTCCAAGATACGCAACGTCCCAATTCCGTCTGCATTTGCCGTGTATTCGGGTGTGTCGAAACTCACCTTAACATGGCTCATCGCAGCGAGATTGTAAATTTCGTCCGGTTTGGTTTCCTGGATAATTCGGGTAAGATTCATAGAATCCGTCAAGTCCCCATAATGCAAAAATAGACGCTGGTTTTCGTCATGGGGATCCTGATAGAGGTGGTCGATCCTGTCTGTATTAAACATGGATGCTCTTCGTTTGATGCCGTGAACGATATAGCCTTTCTCTAAAAGTAATTCGGCCAAATAGGCTCCATCTTGTCCCGTAATTCCTGTAATAAGTGCTGTTTTCATAATTTTTCTGTCCAAATAGCTGTCGGTTTATCTAATATACCCTTACAATTTTACCTGCTTAAAATGGTTGATGTTTTCCAAAAACCATTCGTACGTACGGCGGATCCCCGCCTCTAAAGGAATGGATGCCTTCCAACCAGCGTCTGCCATTTTAGTGACATCCATCAATTTGCGCGGTGTTCCGTCCGGTTTGGTGCTATCCCAAACGATCTCCCCCTCATGTCCAACTATGCGCTGTATCATTCCAGCCAACTCCTTAATGGTCAGATCCTCCCCGGTACCTACGTTGTACAAATTGTCCTGAAATTCATTTTCCAATGCAAAAATAACAGCGTCAGCCAGATCATTGACGTGAAGAAATTCACGCATCGGCTTTCCTGTTCCCCACAGAGTAACCGGTTCATGGTCCCGGAATTTGGCCTCATGGAATTTGCGAATCATCGCTGGCAAAACGTGACTAGTTTCCAAATCAAAATTGTCATGGGACCCATATAGGTTGGTCGGCATTAAGCTGATAAAATCTTTACCGTACTGTTTTCTGATAGCTTCACATGCTTTGACACCGGAAATTTTGGCCAGCGCATACCATTCATTTGTTTCCTCCAGGGAGGAAGTGAGCAAGTATTCTTCTTTCAGCGGCTGAGGGGCCAATTTTGGATAAATGCAGGAACTTCCCAAGAAAATAAATTTTTCTACTCCAGATTGAAGCGAAGAATCTATCAGATTGTTTTGAATTTGCATGTTCTCCATTAAAAAATGGTAGGGATAATTATTGTTTGCAAGAATCCCTCCTACCCTGGCAGCTGCGTCAATTACTACTTCCGGCGTGGTTGATTCGAAAAAATCAGCAACTTGTTGTTGTGATTTTAAATCCAACTCCCCGCTACTCTTACCTATAAGCTTGGTATATCCTTTATTTTCCAACGCTCTCCAAACCGCGGAGCCCACCATTCCCCTATGACCAGCAATGTATATTTTTGTGTCTTTTTTGAGCATATTAATCGTCGTATTTAAGCTAACAGAGTGGGTTCTTCCTTTTCCAACCGTTCGTAAATTTTTTTCACATCCTGGGCATATTTTCTGTCCAAAACCAAAATAGCGTCACTGGTCTCTACCAAAATAATATCATTGACTCCCATAAACTCTACTTTTTTGTCGGATCCAAGCACCAGGTTTGACCCTGACTTTCGGGGATCATCTTCGGAAATGTACTCATACAGAGCCTCAAATGAACCCATGTCAGACCATTTGAATGAGGAAGCAACTACCCGGATTTTATCTGATCTTTCCATCACTGCATAGTCAACGCTGATCGATGGGATTTTCATGCTTTCCGCTTCCGGCAGGAATCCTCCCTTTGATTTCTTAAAGGCCTCCAGTGAAGTTTCAAAAACGCTGGGTTCATATTTTTGTAGCTGCTCCAAATAGACTCCTGCCGAAAAGCAAAACATCCCGCTGTTCCACAAAAAGTTTCCTGATTTTATAAATTGTTCCGCTGTTTCTTTATTAGGCTTCTCCCGAAAGGACAAAACCTTATTCCCCTGATATTCAATGTAACCAAATCCTGTTTCAGGCTTGGTGGGACGGAGTCCAAAAGTAACGAGAAATCCCTCTTTTGCCAAATGAACGGCTTCTAAAATTGCCGATTCATACGCTTGCATATCTTCAATCAAATGGTCAGACGGAGTAACCAATAGTATATCTTCCGACTTCTGTGAAAATGCCGCAAATGCTATGGCTGCCGCTGTGTTTCTCGGGGCAGCTTCAATGATTTCCCCATAGGGAGACCCGGCCAAAAGCCTCCTGGATAACTCAAAATTGTCCTTCCCTCCAACCACAATGACGTGGTCACAAACTTGCCTATTTCGTTCTACGGTGAGTTCAAATAATGATTTCCCATTGAATAACGGAAGATACTGTTTTGGCTTGGATTTTCTGGAAAGGGGCCATAGTCTGCTGCCAACCCCTCCTGATAAAATTACATTGGTGACCTTCATCGTATTGTTAAAAATTAAATATAAGTCAAAATGCCGATGGCTGATGTACGCTAGGTATTAGAAACTCAAATATATAATCAGGCACAAAATTAAATAAAAAAAATGGATTCCTATGTAAAAGGCAACAAAATACATCCCAACTAATTTACCCTCTCCCTCTTATAGCACCCACCGACACTTTCACGTTTATTAAATAAATGGTTTCAAAAACTATTTTTGCGTGTGTTAGATTGGTATATCAGTTGGTAATGAATAATTTTGTCTTCAAATCACTACAAAATTAATGAACGAAAAAAAGAATTGGTTCGTCATGTACACCGCGCCAAGGGCAGAAAAGAAAGTTGCGAAGCGGCTAGAAGAGCAGGAAATAGAGGTATATCTTCCAATGATTGAAGAGGTAAGGCAGTGGAGCGACCGGAAGAAGAAAGTACAACGTCCCCTTTTCAACGGTTATTTGTTCGTTAAGATTAGCAAAGATAGCCTTTGGCAAGCCTTACAGGTCAATGGAGCTGTAAAATTTGTGAACTTTTCGGGAGAACATGCCACAATTCAACAAAAAGAATTGGATACCATCCGAAGAATTATCGAAACCGGTGTGGCGGTTGAAGTAAATAACGAGCCGATTGAAAAAGGAGAAAAAGTAAAAATTTTAGGAGGTGCACTGGTAGGATTTGAGGGCGAATGTGTTCAAAAGTCCAATCAGGATTATTTTATCATCCGAATTCCAAGTATAAACCAAAACATGCTGATAAACGTCCCACGCAAATTCTTGGAAGTAATTAAAGAGTGAGCTGAAGCCGATGATTTGCTTAATTTCAGTTGCAGTTTTTCTGTTGCACGTAAATCCATATATTCGCCCCCTTACAGATATAATTTTTATATTTTAAAATTCAATTAAAATGGAAAAACACCTTTACGAAAGTGGCTTAATTGGAAACTGTAGCTATTTAGCCCATATCGAAAAAGATACAAACATAAGCTGGCTCTGCTTTCCACGGTTTGACAGTGACTTTATTTTCGGAGGAATGTTGGATAGGAATAAGGGTGGTGAATTTACAATCCTTCCCCAAAATGGCGGATACACATCTGAGCAATCCTACTTGGAAAATACCAATGTCCTCCAAACAAAAATAGTATCCTCATCCGGGGACTCCTACACCGTCACCGATTTCGCTCCCAGGTTTAATAACTTTGACAGGTATTATAAGCCGCTAATGGTCGTAAGGAAAATTGAGCCTATTAAAGGTGAGCCACAAATAAAAATTAAATGCCAGCCCGTTACTGATTACGGCAGCCGCATGCTGAAACCCTCACCTGGCAGCAACCATATCTCATATTTTGGCGCGGGTCAGGAAATCCGGTTAACTACTAACTGCTCCATCGCCTACATTTTGGAGGAGAAAGCGTTTCGGGTCAACAGACCTATTTATTTGGTTTTAACTTATGGGAGACCCTTGGAGGCTGCTATAGAAATAACCATCGAACGGTTTCTAAAATCAACTGTTCAATATTGGAGAGATTGGATTAAATCCACCAGCATACCGAATTTCAATCAAATAATGGTCGTGAGATCTGCCTTGGTTTTGAAAATGCACCAATACGAAGATACAGGAGCTATCATCGCTTCATCCACCAGCAGCTTGCCGGAGTCCCCGGGATCTACGAGAAACTGGGATTATCGGTATTGTTGGATGAGAGACACCTATTATACGCTCAATGTCTTCAACCATCTTGGACATTTCGAGGAATTGGAAAGATATTTTGAATACATTCAAAATTTGCCCACAGACAGCGCAGGAAGGTATCAACCCCTTTATTCAATCACGGGTTCAGCTCTTTTGGAAGAAAAAATCGTCGATTTAGACGGCTATATGCAAAACAAGCCCGTAAGGTTTGGTAACCAGGCATATACCCACGTGCAAAATGATCTATATGGGCAGGTCTTGGTCAGTCTACTGCCTCTATATGCGGACAAGCGGTTTATCGAATCTGAAAAAAGCCACTCCAAGCCATTTATCCACAACCTGCTTTCAAAAATCGAAGCCACTATGGATGAAAAGGATGCCGGCCTATGGGAATTTAGAAATCTCCAACAGCAGCATTGCTATACCTTCCTATTTCACTGGGCAGGGGCCTGTTCTGCCATTAAAATTGCCGACCGACTTAAAGACCAGGAAATGAAAAGCAAGGCTCTTGAACTGAAGGCGAAGGCGATAGAAAAAATCGAGGCCTGTTACGTGCCAGAACTAAAGGCCTATGCCCAAGCTATCGGTACAACCAATATGGATGCCAGTACCCTACAGCTAATTACCATGGGGTATTTTGGCGATGATATCGAACGGGCAAACGACCACTTAAAAATGTTGGAAAAGGACTTATTGGCCAAAAATTTCCTGTTTTATAGGTATAAGCATGCAGACGATTTTGGAGAGCCGGAAACGACGTTTTTAATTTGTGCGTTTTGGTATATTGAAGCACTTGCCTGTGTAAACCGACTGGATGAAGCTATTGAAGGATTCGAAACACTTTCCAAATACTGCAATCATCTTCGGCTATTTTCTGAGGACGTTGATCAGCATACCGGCAGCCAATGGGGTAATTTCCCACAGACGTATAGCCATGTGGGTCTGATGAACGCAGCCTATCGAATCGGGCAAAAAATAAATAAACCCGATTTTTTAGCTTAAAATAGAAAGGGGTTTCATAATCCGAAACCCCTTTCTATCTGTTTGTTCAATCTAAATGTCGCATCACTAAACGGCTCTAGCTCCTACCCGAAATTAATTGCCTCTTCTACTGTTTCCATTTGCTGACCTCGTAGTTGTGCCGCCGCTTGTAGACCGTGACTGCCGTGGAGTCTGAACATTCGTCCTGCTTTGGCTTCCACCAGAAGATCTTACGCCGGGAGCAGATGTCCGTGCCTGAGGACTTGGAGCCCGATTTACCTGGGACCTTGACGCAGGGGCAGCAGTCTGCCGCTGCCGCTGGGAATTGGTGTTTACTTGGCTTCCTCGACTAGGAGCACTGTTGGATTGCCTGCTCGGTGCCGGTGAAACTTGGCGCTGAGTTGGTGCTGCTTGAGGCCTCGCCTGTGGCTGTCTCTGCTCATTCACACTCCGCTGATTTGGAGCCACTGTAGGCCTAGAAGCTTGACGTTGCCCTGAAACCACTCCTCTCTGATTGGCTGGAGCTTGCCCCTGGGAAACTCTATTGGGGGCAGCCTGCTGTCTAGCACTTGGTGTTGTCGTGGTGCCAACACTTTCTCTTTGCCGGGGGGTTACCTCTCCTGATACTGGTACAGTACCTGAATTTCTTCCACCATTTGAGATCTGTGAATTAGAGGATGAGGAAGCGTTTCTTTCCACATTCCTTCTTGATTCGGGCACCTGTGTCGTCGCATTTTGCACCCCTTGCTCTGATCCAAGCGAGTTTCGGTTACGATTTGTCGAAGTTTCGACGGTCCGTGGATTTGTAGTTCCGGGTACCGTGGCTGACCGCCTGCCTGATTGGTCAACTACCCTTTGGCTTGAAGCGGTTTCACTGGTTCGGGCTGGAGAAGCGGAAGCTCTTCTGGTAGAATATTCATCCGCTGTATAAACCCGAGTCGGTCTTGCACTTTGGGAATTACTTCGTGAATTCGCTGATTCCAACTGGGGTTGATAGATTTGCACACTTCTGTTCTCAACAAGTGTCCTTCCTGGTCTTCTTCCATTTGAAACTTCGTATACTGGAACGTTACTTCTCGTTACCCGCTGTAATTCAGTTCGGCTAGGTCCCGCCACGTAGGTTCTATTATTATATACGTACGTGTTGTTGATTACGGTGGTTCGGTTGTAAATTACAGCGACATTTCTCTGAGGAATATAATAGTTATATATGTTTCTCGCCAAAAACCTCCTCCTGGGTACAAAGACCCAATGATGCATCGGAAAGCCGATCGAAACATGTACTCCTATACTTGGCCAAAGTGGTGCCCAACCATAGTATCCACGTCCGGTTCTCCAACTAACCCATGCAGGAGCCCATTCATACCCGGGCACCCAGGCCCAACCGTAATAGTCAGTGAAAAACCACCTGCCATAATGAAATGGTGCCCATCCCCAGTCATAGAGGGAAACCCAGGTGTTTCCAAATCGGGAATTTACCCAATACCCATTGGTCTGATAGGGCTGAAATCCCGCATCCACATAAGGGATCCAAACATAACCGTGCGTAGGGTCACTTACCCAGTCACCATAGGGTGATAGTTCATCATAAAATACCTGGAAAGAGACATTCATCGGAGCAACGCTCGCTTCGGCCCGATTTAATGCCCCATAGACTAGCATACTTATAAATACCCATCCAATAAATTGGAAGTTTGAAAGCCGGTTGATTATGAAAGTTCTCATAGCTCTTAAGGTTTAGTAATTAATATTGTTTACGCATCAAACCCAATATTGTTGCATAAAGACGAAAAATATAAATGAAAAAACTATGAATTTAAAAAAAAAAGAATAAAAAACTAAAAAAAGTCGTAAAACCAAATTTACGACTTTCTTGAATTAGACAGTGCGATACAGTGTCTATTCTAGCAAATCAATTTTTTTTGCTATAATTTCTGCTTCTGCCATTAATTTGTCCGCGGCGGTTCGATCCGAATGGGACATTATGTGAGCCTTTTCAAGAAGCTTTTTGTACGCTTCATTGAGTTTCTCCTTTTCAGTTTTTTTCTTAAATAATCCGAACATCTTTCCTTTTTAGTACTTAAACATTTACGGAATCATTCTGTTCAAATTCAATCAAAGTTCTGAAACAACAAATCGTCACGTTGAACTTCTTCCTCTACAATTTCATCATTTTTAAACGTGATGATGTCCTCTAGGTTCCCTGCTCGGGAATAGTATTTCCAAGGTCCTTCCTTCTTGCCATCAGACATTCTTCCCTCCGATGCCAGTTTCCCATTGTCATGGAAATATTTCCAGTTTCCGTCACCTTTTCCACCTTTGTAATTCCCCTCAGACTCAATACTTTCATTGATGTAATAGGTGATTCTCGTGCCATTTCCATCTTTAAGCGTACCCGGATTCAATTGCTTGGTCCCCGAATAATTGTTGTATTCGCTTACGTTTAGCAGTCTTCCGAACCTCCAGGTTTCTTCTTGAGTAAGTTGCTTATTGTCATAGAACAATCCCCAAACCCCATCTTCCTGGCCCAAGAAATAGCTTCCGACTGATTTTAGTTGACCTCCATCGTAGTAATAGAACCACTGTCCATCTTCATTACCCAACTTATATTCACCTTCTGCAACTAGTATGCCAATTTTGTTAAAATATTTCCATAGTCCAGTCCGCTGATCGTTCCGATATTCACCGATGGAATATAGGTTTCCTTCCGGAAAATAACTTCTCCAAATTCCGGCTTTCATTCCGTTCTCATACACGCCTCTTACGGACGGTTTTCCGTTACTGTGATTTTCCTCATACTCTCCCACTGGGACTCCGACCTCAAAAGTCATCCTTTTGGATAACCCTCTATTTGGAAAAAACTCTTCCCAAGTACCTACTGAAATATCATTTTCGTACATTTCAACGCGGGCAGTACGCCGGTTTTCGTAATAAAAAGTCCATGTACCAGTCTTTTTTCCGGAGGCATCATACATTTTTTCCGATTCAAGAATGTTTGTTTCGGGGAAATAGCTTTTCCATTCCCCTACCTTACGGCCATGCTCGTACCTGCCTTCCTCCAAAACCCGCTTATTGACACTAAATCTTTTGAAATCTCCGTGTGGAAGGTTTTTTTCGTAGGACGTCTGTACAGCCAACTCTCCAAAGGGAGTATATTCCAAATAGGGCCCTTCCTTGACGTCTCTAACAAATGTCTGCTTGACAGCAACCTGACCATTTTCGTAATATGTAAGCCATTCGCCATCCTTCTTTCCTTCCACATACCTGCCCTCAGTTTTCACTTGCTTGGGATCTACATAGGAATTCCTGCCAGTCGTACCATAAAACTCCCTATATGGACCTACCAACAAACTGTCTTGGAAAACTCCTTCTTTTATCAATGCACCGTCTCTGTCAAACTCCATATAAGCACCATTAAGCTGATTATTTTTATAATCAGCTACAATATGCCGCCTGTTGTTACTATGGTACGTTGCCCATTGACCGTCTTTGAGGCCATTCTGAAAATTCCCCTGCTGAATAAGACTATTTGTCTTGGGGTTGGTGAATTTCCACAAGCCATCCATTTTACTATTGATCATCACTCCGGAGCCCATAAGGGTGGAGTCCTTGTTGTATATGTTGACCGCTTGACCTTGGGCTAGGCTATTTGACATGAAAACCAAACTCAAAACAACTGAAAAAAGATATTTCATAGATTTTTTTGGTGGATGCTTTTAAATCTTACGGTAAGACTGCAAACTTGGTTCCAATTTAACTTTTATCATGCAAAAAAAGTACAGTTTTTCACGATATTTTAAAACCAGCAGAAAGAAAGCGTCGACCTTTGATTCTTATAGCCCAACCATTTCAGTACTTCTTTTCATTTCTGACCACTCGTAGGGCGAATAAAACACGTTTCAGTTCTAAAATTAGAAGTTCTTCAGTTTCAAAAAAATCAAAACCATAGTGGATTTTTTTCATTAGCTGAAACCTACCCAACAATGAACGTCCTGATATTGAGTCAATTGAAGGGAATTTTTTAAATTCATAATCTCCCACTAGTTGCTTATATGAAAATGGCGAGGAAGATGTTGAAATAAAAAATCCGTCAAGGTTTTTATCCTTGAGAAACTTCTCCAATTCCTTACCATCAAAAAGACTTCTACTTATTGAAACAAAAAGAAACATACCCTTTCCCCACCAATGAAGTAATCTGATATTCAGGCCGGACTCAGGGTCAAAGTCGCGGATAACGTCTAAAACTTGGTAGGGACAATGCTCCAGTTCATTTCCTTTGCTAATTTTTATTCCTTTATGAGTAGGGTGGACTTCCCTTAGATCGTCTAGATCGATTCTATTGGAAATGTTTACCAACATACCAATAAAGGCTTTTTTTGCCTCATGGATATCCTCAAACAATTCTTTATTTCTGTAGACATATAATGCCTTTTGGAGAGAATCCATGCTGTGAGTGATTTTATACGCCTACCATTGAATTAATGCCGATCCCCAGGCAAATCCGCTACCAAAGGCAGCCAGGCATATTAAATCTCCCTCCTTAATCCTACCCTGCTCTATTGCCTCGCTAATTGCTATCGGAATTGTTGCCGCAGTGGTATTTCCGTACTTCATAATGTTGTTAAACACCTTGTCATCCGGAAGTTGCAGTTTCTGTTGGATAAATTGGCTAATTCTCAAATTTGCCTGATGCGGAATCAATAAATCAATATCAGCGATCTCTTTCTTGTTCGCCTCCAAAGCCTCCAAGATAACTTCGTGAAAGCGGACGATTGCATGTTTAAATACGGTATTGCCGTTCATGTGCAGGTTAAATCCCCCCTCCTCAATCATTTCTGGAGAAATCCGGATTTCCCTGCTGCTTCCCGGGTCTTTCACATAGAGTTCCTCAGCGAAATCACCATCTGCATGTAAATGCGTAGACAGGACACCTCTGCCCGGAGAATCTGTTGGCTGCATAATAACAGCTCCCGCACCATCAGCAAAAATGACCGCACTGGACCTACCTTCATTACTTTTATCCAACGCGGAGGACTGGATCTCGGCACCAACTACGAGAATTGCCCCATACATTCCCGTCTTGATGTATTGGTCAGCCACGGAAAGTGCATATATGAAACCGGAACAGGCATTCCGAATATCCAACGCCCCAATACCCTGAAGTCCCAATTCCCGCTGTAAAAGAACACCATTTCCGGGTATAAAGTAATCTGGAGTGACGGTTGCGAAAATGATAAAGTCAATTTCTGCGGTTTTTATGCCTGCTCGCTCAATAGCCATTTTTGCGGCCTCAAAAGCCATGCTGGTTATAGTGTCTTTTCCAGGAGTAAACCATCGACGTTCCTCAATTCCGGTTCGTTCCACAATCCAATCGTGATTCGTGTCCATCATTTGAGCCAAATCATCGTTGGTTACAATCCTGTCCGGCAGGAAATGTCCTGCTCCCGTTATTCTGGATGTCTTCATAGGTGATGTTAATTCAAAAACTTGACGTACTTACAACAAATATCCTATATTATCGGGAGAATACAAGGTTGGACATTAATTGACTGGTCCAATTGCAATCGAAACAAAAATGAAGGGTCCGATTCCATCCACCGGATGAATGTAGTTTCGGGACTCATTGTGGAAAATAACTTAATGAACTATATCGTGAAAAATATAATTTTTTTTGAAAACATTTTGCTGCCCTTCCAACTATGGAAAATGCAATAAAACCCATTTTCAGCCAAAAACACCATGCTCACCTTCATCGCAAACTAAAAAAAAAATAAACATTCATTTGCTTATTTGATTAATTGGTAACTAATTAAGCTATTCCTGTAACTTTACGAAAAGGTTATTTGATTTGTGCAAATCGCATTTATTTATATTCCAAATATCAAAATACAAAATATGCTATTTGTTTTTCGTTTTTGTCCAATTAATTTAAATTTAATTAAACACCTTTAACTCTAATAGATCTCTATATGAACTCATCTAGCTGCTTCAAAATTTCATCCGCTCTAATGTGCCTACTTTTCCTGGCCACGTTCGGGTTCGCTAAAGGAGAAATAATTACATGGATGAAAAGCCCACATACCTTAAATCATTCTCTTGCACCAGAGCCTTTCCGCAATGTGGAAGATACTGTTTTTCGGTTAAATAGAGGTGTTCTTTCACCTATTAATTCGTCAAATATTGTTAGCAGAAAAAACGAGATTTATACCAAACATCTCGATCTTACCATAAAACTAGAAACAAACCGAGCGCTAGCCAAAACCACGAATATCACTGAAAATCCACAAAAAAATGGTGAATTTGGTGCTCAGATGCGGGGAGGAGGCAATGCCAGAGGGTACCGGGAGATGAGGGGGTACCGGGAAATGGAATCAGAAAGCCAATTTTTCGAAGATTCAGAAGTGGTTGACAACGCACGGGTTCTACAGGTATTTCCAAACCCAGCCATAGACTGGATAGCGATTTATCTTCCTGGCACCATAAACGTAAATCAAATTTTACTTCATGATATGACTGGAACTGTTGTTAAAGACTGGACACCAGAATACAATTTTGCTGAAGCAGGTTTGATAAAAATAAGCACGGAAAACATTTCGCCAGGCACCTACACACTGCGAATTATTGGTAGCAATCTTGCATTAAAGCCTATCAGGGTTATGATAAAAAAATAGGTTTAAATTCTTCCTTGAGACTTTAATTTCCAATATCTCATCAGACCGCCTACGGACATCCAACTGGGATTAGCATATTCATATAGATTTCTTGTTTCAGCAGAAACATCCATAGAAAGCATCTGTTGGGTGGTGTAGGCCATAAATTCAGGAATGATCTCTTGAGGGTCTAAGCCCATATCGAACTTAGGTTTCATCCAAGATGACCAGTCATCCAACATCCCCTCCAACGCTTGAAGGTGATCATGAACCAAAGAGATTTCACCAAAATGGGTTAGAACCAATTTTTCTGGATTGATGGTTTTTATAAGATTTATAGAGCGTTTCCATTCTTCAATGTTGATATCCGGAGGGGGACATGGGGGTACAACCGGTCCTTCTGCAATTTTGACTCCCGCTACGTCGCCGGTGAAAAGCAATTCACCTATCTCCCAGGCAATGTGATGGACGGCATGACCTGGAGTATGCCAGGCCTTCACCTGAAGTCCGTCTAGGTCAAGTACTTCTTCATGTTCGACGGAAACCAACAACTCTTTGGAAACGGATTCCATTTTCCCCCAAAGCTTATCCATATTCTCCCCGTAAATCTGGGCTGCGGAATTCCAAAGCTTCTCCGGAGATGCCAAATGTGGTAGACCTATTGGATGTACATAGATTTTCGCCCCTTCGTTGGCCAGTTTCCATGCAGCACCGGCATGGTCAAAATGAATATGGGTCAGCAACACATGCCTAACTTGGTCCAACGAATATCCTAAGTCCTCAATGCCCTTCTTCAACATTGGAAAAGTACTTTCCGGGCCACATTCTACAAGTACTACTCCGGATTCGGAAGGTATCAAAAAGCAGCCAATGGTTTGTTAGGAGTGCATAAACTCCAAATCGATTATTTGATATTGTCGCATTATCCAAAGAGGGTATAATTTCCAAACTGATCCATAGGAAGGGTCTTACGAATAACGTAGGGGGAATCATTCCCTACTTGGTTGACCAGGGGAGAGACTGTGTAGCTAAGCATGGCACTGTCGGGATAAGGCTTCAACATGGCCAGCAACTCCTCCTCGGAAGTGGATGCGTTCAACCAAGCAGTTTCCATACTTTTCTCTATTATCACCGGCATCCTGTCATGGACATCCGTCAATAATTCATTTGGTGTGGTAGTCAAAATTAGAAAAGTATGTTTTACATCGCCTTCAGTTGTCTCATATTCATCCCAAATACCAGCCATAGCAAACAGCCCCTCATCCAACAGGGTAAACCGATACGGGGTTTTTGTCTTTTTGCCAACCCGTTTCCATTCAAAAAACCCATCAGCAGGGACAAGACATCGCTTTCGTTGAAAAGATGCCTTAAATGAAACCTTTTCATTGACCGTTTCGGACCGGGCATTTATAAATTTCTGGGAAACAGGTTTGTTTTTGGCAAAATCCGGTGTAATTCCCCAGTAAAAGTGGGAAAAACCATGTGGACTATCTGCTGTGATTACAGGCACAAGTTGGGTCGGCGCAATATTATATCTCGGTTGGAAAGGTTCTAACATTTCAGCTTGAAACCGCTCTTCCAATTCCAGTTTGTTTTTTGCCAGTGAATATCTTCCGCACATAGTAGCTTCAGTAGAATTGAGTTTTGTTAAGTTAATAATCTGATTGGAGAAACTCAAGCGCTCTTTTTTCAGACCAGTACACATCCTTTCGGTTTCTTGGGGCAAAACCGACATGACCACCATTTTCAGGGAAATCCATGTAGATGTGGGGAAATTGAACACCCAGTGCTTCAGGATAACAAGAGCTACTCAAGAAAGGGTCATTCCGAGCATTTAAAATCAAAACTTGAGCCGAAATTCTTGGGAGAAAATTTATTGAAGAACATCGGGTATAGTAGTCTTCCGCCCCCTCAAAGCCATGAAGAGGCCCGGTGTAGACGTCGTCAAATTCCCGTAGACTCCGTATCCCTCTCAATGCTTCTATTTTGATTTCCTTTGGGAAAACCCGTGATTTTTGAAAAATCTTTCCTTTTAGCGTTTTCAAAAACCGTTGTGTATACAGTGAGTTTTCTCTTCTACCTATTTGATCACTTGCGCCTGAAAGATCCATTGGAACTGAAATAGCAACGGCCTTTTTAACCTTGTGTTTTGTAGGATGATCTTCCCCGAGATATTTAAGCGTAAGGTTTCCGCCCAAACTAAACCCAATCAGGCAAATTTCACGGTATCCACCGTGAGCGTATGCCAGGATGGTTTCCAGATCGTCGGTGGCCCCGGAATGATAGAAGACAGGCCTTCGGTTCATTTCTCCACTACACCCGCGAAAATTCCAAGAAAGCACATCCCATCCGTTTGAGAAAAAATAATTGGCCATGCCGACCATGTAGGGTCTTCTGCTATCACCCTCCAAACCATGGCTGATTATAAGAAGGCGATCTGAGGAACATCTGAGCCAGTCTAAATCCAGAAAATCACCATCCGGGGTAGTAATCCTTTCTCTATCAAAGGATAATGGACACGGCGTTCTCAAAAGGGCCGGAACAATCGTTTGAATGTGCCCGTTGAACATGAGAAACGGATGAACATAATTTTGATTTTTTATAACTGGCATTTCATTAATTTGCAGACCCTAGTTTGTGTGCCGACGTGAAAATACTATTATTAAATTTGAATAAACATATTTTAAGAACTATTTTTGGATTGCGGAAATTTAGAATTCGAATAATTTAACATATGGCCGAGATAATACGAATGCCCAAAATGAGCGATACCATGGAAGAAGGGGTCATCGCACAATGGTTGAAGAAAGTAGGTGATGATATCAAACCGGGAGATATTCTGGCAGAAGTGGAGACCGATAAAGCTACCATGGAATTGGAATCCTATGACGAGGGAATTTTGCTTCACATTGGAGTTGAGGAAAAAGACTCAGTGCCGGTAAATGGTGTCATTGCCATCTTGGGTGAAAAGGGCGAAAACATAGATGAAATTTTAAAGGATCTTAAAAGCGGCGGTGACGGAGGTTCCAAACCAGAAAACGCCAAAAAAGAGGAAGAACCAAAGAAAGAGGAGGAGACAAAGGATAAGCCATCTCCCGATAAAGAAAAATCCGAGGAAAAAATTGATGTCTCCGGAATAGCGGCCACAGTAATCACCATGCCGAAAATGAGTGATACCATGCAGGAGGGAACAATTGCTACCTGGCTTAAAAAAGTAGGAGATGATGTCAAATCAGGTGATATTTTGGCTGAAGTGGAAACCGATAAGGCAACCATGGAGCTGGAATCTTATGAAGATGGCAATTTGCTGTATATTGGAGTAGAAGAAGGTGACGCTATAGAAGTTGACGGTGTAATTGCGATTATCGGAGAAAAAGGTGCGGATTTTGAGACTTTACTAAAAGCCCACAAACAAAAAGGCAGCAACGAAGAGGAAAAATCAGCAGCTCCCGAAAAAGCGGAAAAATCCACGGAAAAAGACGGTGAAGATAAAGGTGAGCAGCAAAAAAACACGCAAAAGACACCCTCTACAGCTGAGGGAGACCGTATAAAGGCCTCCCCTTTAGCAAAAAAGATAGCGCAAGAAAAAGGAATAGATATTGCCCAGGTTTCCGGTTCCGGTGACCCCGGCCGAATAGTCAAAAAAGATATTGAAAGCTTCAATCCAGCAGAGGCAAAAACCGACGCTACAGCCGTTGCAGGCACCGGTGTCGGCATAGGACAGGAATCCTTTAAGGAAGAGAAAGTTTCTCAGATGCGGAAGGTCATTGCCAAGCGCCTGGCAGAAAGTAAATTCTCCGCTCCTCATTTTTATCTTACCATGGAAATTAACATGGACAAGGCAATAGAGGCGAGAAAAAGCATGAACGAAGTAGCCCCTGTCAAAATATCGTTCAACGACATGGTCATCAAAGCTTCCGCAGTAGCATTAAAGCAAAATCCAAAAGCAAACTCTTCTTGGCTTGGAGACAAAATCAGGTTTAATGAACACGTACACATCGGGATGGCGGTCGCAGTTGACGAGGGCCTGCTGGTGCCCGTCATACGGTTTGCCGATGCCAAATCGCTTTCACAAATCTCCAACGAAGCCAAAACCCTTGCTGGAAAAGCAAAGAAAAAAGAACTCCAGCCCAAGGATTGGGAAGGCAATACCTTTACCATTTCTAATTTGGGAATGTTTGGCATCGATGAGTTTACAGCGATCATAAATCCGCCAGATGCTTGCATCCTGGCAGTTGGAGGCATAAAAGAAACTGTAATCGTGAAGAATGGCGAAATGAAAGTGGGGAATATCATGAAAGTGACTCTTTCCTGTGACCACCGAGTGGTAGATGGTGCTGTGGGCTCTGCTTTCCTTCTAAGTCTTAAAAATCTATTGGAAGATCCCGTGAGATTACTGATCTAGGGTCTCCAATTATTAATCATGTCAAAAAGTCCTATTTTTAGGACTTTTTGCTTTAAGTACAGTTTTTGAAATGAACGAATCAAATATATTTTCATGGAAAAATTAAGATCCACTACCGTGGTAGCCGTCAAGCACGGAGGACAGGTAGTTATAGGTGCCGACGGGCAAGCCACCCTTGGCAACACAATAGCCAAAAGCAGTGTCAATAAAATCCGAAAACTTCAGGGAGGAAAAATTGTTACCGGTTTTGCCGGATCAACGGCAGACGCTTTTACGCTGCTGGAAAAATTTGAAGAAAAACTGGGTGCCTATGGAAATAACATGAAGCGTGCCGCTGTGGAATTGGCGAAGGAGTGGCGGACAGACCGCATGCTCAGCAAATTGGAGGCTATGATGGTGGTAGCTGATGCTGAGGACATTCTGATCATATCAGGCACAGGCGATGTAATCGAGCCGGATTTGTCCATAGCAACAATCGGCTCCGGAAGTATGTATGCGCAGGCAGCCGCACGGGCGTTGAAAAAATATGCCCCACATCTCACTGCGGAAGAGATGGTCAGAGAAAGCCTGAATATTGCCGCGGATATTTGCATTTACACCAACCATAACATTATAATAGAGAAGGTGACCATTTCATAAAAAAACAGGGGAAAGTTTCCCCTGTCTTTGAAATATACATATAGTCGGTTTTTAATTGGTAATCTCAATTTTACCGGAATTTACCTCTCCTTTGATCGTATAGGGGGCTCCGTTTTCAATTCGAAGTACGCCTGAGGCCTGTCGGTCTCCAACCCTTACTTTTCCGCTTCCAGATACCAAGTCATAGTTGTATTCGCTTAGGTTAGTTGAGGTTTGTACCGTGATATTCCCAGAGCTTGCCTTTAAATAGGTAAATGAACATAAACCAGACTGTGCAACCGATATCTGTCCGGACGATAGAGTGAGTTTGCCCAAATAGTTAACTCGATTGAGCTCAATTTTACCCGAACTTGCATGTGCGTTTACCAAGCCATCAATATAGGAAAGTGTAAGGCGTCCGCTCGTACATTCCAGATCTATGTCTCCTTTAACGTCTTGCATAGTAATACTGCCTGAAGAAACAATCGCTTGTACCCGTCCTTGCAAATTCCCCGCACTAATTTTCCCCGATGATGCATCCAACTCGATGAAATCGGCACTTGCATCAAACAATTCTACTCTTCCCGAACCAACCTTTAGCTCAATTACCTCCGAAGATACGTTCTTGGCCATAACGTTCCCCGACCCGGCCTCCAATTTCAATTCTATTTGCTTGGGGCCTGTTAATGTAATACGCCCTTCGGACCGGAAATTTCCTATTCTTCCACCCCCGTTACGCACTACTTTTATTTTAAGGACTTCCCCCTCTACCTCATAGACAATTTTATACGCATCGCTATTTGCTCGGATAAGTCCATCCAAGTTGACTCTGGTTTCTTCATTGATTCCTGTGTAGCTCACATCCAAAAATCCCGCGTCTACTTCTATTACCTCAATATTCTCAAACTGGTTTTGAACCTCCGTGGTGACGTCCAAAATGCTGTCTGAACAAGAGAGTAGAGACAAGGTAACTGCGGTTAAAAGAAAATAGCTTTTGGCGCCTTGTTGGAGGTTAGCTATGGAAAAAATCCATGTTTTCGGTTTTTTGTTTACTTCTGTTTTCATAGGTAGCCTTATTGTAGAGACTTTTACTATTTTGGTTTATAATAAAGCTGTTATACCCAAGAATATGCCAATTCATTAATTTTCATAGAAAACACATAATAGGAGTCCAATATGCCCACTAACGTGAAATTAACCCTCAGATCAATGTTCATTGTCGGACACATCCCGTATGGAATTCGGACAATTTCACCCGCTTAATATTCTTCCCAAAAAAACGGCAGGAGTTCTTGATTGCCTGTGTTGATTTATTTACCTTACCAGGATGATTGCGTTTACTCCCTCCCCACCTTACTATGCGGTTATTTTCACTAGCGTAAAAACCGATGATGATTCTGGTTATGCGGAAATGGCCCGTTTCATGGAAAATCTGGTAGTAAATCAACCGGGATATTTGGGCCATGAATCTGCCCGGTCGGAATTGGGAATAACGGTCAGCTATTGGGAAAGCCTAGAAGCCATTGCTGGATGGAAAAATCAACTTGCACACCGAAATGCGCAAAAAAAGGGGAAAGAACAGTGGTATGCCTCGTATCGGATACGTGTGTGCTTCGTAGAAAGGGAATATGGTTTCCCTAACACCTGATACCTTCCTAATCCCCGCTAAATACCATAAATCAACTATTGTTGATTTTTTGCTGATTATTTTAATATTTTAGAAAATTGATAACCATAAATTATACAACTTAACAAATACGAATGGAAGCAAACAATTCACCCGAAAAGAACAATGCCCGAAGGTCCTTTTTGAAAACTTCGGCTACCGCTTTGGCGGGATTTTATATCGTCCCAAGACATGTATTGGGAGGACCTGGCTTCAAAGCCCCAAGTGACAAATTGAACATTGCAGGCATAGGTGTAGGTGGTAAGGGATACAGTGATATCAGAAGCTTTTTCCAAAGTGGTAATGCGGAGATCGTGGCCTTATGTGACGTGGATGATGAAAGAGCAGCTAGAAGTGTCGCTGATTATCCTAAAGCAAAGTACTTTAGAGACTATCGGGAAATGTTGGAGAAAGATCATGCCTCATTTGATGCCGTTTCCGTATCCACCGCTGATCACAACCATGCTGTTCAGGCTTTAGCAGCCATGCAATTGGGCAAACACGTATATGTTCAAAAACCACTTACACACGACATCTACGAGGCCCGTATCCTTACCCAGGCGGCAGAAAAATACAAAGTTGTCACCCAGATGGGGAATCAGGGAGCATCGGGTGACGGTGTCCGTATAATGCGGGAATGGTACGCTGCGGGTCTAATTGGAGAGGCAACCAGCGTATGGTGCTGGACGGACAGGCCAGTTTGGCCTCAGGGCGTTCCTTGGCCGTCAAGCTCGGCTAAAAAAGCTCCAAAATCCTTGGACTGGAATTTATGGTTGGGAACAGCACCGAAAAAGCCATTTACTGAAAACATACACCCCTTCAACTGGAGAGGCTGGTGGGATTACGGAACGGGCGCATTGGGAGACATGGCCTGCCACATTATGGAACCCGCCTATAGGGTCTTGGATTTGGGGTATCCTACTGAAGCCGAGTGTAGTGTTGGATCAGTATTTACAGGGGAGTTTACCCGCGGATACTTCCCCGAAAGCTGCCCTCCTTCTTCACACATTACCTTAAAATTCAAAAGACCCAGTGGAAGAAACTTGGATTTCCACTGGATGGACGGTGGCATCAAGCCGACAAGACCTGACGAACTTGGAGCCAATGAACAAATGGGTGACGGTGGAAATGGAGTAATCATCGAAGGAACTCGCGGTAAAATGATGTGTGACACCTATGGCATTAATCCAAGGTTGTTACCTATCAGTCTGAACGAAAGCATTAGTGTGCCGGCTACTCTGCCTCGGGTTCCTGACGCTATTGGAGGACACTATGCCCAATGGGTCAATGCTTGCATCGCAGGTCATGGAAGTCAGGAATTTAAGGAACTAAGCTCGCCTTTTTCCATTGCTGGCCCGTTGACTGAGACTGTATTGATGGGCAACTTGGCTATCCGAAGCTACGACTACCGTACTGAAAAAACCGACGGAAAAGGATACAACTACCCCGGTAGGGATATCAAATTGCTCTGGGATGGACCGAACATGAAGGTTACTAATTTCGACCCTGCAAATGAATTTGTAAAACGAGAATATCCGGCGGGTTTTGAACTGCCCAAAATCTAAAACACAAAAAAAGGAAAGCCAAGGCTTTCCTTTTTTTGTGTTTTTTACCTAAATCAACCTAAGAGAATCTTTTACAACACAGATAGATCTGGGAATATCTCAGTTTATTGTCTCTGTTTTCAAGGATTGTAATATCTGATTTTTCGCAAACTCCGACACTAACTGGTTTCAGCGTCAATATGCATCCCATTTGGTTCTAGAAAAAATTAGCACGCAATTTCTTCTATTTCTTTATTTATCAAATCAGTAGAACCCCTTCCTATTTTTTCATGTCTCCAGATCGCCATAATATAGGTTTCAGCTTGTCGCAACCCACGATAATCAACGCAAATTTTAGCTTGTAAAGCTGATACTGCAGAAAAATGTTGGATTAATCCATATTCATTTAGATCCTTGGCTGTTACCGGGCCCAAAACACTCCCCAAGTTGGATAGCGCACTATATCCAAATTCTGTGTCAAGAAGGTCGTAGCCCGCAAATTCAAAGCCATCCAATATCAGTTCATCACAGGACTCGCCTGGCTCCTTGATTACTGCCAACAAGTTACAATTCTCCCCGTCGCCTATATTATCCTTGACATATTCCAGAGAGGTAAATAAACCTGTACGTTTACCTTGCTCAAGATAGCTAAATGCATCGTTATTTCCCATTTTGGATGTGTTCAGTTCGGGGTTAAGAAATTGGTCTAAAGACAAAAGTTCTTTCACCTGGACAAAACCGTTCCAAACCTTAAATTCTTCCCAGGTCAACCCCTCCTTCGGAAAAGCCTGATTAAATGGCTCTCTTACTGTATATAAAACAATCATACTTTTTATTTATTAAAACAGTATTTTAAACAGTATTTAAAATGAGAAATCAAAATTGGATCATCCTCATAATATCTACAACGATTTATTAGCAAATTTATATAAAATAAATTGGGATCTTGATTTTTTCCAGAAAACTTTTTAAGAAAAAAATTGCTTAAAGCACTTCAAGCCACCTTTCTGCCTCTATATTACGTGCCAAGTGCATATTTTGCACTTCGTTCAACAATATTTCAGCTAAATTAAAATGTTCAGAATTCCCCCTTTTCAATACGGCATGGCCTAAAGAAATTTACCCTCATTGGAATGAAGATCTCTGGAAGCCAGCATTTCAAAGTAAACCAATGCTTGATCAAATTCCTCCTGAGTTAAGTGGGCTAAAAGTTGATATCGCCGCTCATGCATTAAATCCCTTCTGCAAGAAGAAAATTGTCCTCTCCCGGAATAGACTTTTTAGCCTCAGTTAATTTTATCTTTACTTGGGTTTTTTTTTGTTAAGGACGTTAAGCCATTTTTTTCGCAAACCATGTAAAGAAAGGCCTCGAAAGGGCACATTAATGGAATTCCTCCCTAGCCTTTTCAGACAACGTAATCTTAAGGGACCTGACAGGCAATCCATCCTTAGAGCAGTAAGGGATTCATAGAGAAAGTCAAAACACCTATGAAAAATCCATCGATTAGGGAGTCAATAGTAGTCAAATCCGGCTCGATATTGTTACCCCTGACCCCTATTTTGGATCGGTCTATTTTTACATTCTCAATTGGGTGTAACCATTTGAACAGGAGGGGCCATGGGTTTATTTTTAGAAAAATAATTGTTTAACCCAAAATACATAACCACGGCAAAGCATACCACCGGCACATAATAGGAAAGCCCTATATTTCCCGTTATATCCGAAACTTGCCCTTGCGCTGCTGTGATTACCGCACCGCCCAGTATAGCCATTATCAGCCCCGAACCCCCGAGTTTGGTATCATTCCCCAATCCAACTGCTGAAAGTCCATAAATAGTAGGGAACATTAGGGACATGCATACAGATACCAGGACCAAAGCAATGACCCCAACCATTCCGTTGGAGTAAATCACCAGAAGGCAGCAGATTAATGCAGCAAAGGAGGAGATCGCCAAAAGGATCGAAGGTTTGAAGAACTTCATTAGGCCGGTAAACAAAAAGCGGCTTAACGCAAACAAAATTAAGGATAATAGATAATAATCGGAAGCCTCACTTTCATTCATGTTGAGCTCGACCATGACATACCGGATAGTAAATGACCAAACACCGATCTGGGCACCCACATAGAAAAATTGGGCCATTACACCAAGTTTGTAATTCTTATTTTTAAGCAAGCGCTTAAATCCGGCAATGACACCGTCCGTCTCGACCGTCTCCGATGCGACTGGCATGCGGACGGCTTTAATGACAAACCAAACGACAACCAAAAATAAAGCTACTCCCACATAAGTACCCATAACCCCGGTTAATTCCTCAGATTGTATTGCCTTAAGGGCTTCCGGACTCATGCTTGACCGATCTGTAGCTTCGGCAGTGTTCAAATTGGAAAGGATAAACACCTTACTCAGATAAACGCCAACTACCGAACCTATAGGGTTAAACGACTGTGCCAAATTAAGCCGTTGTGTGGCCGTTTCTTGCGGCCCGATTACCAGAATATAAGGATTGGCAGCAGTTTCTAAAATCGAAAGGCCACCTGCCAACACGTACAATGCAAGGAGAAAAAAACCGTAGGACATAGTGACACCGGCGGGATAAAACAATAAAGAGCCGGCGGCAAAAAGTCCAAGACCTAGTAAAATCCCGGATTTGTAGGTGTATTTTCGAATAAAAAGTGCTGCGGGCAAGGCAAGGCAAAAATAGGAACCGTAAAATGCCAGTTGTATCCAGGAAGTCTGGAAATCAGTCATACTCATAATGCGTTTGAACGCGGCCAACAGGGTATCAGTCATGTTGTGCGCAACACCCCATAGGGCAAATAGCGAGGTCAATAAAAGAAAGGGCCAGAAATCTCTCTTTGAAATAAGGCTGGGTTTGGCTGACGAGCTGGATTGGGACATGGGTTTATTTGGAGGTAAATGGTTTACAGAAAGCTTATGTTGGATATTAACTTGCGATTTTTCATTTCCTCCCAAAATTCGGGAGAAATACGTTCCCTTGTAGCCCTAAAATTTTCGGCAACTTTATCCTGGTCCGCAGTGCTCAGTGCCACGCTAGACACACCCGGTACGGAAAGACCAAACTGTATACAGGCATGGGATGGGGTGATCCCAAATGATTGGCATACATCAAAAAATGACTTTCGCCAATTTAACAAGGTGATATTTTCTGGGGTATCCGGACGTATTGGACGGTAATTAAAGTGGTCTCCCCCCACTAAAAACCCGCCCTGAAAAACAGCGGCATTGATAATCCCTACTTGCTGAACTCGAAGGTGTTCTATAAAGTCAAGTAATGGCTGGGGATGGTGGTAAACCGTAAGGCTATTGGCAATCATTACCCAATCCAAGTCTACCTGGTCGTAAATACGGGGTATAACCCGCCAGTCTTTGACTCCAACACCTATCCCGGCGACCAACCCCTGCTTTTTCAAATCATGCAGAGCTCTATACGCTTCCAAAATATCATCAAATCGCCTCTCCTCCTCCGCCGGATCCTTTGCCGCTGCCAAGTATTCGTCTGGATCGTGGACGGAAACCAATTGGGGCACATAGTGTTTGAGCAATTGATTACCTTCCTCAAAACAAGCCAAAATACCGTCATAACTTATCCGTTGAACGGCATCGTGGCGGATATCTTTCCACACCCCGGGCTCAAAAGTTGGCTCAGGTCCAATCAGGGGACTTCTGACCCATCCCAATTTGTTGCTGATGATTATTGTATCGGCAGGAATTTCCAGTTGATGCAAGCATTCTCCCAAAACCTCCAAAGCAAGCCCTGCACCATATTTCCCGGCAGAATCAAAAACGGTATTCGGCAGCGTCAGGTCTATACACTTTTTAATAATTCCACACTTTTCCTCCAATGGCATGGCCCTGTAGAGATTTCCCAAATCACTACTTCCAAATACTATGGAGGGAATCATTAAACCGGTTTTTCCCAATTCTGCCTTTGCCACCATGTTATACCGAATATTGGGGAATAACCCACTTGATTGAACCACTATACCTTTTTTTTGTCGTAATACCTGTCTCGTTCAAAAGTATCCAAATGGCGGTGTTTCTTTGTGTCATATATATCGGCTATTGTCAACAGAATTCCGGTCTCTTCGACAGCACCAAATTCATAATTCATAGCGGTGCCGAAAGTTTTCATCGTTGAAGAAAGGTTCATATACGTGTTGATGAGCGGGGGAATGTTTTCTCCCAATCCCCTAACTTTAGAATTTAACAGCTTATACCCCTCTTTATAAGAAAGGCCGTCAAACATTCCCTTGATTGCAAGCAAGTCGCCTTTATAATCCAACCTTACCATAGGCTCCACCAGCTTTTCTTTGTCAGGAAAGTAATGGTTCATAAAATACAACAATATATCTCTCGCTTCTTGGTTGTAGTGGGGATACATCGTTACCTTTCCAAATAAAAACTTGATTTCCGGATTGATCATAACTACAGCACCAAGTCCATCCCACAGGTTGTCCAAGGAAAAGAGGCCTTTTCGATTGTCCAAACTTGGCTGATACCGCGGTTGAACCCAGGACCTACCGAGCTCGATTGTGTACGGAAGATAGTCTCTGATGAATTTTTCGGAAAATTTAAACAGATGGGCAGTAGACAAGTTCAGGATACCTTGGCCATCGACTCCTGCTTCGGAACATTTAATTAAGCGATATCCCGCAATAATTTCTTCATCCTCGGGATTCCATGCTACTAATTGCTCGTAGCATTTCTCGCAGGTATCATTGTCGTCAATATCGAAAGGTAACCCCGTACCACCTCCTGCTGCACGAAAGGAAACTTCCCGCAATCTTCCTATCTCCTGCATGACATGTGGAGCGTTATGGTGATTTACCAGGTATATTTCATTTTCTCCATTATTGACGTAACGTAAAAATCTCTCTTGGTTAAGCTCATTCTTTAACGTCGCTCGGTCTATTGGAGCTATT